>DKVN01000180.1:0-4660 GCA_002491225.1 Faecalibacterium sp. UBA7177
CTTCTTCGGGGCCGGTTCCTCCTTGGGGCGGATCATCTCGACCTTGCCGAACATGGTCGCGCCCTCGGCGATGCTGATCTTGCCCGCGGTGAGGTCGCCCTCCATATGCGCCTTGACGCTGAAGAGGCTGGCCAGCCCGGTGACCTGCGCGTCCCCGCGCAGGGTGCCGCCCAGCGAGAACTCCTGCGCCTCGACATTGCCCTCCATCACGCTCTCCTCGGCCACACGGGCCGCGCCGGAGCACTGCAGGTTGCCCTTGAGGGTGCCGCTGGTGAGCGCGAAGGACTCGCACTTGACATTGCCCACCACCGTGCCGGAGATGGTGACCTGCTTGGCGCAGGTGACATTGCCCTCCACCGTGCCGTCGATGGACATGCTCTCCTTGGAGATGACGTCCCCCTTGACCTTGGTGCCCTCGCTGAGCACGGTGCGCTGCGGCACCATCACCACCGGGGGCTGCTCGGCGGCCTGGGGCGTCTGGACCGGCTCGGCCGAAACGCCCGCGGGCATCATCACGTCCTCCTGATCGTCCGCCTGCGCGGGCAGATACTCGTCATTGCTCTTTTTGTCAAACCAACCCATTGTGATCTCTCCCTTTCTTGCTTACAGTCATAGTATAGTCCTGGGGCGCTGCGGCAATACCGCGCGGCGGCCTTCTGCTTTTTTGGCTGCTCTTTTGGCGGCATCGCCTATTTTGAGCCGCCCCCGTCAAAGTCCGGGGGCTGGCCAGTCAACAAATACATCCTTGCAGCGGATATTGCAGCGGAACCTCCGCCGTTACTCCTTTTCCAGGTACCGCTCAAGCAGCCGGCTCACCTCTTTGATGTCGATCGGCTTCGCGATGTGGGCGTTCATGCCGCACTCGAGGCACTTTTTGGCGTCCTCGGCAAAGGCGTCGGCGGTCATGGCCAGAATCGGCAGCCCCGCGTCCGGGCGGTCCAGCTTGCGGATCGCCTCGGTGGCCTCGTAGCCGTTCATCACCGGCATGCGCAGATCCATCAAAATCGCGTCATACCAGCCCACCGGCGAGGCGGTGAACTTGTCGACACAGATCTGCCCGTTCTCGGCCCACTCCAGCTCCATGCCCAGCTCGCGCAGCAGCTCGCTGGCGATCTCCCAGTTGAGCTCGTTGTCCTCGGCCACCAGCACCCGGCGGCCTGTAAAGTTGATCTCCTTGCCGGGCGTCGCGCTCTCCCCTGCCTTGGCGGCGGCGTCCCCGATAAAGGGCTTGAGACCATAGAAGAGGGTGGATTTGAAGAGGGGCTTCGAGATAAAGCCGTCGATGCCCGCCGAGCGCGCCTCGTCCTCGATCTCGCCCCAGTCGTAGGCCGAGATCAGCAGGATGGGGGTGTCCTCGCCCACCTGGGCGCGGATGCGTCGGGCGGTCTCGATGCCGTCGATGTCGGGCAGCTTCCAGTCCAGCAGGATGATATGGTAGTCGTTGCGGGCGGCGTGGCGGCGCTTGACCATCTGCACGGCCGAGCCGCCGTCCAGCGCCCACTCGGCCTGGATGCCGATGCCCTTGAGCGAGGCCACCGCGCTCTCGCAGAGCTGCTGGTCGTCGTCCACCACCAGCATGTTCCAGCTGGGCAGCAGCATCTCCTCCTCCTGCACCTCGGCCTTTTCAAAATCGAGGGTGACAAAGAACTCGGTGCCCTGGCCGGGGGTGCTGGTCAAATTGATGGCGCCTTCCATCATATCAATGATGTACTTGGTGATCGCCATGCCCAGGCCCGTGCCCTCGGTGCGGTGAACCCGGGCGCTGTCCTCCCGGGCGAAGGATTCGAAGATGACCTTCTGGAACTCGGGCGACATCCCGATGCCGGTGTCCTTGACCCGCAGCTGGATGCGCACCCAGTCCTCCCCCTTGGGCGAGGGCTCCTCGTAGAGCGAGATGGTGATCGAGCCGCCCTCCGGGGTGAACTTGATGGCGTTGGAGAGCAGGTTGAGCAGCACCTGGTTGAGCCGCACGCTGTCGCAGCAGACATTTTCGGAGGAGATGTTGTGGATCGACACCTCAAAGTGCTGCCGCTTGGCCTTGATCTGGGGCTGCACGATGCTGACGATGTTGTCCATGACCTCCCGCAGCGAGACCTGGTCGACATTGAGTGTCATCTTGCCGCTCTCGATCTTGGACATATCCAGCACGTCGTTGATGAGGCCCAGGAGATGCTTGCTCGAGAGGCTGATCTTTTTGAGGCAGTTCTGCACCTGCTGGGTGTTGTCGATGTTGGCGACGGCGATGGCGGTCATGCCGACGATGGCGTTCATCGGGGTGCGGATGTCGTGGCTCATGTTCGAGAGGAACTCGCTCTTGGCCTGGTTGGCGTGCAGGGCCTCCATCCGCGCCTCGTTCAGCTCGGCGATCTGGTGCTTGGTCAGCGCGTAGTAGCGCGCAAAGATCAGCAGCAGCGCGGCCAGCAGCACCCCGCAGGAGCCAAAGGCCAGCAGCACCCACTGGCGGCTCAGGGTGTTGACCTCCATATCCAGCTCGCCGTAGGGCATCACGGTCACGAGATACCACTCCGAATAGGGCAGCAGGGTGCTGTACAAATGCCTGCGCTCGCCGCTGCCAAGCTGCACCACGCCGGAGTAATCCTCGTTGCGCTGCATGGCGGCCGAGAGCTCCTCGACATACCGCTGGCCCTCCTGGGCGTCCTTTTCGTCAAACAGGCCGGTGATCTGGTCAAGGTAGTTCTCACCCACCTGCTCCACGCTGCGGATGACATAGCTGCCGTCCCGCCGGATGATGTGGGAGTAGACCAGCGAGTCGTTCTCGTCCAGCGCGAGGGTGGTGCTGATGTACTCGACCGGCAGCCCCGCCACCAGCGCGATATAGGTCTTGTCCCCCACCTCAAAATCCGGGATCGGCTGGCCCAGCAGCACGATCTTTTGCCCGGCGCCGTCGGTACCCACCGCGACCTTCTTTTCCCCGGCCTTCATCGAAGCGTCAAAGGGGGGCGGGTCGGTCACCGAAACCTCCTCACCCATCAGCATCTCAAACTCGCCCTCGCTGGTGTAAAAGGCGAGATAGGTGAAATCGCGGGCCTGGGCGTTGTAGGCCAGCTCCGCAAAGGTCCCGGTCAGATCGCCGCTGTTCGCGATGTCGTCCGGCAGGGTGCGCATCAGCGCCTCCAGCTGGGACAGACGCAGCCCCACCGTCGTCTGGAAGTGCAGCGAGATCTGCTCGCTCATGCCGGACATATATAAGGTGCCGACCTCGTTGATCGTCTTGAGGCTTCGGACGTTCATGAAAACGCCCAAAAACGAGAACATCACCAGGCACAGCAGCAGGATCAGGATAAGGCTGATGCGCAAAAAGCGCGTTGTTTTGTTCTTCACTTCGTTTCCTTTCCCGGGCGCCCGGCTATCCTGTGGGCTCACCGGTCGTCTCCTTTTTCCTCGATGGGCGAGAGCACCGAGAGGGTCTCGTGCATCGAGGGGTCATAGAAGCAGTACTGTCCGCGCCCGCGCCGCTTGGCAACATAGAGGGCCTGGTCGGCCGCGTGGAAGAGGGCCTCAAAGTCCCGGCCGATCTGCTCGGTGCTGGCGACCCCCATGCTCAGCGAGATCGGGAACTGCTGGTACTGCCCAATCAGCAGATGAAAGATCCGGTCAATGATATTCTCGATCCCCTCGACATATTCCAGCGCGATCAAAAACTCGTCGCCGCCCACCCGGGCCGCGATATCGCCGCTGCGGATGCTGCGGCGCAGCTTGTCCGCCAGGTAGATCAGCACCTCGTTGCCGAAGAGATGGCCGTAATTGTCGTTGGCGGATTTGAAATGGTCAAGGTCGAACATGACCACCGCGAACTTGCTGTTGACACGGTCGTGCAGACGCTCCTGGATGCGCTGCTTGGCGTATCCGAGGTTAAAGAGGCCCACCAGCCCATCGTGGAAGGCGAGGTTTTCGAGGTGGCTCATCTTGACATGCGCGTCGTGCACGTCCACCGCCTTGCCGATGGCCCCCATGTAGCGGGGCGGCAGGTCGCTCGACCAGGTGGCCCGGCCGATCAGCTGGGTCCAGCGCTTCTCGCCGTTGAGGGTGAGCTCGCAGTCGTACTTGACCACCGGCTGCTCGGGGGTGGTGCTCTGCAGCATGTCCGAAAATTCGCGGATGTGGTCCGCCCCCATCAACGCCAGCACCTTCTCGTTGCGGTGGGGGCTCATGATCACCTCGTCGATGCCCAGCCGCGCCGCGCCCCAGGCCGAGACGGTCACGATCGGCGGCGAGACCTTGTACTCGAACTGCACCTCCTCGGACATATCCGCGAAGAAGTTGTACTTCATCCGCTCGTGCTCCAGCAGCTGAAGGGTGCGGTCGGAGGCGTCGTTTTTCTCGCGGTGCAGCGTCTCTTCTGCGATGGCGCGGGCGCGGCGCTGGTCCGCCTGCTGGGCGTTGCCCAGCTCGCCCGGGATGTTGTCGGCGATGTCGAGCAGGCAGCGGATGAGCAGCGGGTTAAAGACGCCGCACTCGCCGTTGACGATCATCTGGATCGCCACCGAGTGGGGGTAGGCGCTCTTGTACACCCGCTTGCTGACCAGCGCGTCGTAGACGTCGGCCACCGAGACCACCTGGGCCGAGAGCGGGATCTCGTCCCCCTTGAGGCCGTCCGGGTAGCCGCGCCCGTCGAACCGCTCGTGGTGCCAGCGGCAGA
>DKVN01000180.1:4945-6577 GCA_002491225.1 Faecalibacterium sp. UBA7177
TGCCAGCGGCAGATCTCATAGGCGGTGGCGAGCAGCGGCTCCTCCTGATGCATCGGCAGCGCCTTGAGCATATTGGCCCCGGCGATGGCGTGGGTCTTCATGACCCCGAACTCCTCGTTGGTGAGGCGGCCGGGCTTGTTGAGGATGTTCTCCGAGATGGCGATCTTGCCGATATCGTGCAGGGCCGCGGCCAGGCTGATGAGGCTGATCTGCTCCTCGGTGAGGGAGTACTGGTCGGTTTTCTGGGCCAGGCGGCGCAGCAGCAGCTCGGCGATCTGGCGGATGCGCAGCACATGCAGGCCGCTCTCGCCGTTGCGGAACTCGACGATGTGGCTCAGAATATCCACCATCAGGCTGCTCTGGCGGTCCTTCTCCTGGATCTGCTGCATCACCAGGCCCATCAGCTCTTTTTGTTTATTGTACAGCAGCAGGGTGTTGACCACCCGGCGGTAGACGATCAGCGCATCGAAGGGGCGGCTGATAAAGTCCGAGATGCCGAGCTCGAAGGCCCGCTCGATGCGGGAGGAGGCGTTCTCGGCCGAGATCATGATGACCGGGATGGTCTTGATCCAGCCGCGGCGGTTCATCTCCTCCAGCACGCCGAAGCCGTCCATCTGCGGCATCACGATGTCCAGCAGCACCAGCGAGATCTCCTCGCCGTGGCGGTCGAGCTCCTGCACGGCCTCGACCCCGTTTTCCGCCTCGATGATCTCGTACTCGCCGTCCAGCATGTCCGAGAGGATCGCGCGGTTCATCTCGGAATCGTCCGCGATCAGCAGCTTTTGCTTGGCTCCACGCTCCACGCTCACAACAAAGCACCTCCAAAACCGGCCCGGCCCGCCCTGCTCCGCGCAACACCGGCCTGATCGGCTGCGGGCCCGCCGCGCAAAAACGACAGACCGCCCCAATTTTCATCTCCCATTATACGAAAAAACCGCCTGCACCGCAATACCCTTTTCGCAAAAAGCGGGGCGGGCGGCTGCCGCGTTTTCTCCGGCCAGCGGCGGTTACAAATTGCCGCCCTCTCCCCCGCCGGTCAGCAGCTCCTCAAACGAGCGGATGGTCCGGGTGCAGACCGCCCGCAGCTCGTCCTGCCGGTGCTCGTTGTATTCGTCGTACACCCCCACCGTCATCATCCCGGCGCGGGCGGCGGTGGCGCAGTTCTCAACCCCGTCGTCAAAGAGGACGCAGTCCTTTAGCGGCGCGCCGATCCGCTCGCTCAGCCGCACAAAGCACTGCGGGTCGCGCTTTTCCAGCCCGAGCTCCTCGGCAAAGACGATCTGGTCAAAGAGCGGCCGCAATCCGAACCGGTCGAGCACCGCCTGGCAGAGGGCCGGGCGGCAGGCGGTGAAGAGCACCATCGGCTGCCCCTCGCGTTTGCACTGGCGCAAAAAGGCCTCCGCGCCGGGCTTGAGCGGCGCGAGCTCGCGGTAGTGGCGCTCGGCCAGCCGCTCCCACTCGGCCATGATCTCTTCGACCGTGTCCGGCAGCCCGAACAGCTCCTTGGTGTACTGCGCCGCCGCCGGGAAGATCGAGCAGACCACCGCCTGCTCATATTCGGGCGTTGAGGCATAGCCCCGGCTGCCCAAAAACTCGGCGTCCACCTCCCGCCAAAGCCCGTTGGTGTCGGTG
>DKVN01000043.1:0-3785 GCA_002491225.1 Faecalibacterium sp. UBA7177
GGGAATATCCCCCGTGCGGACGGACGGGATCCTCCCAAAGTGCGCCTCACCCAAACACCGTCTCGATCCGCTTGCGGCTGCCGGGGGTGGAGTAGACCCAGTGGTCGAGCCTGCCCTCGGTGATAAAGTACCGCAGCGCAAACCGCACCGGCTCGGGCAAAGCGCGGTTGATGACCACCAGCTTGATCTTCATCTTGTCGGGCAGGATGTTCTTGATGTACACGCTCACCGCCTGGCCTGGCACAAGGCTGTGGTCGGCCTCGGCCAGCCCGGCCAGGTTCGGCGCGATCTCGATGAACACCCCGTACTCCTCCACGCTGCGCACAATGCCCACCACCGTCTCGCCGGGGCCAAAGCAGGCGGCGTTCTCGCTCCAGCTGCCCAGCAGCTCCCGCAAAGTCAGCACCAGGCGGCCCTGCTCGTCCCGGCATTTCACCGCGCAGAGCAGCTGCTGGCCCACCTGCACCCGGTCGGCCGGGGTCTGGATGCGGGAGACCGAGAGGCAGTCGATCGGCAGCAGGGCCGCGATGCCGCAGCCCACGTCGCAAAACGCGCCAAACGGCTCGATGTGGGTCACCACACAGCGCAGGATGCTGCCGGGGGCCAGCCGGTCGAGATACTCCTCCCGGCAGCGCTGCTGGGCCGCCCGGCGGGAGAGCAGGGCCGGAGCGTCCGCCCCCGCGCCCGGGCGCTGCACTACAAAGCAGGTCGGCTTGCCCACCCGGGTCAGCAGGGCGATGTCCCGCACCTGGCCCTCGGCCGCGCCGAGGGCGCACTCGGCGTGGGGCATCACGGCGGGCATCCCTCCCAGCGAAAAGCGCAGCTGGCGCTGGGTGTCGTAGGCCAGCGGGGCCGCCTGCAAAATCTCGCCGCGGGCGGCGGCCGCGCACAAAGCTTCAGCGCTCAGCTGCCCCGCCGGGCGGCAGAGTTCTTCGGCAGAAAATTCCAACATCTCACTCACTCATCCTTCCTGGGGCGGGCGTCCCGGCGTGGGGGGCCAAAAGGGGCCCCCAAGGGGGGCGCAAAGGCCGACAGTGCCCAAAACGGGATGCCCCGCCGTGTTCTTTCACAAAAAATGTATGCGCTGGGCCGGGCAGATATTTGCAAAACCGGCCATATCGTATATAATAGATACCGTGTGGCCCGCCGACTGCGGGGCACGACCCAAACCCAAAAAAAGGAGCGCGGCGTATGGACGTACAGGTGGGGGATACCATCCTGACCCGGAAAAATCACCCCTGCGGGGCAAACACCTTTGCCGTGCTGCGGGTGGGCATGGATTTCCGCATCCGGTGCACCGGGTGCGGGCGCGAGGTGTTTTTGCCCCGCGCCAAAATCGAGCGGAACATCAAAAAGGTACTGCGCCCCGAGCCTGCGCCCGCGCCCGCAGCCGCGGCTGACCCCAAGGTCGGGCCCGGCGGCCGGTAGCGGCTGCGGAAGCTGTCCGCAGACGCCCGCTGCCGCATGATATTGCGGCGGCGCTGAACAATAAGGGAGCAGACCATGTTTGAACAGATGCACGAGGTGGCCCGGCGGCTGGAGGAGCTCGGCTGCCAGCTGGCCGACCCGGCCGTGCTGGCCGACCCGGCCCGCTACCCCGCCCTGATGAAGGAGTACAAGGCCCTGACCCCGGTGGTGGCCGCCTGGCAGGAGTACCGCAAGGCCGAAACCGCCTGCGCGGAGGCCAAAGAGCTGCTGGAGGCCGGGGGCCTTGAGCCGGACTTCAAGGAGATGGTACAGCAGGAGCTGTGCGAAAACAAGGAAAAACTGGGGCCGCTGGCCCGGCAGTTACAGCTTCTGCTCTTGCCGCGGGACGAAAACGACGAGAAGAACATCATCCTCGAGATCCGGGCCGGGGCGGGCGGCGAGGAGGCCGCCCTCTTTGCCCACAGCCTCTGGCGGATGTACGCCATGTACGCCGAGCGGCAGGGCTGGCGCTGCGAGGTGCTGAACTGCAATGAGACCGAGCTGGGCGGGGTGAAGGAGCTCTGTGTCTCGGTGGAGGGGGCGGGGGTCTACAGCCGCCTCAAGTTCGAGAGCGGGGTGCACCGGGTGCAGCGGGTGCCCGAAACCGAGACCCAGGGGCGCATCCACACCTCCACCGTCACGGTGGCCGTGATGCCCGAGGCCGGGGAGGTCGATTTTGACCTCGATCTTTCCGAGGTCAGGATCGATACCTTCCGCTCCTCCGGGGCGGGGGGACAGCACATCAACAAGACCTCCAGCGCCATCCGGGTGACCCATCTGCCCACCGGCATGGTGGTGGAGTGCCAGGACGAGCGCAGCCAGTACAAAAACAAGGACAAGGCCCTCAAGGTGCTGCGCAGCCGGCTGCTGGCCCAAAAGCAGGCCGCCCAGAAGAGCGAGCTCGACGCCGCCCGCCGCAGCCTGGTGGGCACCGGAGACCGCAGCGAGCGGATCCGCACCTACAACTTCCCCCAGGGCCGGCTGACCGACCACCGCATCGGGCTGACCCTCTATAAGCTGGACAGCGTGATGAACGGCGCGCTCGATGAGGTGCTGGACGCCCTGACCGCCGCCGACCAGGCCGAAAAGCTGAAAAACGCCGGGTTACAGGGGTGAGCGGGGGACGCGGCAACCTACAGGAAAGGCGATGCATACAGAGATCATGCAGACAATGCAGACAAGAGTGATCCCGGCCGACGATGCGGCCGCCCGGGAAGCCGGGCAGCTTTTACGGGCCGGGCAGATCGTGGCCATCCCCACCGAGACGGTCTACGGCATTGCGGCCGATGCCACCAATGGGGAGGCGGTGGCCGCCATCTTCCGGGCCAAGGGCCGCCCGCAGGATAACCCCCTCATCGCCCATATCGACAGTTTGGCGATGCTCGAGGGCCTCACCGCGCCGCTGCCGCCATCACTGGCGGGGCAGGTGGAGCGGCTGGCCGCGGCCTTCTGGCCCGGGCCGCTCACCGTGATCCTGCCGCGGGGGCCGCAGGTGGCAAACGAGGTCTGTGCCGGGCTGGACACGGTGGCGGTGCGGATGCCCAGCCACCCGGCGGCGCGGGCGGTCATCGCGGCCTGCGGGCGGCCGCTGGCGGCCCCCTCGGCCAACCGGTCGGGCAGCCCCAGCCCCACCACCGCCGCCGACGTGCTGGCGGATATGGACGGCCGCCTGCCGCTCATTCTGGACGGCGGGCCCTGCGCGGTGGGGGTGGAGTCCACCGTGGTGGCCCTCACCGGCCCTGCCCCCATGCTGCTGCGGCCGGGCTATATCACACGGGAGCAGCTGCAGGCGGTGCTGGGCGTGCCGGTGGCCCTCTCGGGCGCAATTCTGGAAAAGCTGAAGGAGGGGGAGACCGCCCGCTCCCCCGGCATGAAATATAAGCACTACGCCCCCAGGGCCGAGGTCACCATCCTGCGGGGCAGCCTGCCCGCCTTTGCCGCCTATACCGCGGCGGAGGGGCGGCCGGGAGATTTCTGCCTCTGCTTTGAGGGGGAGCAGCCCGCCCTGCCGCTGCCCTGCGTGACCTACGGCCGCGCCGACGACCCGGCCGGGCAGGCGCACGCGCTCTTCCGGGCGCTGCGCGCGCTGGACGAGCAGGGGGCCAAACGGGCCTTTGCCCGCTGCCCGGGGCAGGAGGGGGTGGGCCTCGCGGTCTACAACCGGCTGCTGCGGGCGGCGGCCTTCCGGGTCATCGAGCTGCCGCCGGCGGGCGAGGCGGCGGCCGCGGATGCTTCGGGCGCCTTGGACGCTTCGGGCACCCCGGGCACTTCGGCCCCGGCGGCCGGCATAAGCGGAGAACAGGACACATAAACCGGCA
>DKVN01000043.1:4094-9695 GCA_002491225.1 Faecalibacterium sp. UBA7177
ACCATCGGCATCGTCGGGCGCTCGGGCTGCGGCAAGTCGGCCGTTACCGCCCACTACGCCGCCCTGGGCTACCCCACGGCGGACGCGGACGAAATCTCGCGGGCCATCCTGCTGCCCGGCTCGCCCTGCCTTGCCGAGCTCTGCGCGCGGTTCGGCGGGGAGATCCTCGCGCCGGACGGCAGCCTGCGCCGCCGCTTGCTGGCCGACCGCGCCTTTGCCACCCCCGAGGGCACGGCGGCCCTCTCGGCCATCACCCACCCGGCCATCGTGCAGCGGCTGCGCGCGGCGGCGGAGGATGCGCGAGGGGCGGGCGCGGCGTTCTTTTTCGCAGACGGCGCGGTCATCCTCGGCTCGGAGTTTGAGGGGGACTGCGACGGCATCCTGCTTGTCAGCGCGCCGGAGGAGCAGTCGGTGGCGCGGATCTGCCAGCGGGACGGCGTCTCGCCCGAGGCCGCCCGCCGCAGGCTCAGCGCCCAGCCCCCGGAGGAATGGCTGCGGGCCCGTGCCGACCTCGAGCTGCGCAACGATGCCGACCTTGCCCGGCTGCTGCAGCGCGCGGAGGACGCGCTCGAAACGCTGCGGCGGCTGTAAGGCAGCGCGCCGGCCCCCGCAGCGCAACAAATCAAACAAGACAGAACAGGAGTTCCCATGCAAAACGAGCAAACCCGGCCCGCCGCCCGCCGCCCGCGGGCGGCCCGGCCCACCCCGCGGCAGCTTGCGGTGCTGCTGGCGGTGGCGGCCCTGGCCTTTTTATTGGCAGTCCTCAGCCTGCGGGGCGGCTATTCCCAGATGGAGGAACAAACCTACCCCGAAAAATACGGCGAGTATGTCGAGTACTACGCCGGAAAATATGCCCTCGATCCGCTCATCCTCTACGCGGTGATCCGCACCGAGAGCGGGTTTGACCCCAACGCCCAGTCCGGGGTGGACGCCCGCGGCCTGATGCAGATCACCGAGGAGACCTTCGAGTGGATCAAGGGCCGCATCGCCCCCGACGAGCCGCTCGTCTTTGCGGACCTCTACGACCCCGAGACGAACGTCCGGTTCGGCAGCTACTATTTTGCCTGCTGCCTCGACCGCTACGCCGGGGACCTCGCCACCGCGGCCGCCGCCTACCACAGCGGCTGGGGCACGGTCGACCGGCTGATCGAGGGCGGCCACTCGCTGGACGGCGAGACCCTTGTCAGCTTCCCCTATCCGCAGATGAAGCGGTATGTCGAAAAGGTCACCGGCAGCTACGCGCGGTATCAGCAGCTTTACCCGGCGGAGGAGACCGGGACGGAGGATGCCGGGACGGCCGAGGAAGCCGGAACGGAGGCTGCCGCCCCGGCAGTGCCCTCGGCCGCCTGAACGGTCGACACCATATAAAATAACGACACAACAATAAAATTTTCCATAACAATACAGAAAGGACGTTGTGCAACCATGAAAAAGAAGGACCTCACCCCCACCCAGAAGTTAGAGCAGGAGCTGCTCTACCAGCCCAAGGCAGCGGCCGACGCCGCCCCCGAGGCCGCCGAGGCAGCGCAGGAGTTCTGCAAGGGGTACATGGAATTCCTCAACGAGGGCAAAACCGAGCGCGAGGCGACCGCCTGGTGCGAACAGCTGCTGCTGCAAAAGGGCTACCAGCCCTTCTGCCCCGGCACCAACTACCCGGCCGGGTTCAAGGTGTACATGGTCAACCGGGGCAAAAACATCCTCGCCGCCACCATCGGCAGCCAGCCCATCGAGCAGGGCTTCCACCTCAACATCGCCCACATCGATTCCCCCCGGCTGGATCTCAAGCCGATGCCCCTGTACGAGGACGGCGAGCTAGCCCTGCTCAAGACCCACTACTACGGCGGCATCCGCAAGTACCAGTGGGCCGCCATCCCGCTGGCTTTGCACGGGGTGTTCTGCCGCCCCGGCGGCGAGACGGTGCGCTTCTCGGTGGGCGAGGACGAGGGCGACCCGGTCTTCTGCGTCACCGACCTTTTGCCCCACCTCGGGGCCGAGCAGGGCGACCGCAAGCTGAACGACGGCCTCAAGGGCGAGGAGCTCAACATCCTGGTGGGCGGCACCCCCATCCCGGACGAGGAGGCCAAGGAGCGGGTCAAGCTGTTCACCATGCAGCTGCTGCACGAGAAGTACGGCATTGTGGAAAAGGACTTCATCCGCGCCGAGATCGAGGCGGTGCCCGCCTTCAAGGCGCGGGACATCGGGTTTGACCGCTCGATGATCGGGGCCTACGGCCACGACGACCGGGTGGACGGCTACGCCGCCCTGATGGCTGAGGTCGAGTGCAAGGCCCCCCACTACACCACCGTCTGCGTCCTCGCGGATAAGGAGGAGGTCGGCTCGGACGGGGTCACCGGCCTGCAGGGGGATTTCACCTTCCATTTCCTGCGGCAGCTCTGCGCCGGGCAGAACGCCGACTGGATCACCGCCTTCCGGGCATCCAAATGCCTCTCGGCCGACGTGGCCGCCGCCTTTGACCCCACCTTCGCCTCGGCCTACGAAAAGCGCAACAGTGCCTTTTTGGGCAAGGGCATCACGGTCATCAAGTACACCGGCGCGCGGGGCAAATCCGGCACCAACGACGCCCCCGCCGAGCTGGTGAGCTACCTGGTGGACATCCTCGACGAGAACAAGGTGGTCTGGCAGACCGGCGAGCTCGGCAAGGTGGATCAGGGCGGCGGCGGCACGGTGGCCAAATTCGTGGCCAACCGCAACATCGACACCATCGACATCGGGGTGCCGGTGCTGAGCATGCACGCCCCGTTCGAGGTGGTCAGCAAAAACGATGTGTACATGGCCTACCGGGCCTTCAAGGCCTTCAACGAGGCGCTGCGGTAAGCCGCGAAAAAAAGACGGTTGTTTCTTGCGCATCGGTGCCGGATAGGGTACAATAAACCAAGAGGAACAACCGCGTTTGCGGGCGGGGAACGTTTGTTCCCCGCCCGCGAAAGAGGGCGGCGGCTTGCCGCGCGGCCCCAGTGAGGAAGGAGTGGTCGTATCATGTGGACACGAGCCCTTTTGAAGGAGAACGCCAAGCGGGCGATGCGCGGGCGGTATTGGGCCTGCTTTCTGGCCTGTCTGGTGGCGGGGCTGCTGGGCGGCCTCTCCACCGGGCAGGTGACCAACGCGGCCAGCAATGCCGCCGGGCAGGACGGCTCGTCCTACGAGTATTCCTACCGCTGGGGCTACGATCTCGGCTATGACTTTGGCCTCTACCGCTTTTGGGGGCTGGTCGCGCCGGTGGTGGTGCTGGCCTCGGTATTGGTCATCGCGCTCGCCATCTGCTACTCCGCCTTTGTGGCCGGGCCCATCTCGGTGGGCATCCGCCGGTATCTGATGGAAAATCGCTACGGCTACAGCCCCTTTTCCACCCTCTTTTCGGCCTTTCAGGGGCCGTACCTCAATGTGGTCAAGGCCATCTTTACCACCGACCTGCGCATCTTTGGCTGGTCGCTGCTCTTTGTGATCCCGGGCATCTACAAAAGCTACCAGTACATTCTGGTGCCGTATCTGCTGGCCGAAAACCCCTATATGACCCCCGCCCGCGCGCGGGAGCTCAGCGCCGCCATGACCGAGGGCGAAAAGTGGAACATCTTTGTGCTGCAGCTCTCCTTTATCGGCTGGGAGCTGCTGGCCGGGATGGCCGCGGGGCTTTTGACCCTGGGGCTCTTGCCCGGTTTGGGAGAGTTCTTCATCCTGCCCTACTGCGAGACCACCTACGCCGAGCTCTACGCCGCGCTGCGGGCCAAGGCCTTTGCCCTCGGCCTGAGCGGCCCGGATGAGCTGAGCGATTTTGTGCGCCACGAGGCCTGAGTTTTCGCCTTTGCCGGGCAGTTCCGGTTAAAAACGGGCCGGGCGGGCCGAATGGAAAAAATAAGAGCAGGTTTACCCATTTGGCGTTTTGCCCCAGAGGAGGCGTTGTATCGTGGCCAATTCGATCCTCGGCACCCAAAACATCACCATGCGGCAGGGGAGAACGGCGGCCCTGCCGGCCGCGGCCCCGGCCCCGGCGGCTCAGACGCCTGCGCAGCAGGCGGCGCAGCCGCGCGCAAGCTCCGCCTTCGGCTGGGGCGTGCTGCCGCAGGACCCCACCGCCCCAGAGGCCACCGGCGCCCTGCAGGCCCAGCAGGCTGCAGGGCAGGCGCAGCTTGCCCTCGCGCAGGCGCAGGCTGAGGCCGCCGCTGGCGCGGCCCCTGTGGCGGGGCAGGGCGGTGTGTCGTCAGAGGCCGCCGCCGAGGGCCAGAGCCTTGCCGAGGCCCTGAGCGCTGCCCAGCAGGAGGCCGACGCGGCCTCAAAGAGCCTGCTTGCGGGCCTCAGTGAAAAGGACGACAAGGCCAAGACCCTGGTCGAGATGATGAAGGAGGCCAGGGAGGAGGCCGAGGCGCTGCGCAAAAAGTTTACCCTGCCCAAAAACGGCAGCCGGTACAGCATGGCGGCGGTGCAGGCCTACGCCAAGCTCTCCCGCGCCCGCAGCCAGGCGGACGTGAGCGCGGCGGCCAGCTACGCCCGCCGCCAGCTGATCCAGTGCAAAAACGCCCTGCGGCAGGACAGTGACAATTCCCAGCGCATTCAGGCCGCCATCCGCCAGCTGCAAAGCGCCGTGGCCCGTGCCAGCCGCAAAAAGCGGGACCTCGAAACCGAGCGGATCGACGAGGTGCGCCGCACCAACGCCCTGCGCCGAAAAGAGAAAAAGAAGGCGGCCCAGATGAAAAACCAGCTGAACCGCAAACGAACCTCCCGCGCCCTGCGGGAGAACGGCTATCTCAACGGTGCGGTGATGGATGGGATGCAGCAGGCCCAGATCGCCAAGGCCCGGGCCGAGCAGCAGGAGGCCTTTGACAAGGTGGCCGGGTCGGGCAACAGTACCGTCTCGGCCAGCGAGGCCGCCCAGCGATACCTTGCCGCCCCCACCCCGCCCCTCGCCGCCGCCCCGGCCGCGGATGCCGCGGCTACAGCGGCTGCGGCCCCCGCCCCGGTGCAGATCGAGATCTGAGGGCGACAGGGCAGGGAAGAGGGAATTTTCCCCGCGGCAGCAAACGCCCGGACACACACAACGCAAAACAAAGCGCCGCAGGCGGTCTGCCTGCGGCGCTTCACTTTATGATTTTTGCGCGATGGAACGGCTTATTTCACCATCCCGGCGACCTCGGAGGCGAAGTCGTCCTGGCGCTTCTCAAGGCCCTCGCCCTTCTCGTAGCGCACAAACTTCACAACCTTGATCTCGCCGCCCAAGGCCTTGGCGGTCTTGTCGGTGTACTGGGCAACGCTCATCTCGGAATCCTTGACGAACTCCTGATCCAGCAGGCAGTTCTCCTTGTAGAACTTGCCAATCTTGCCGTTGACCATCCGCTCCTTGATGTTGTCGGGCTTGTTGGCGTTCTTCGGGTCGTTCGAGATCTGGGCCAGCAGAATCTCCTTCTCCTTATCCAGCACGCTCTGGGGCACCTCGGCCTCGCAGACATAGCCGGGGTTGGCGGCCGCGATCTGCATGGCGATGTCCTTGCCGTAAACGCCGAACTCGGGCTTCGCGGCGGTCTCGTCGCTCACCTCAAAGTTCACCAGCACGGCATGGGTGCCGCCCGCGTGGATGTAGGCCGAGCAGAC
>DKVN01000082.1:0-1929 GCA_002491225.1 Faecalibacterium sp. UBA7177
CCCCGGACCAGGCCGTCGGTGCTGGACATGGCGATACAGCGCACCTCGTCGTCGCCGATGTGCTGGGCCACCTCGAGGGTGATGGTGTTGTCCCCGTTCTGCACCGTGATGGCGTTGAGCAGGTTGGGCAGCTGCCCGTCCGGGAACTTGATGTCCAGCACCGGCCCAATGATCTGGGTCACGATGCCGGTATTCTGTTCATTCATTGGCCTGTCTCCTTCCATAACAGGGGTTTTCAACAGGAAATTTCCAATCTGGATTTTTACGCGCAGCATGCGGGAGGCCTTGCAAACCCCGCCGAACGCCGCGCTGTTTTTTGGGGGAAGCCGCGTGGGCGTTCGGGGCGGGGATGCCGCGCCCTTACGCCTCGGCGCCCGCGACGATCTCGGTCAGCTCCTGGGTGATGGCGCCCTGCCGCGCGCGGTTGTACTTGAGCGACAGATCCCCGATCATCTCGCTGGCGTTCTTGCTGGCCGCGTCCATCGCGGTGCGGCGCGCGCCCTGCTCGCTGGCGACGCTCTCGGCCATCGCGCCCCACAACAGGCCACCCACATACTCCGGCACGATCGCGTCGTAGACCTCCTCGCTCGAGGGCTCGTAGAGGGTCAGGCTCTCGGCGGTGTTTTTGGCCTGCTCCCGCTCGTAGCGGATGGGCAGCATCTTGAGCACCGCGGGCTGCTGGCTGAGCATCGAGACAAAGTTGGTGTAGCCCACGAACAGCTCGTCAAAGATCCCCCGGCGGAACATTCCGCAGAGCATCCGCGCGATGACGAAGCAGTCGCTCAGCGAGACATCCTCGGCCACCGCGTAGGCATTGGTGAGGGTCTCGAGGCCGTGGTGGGCGCAGTACTCCACCGCCTTTTTGCCGATGGGCAGCACGCAGACCGGCTTGTCGCCCATGTGGGCGGTGACCGCCTTAAAGAGGTTGGCGTTGTAGCCGCCCGCAAGGCCGCGGTCGCCCGCGATCATGATATAGCAGCTCTTCTGCACCTCGCGCTGCTGCACAAAGGGGGAGGAAAACTCGGTATTGCCGTAGGCAATGTCATTGAGGCAGCTGTGCAGGGTGCTGAAATAGGGCCGGGTGGCCTCGGCGCGCAGCTTGGCACGCCGCAGCTTGGAGGAGGCCACCAGCTCCATCGCCTTGGTGATCTGCATGGTGCTCTCCACGCTCTTGATGCGCAGCTTGATA
This sequence comes from Faecalibacterium sp. UBA7177, assembly GCA_002491225.1. Classification (GTDB taxonomy): domain Bacteria; phylum Bacillota; class Clostridia; order Oscillospirales; family Ruminococcaceae; genus UBA7177. The sequence continues at coordinate 1,190 of DKVN01000082.1, forward strand.
TCCTTCATGGACGATGCCGCCATGATGCCGTGCCTCCTTTATGCGTGGGATTTGAGGAATTCCGCGGTGAACTCGCCCAACGCCTTATCCAGCGCGGCCTTGGTCTCGTCCGAGAGGACCGTGGTGGTGCGGATGGGCTCGAGGATATCCTGCTCGTGCAGGCTGGACAGATGCTCGTAGAGCTCCTGCTCGTAGGTGCGGATCAGCTCGACCGGCACCTCGACCAGATAGTCGTTGGTCACCGCGTAGAGGATGCAGACCTGCTGCTCGACCGGCACCGGCGCGTTGCGGCCCTGCTTGAGCACCTCGACGATCCGCTCGCCCTGCGCCAGGCGGCGCTTGGTGTCGGGATCCAGGTCGGAGCCGAACTGGGCGAAGGCCTGCAGCTCGCGGTACTGCGAGTAGAGCAGTTTCAGCGAACCGGCCACCTTCTTCATCGCCTTGATCTGGGCGTTGCCGCCCACGCGGGAGACCGAGATGCCGGGATCCACCGCGGGCATGACGCCGGAGTGGAAGAGCTCGGTCAGGAGGAAGATCTGACCGTCGGTGATCGAGATGACGTTGGTGGGGATATAGGCCGAGACGTCGCCCGCCTGGGTCTCGATGATGGGCAGGGCGGTCAGGCTGCCGCCGCCGTACTCGGGCGCGAGGCGGGCCGCGCGCTCCAGAAGACGGCTGTGCAGGTAGAAGACGTCGCCGGGGTAGGCCTCACGTCCCGGCGGACGGCGGATCAGCAGCGA
>DKVN01000082.1:2270-3004 GCA_002491225.1 Faecalibacterium sp. UBA7177
AGCTCACTCGCCGAGGCCGAGACGACGATGGTGTAGTCCATCGCGCCGGCGGCCGAGAGGGTCTCGACCACCTGGGCCACGGTCGAGCGCTTCTGCCCGATGGCGACATAGATGCAGATGACGTCCTGGCCCTTCTGGTTGATGATCGTGTCGGTGGCGATGACCGTCTTGCCGGTCTGTCGGTCGCCAATGATCAGCTCGCGCTGGCCGCGGCCGATCGGGATCATGCTGTCGATGGCCTTGATGCCGGTCTGCAGCGGCACCGAGACGCTCTTGCGCTCGATGATGCCGGGGGCCTTGTGCTCGATGGGGCGGGTCTCGCTCGTCTCGATCGGGCCCTTGCCGTCGATGGGCTGGCCCAGCGCGTTGACCACGCGGCCGATCATCGCCTCGCCCACCGGCACGCTCACGACCCGGCCGGTGCGCTTGACCGTATCGCCCTCCTTGATGCCCTCGTCCGAGCCCAGCAGCACGATGGCGACGCTGTTCTCTTCAAGGTTCAGGGCCATGCCGTATTCGCCGTTTGAAAACTCGACCAGCTCGTTCGCCATACACTTTTCCAGCCCGTAGGCGCGGGCGATGCCGTCGCCTACCAGAATGACCGTGCCGGTCTCGGCGCTCTCGATCTGGCTGCCGTAGTTCTTGATCTGGCTTTTGATGATTTTGCTGATGTCCTCAGGTTTTAACTGCATAGTCTCACCAACTTTCTTGCGTTCAAAATGACGCGGCGCGCA
>DKVN01000045.1:0-278 GCA_002491225.1 Faecalibacterium sp. UBA7177
GCTGACGCCGCCGGTGCCGGATGCGGGCGCGGAGGGCGCGGCAAGCGCGCCGGAGCCCCCCGGCGCGGGCCGGGCGGCGGGGGCTTCCGCGGGCAGCTCGGCCGAGGCCGACGCCACCCTGACCGTGCTGCGGCGGGGCGGGCGGCTGGACGGGCAGGAGCGCTGGTACCTCTTGTGCAGCATGCCGGTGCAGCTGGAGGGCGGGCGGTACCGCCTGTGCGCCTGCTATGAGGTGAGCGACCTGCAACGCCAGCTGGACCGGCAGGCGGCGGGCACGG
>DKVN01000045.1:573-872 GCA_002491225.1 Faecalibacterium sp. UBA7177
TGGACCGGCAGGCGGCGGGCACGGTGGCGCTCTGCCTTGTTTTGAGCCTTTTGGGGGCCGGGGCGCTGCTGGTGCTGGTGCGGCGGCTGCTGCGGCCGCTGGCGGCGCTGGACGTGAGCGCGCGGCGGATCGCGGCGGGCAGCTACGGCGAGCGGCTGGACACCGCCGGGGATGACGAGCTGGCGGGCCTTGCGGCCGACATGAACCAGCTGGCCGCCGCGGTGCAGCGCCGGATTGACCAGCTGGAGCAGCTGGCCGAGGAGCGCAAGGCCTTTATCGGCAACCTGGCCCACGAGATG
>DKVN01000045.1:1088-3290 GCA_002491225.1 Faecalibacterium sp. UBA7177
ATGAACGCCATGGCCGCCGCCGTCCAGCAGCGGGTGGAACAGCTGGAGCGGGTGGCGGAGGATCGGCGGGTGTTCATCGGCAACCTGGCCCACGAGATGAAAACCCCGCTGACCAGCATCCTCGGCTTTGCCGACCTTTTGTACCTGCCCCGCCAGGTGCCGGACGACAAGCGGGTGGAGTACGCCTGCGTGATCGCCGAGGAGGCCAAGCGGCTGCGGGCGCTGTCCGGCAAGCTGCTGGAGCTGATGACCCTGGGCAGCGCGAATCTGGTGTTTGAGCCGGTGAGCCTGCGGGAGCTGGCCGACGAGGTGGCCCTGAGCCTGCGCCCGGTGCTGGCCCAGAGCGGCCTGCAGCTGAGCTGTGACTGCCCGGATGTTCCGCTGTGGGTGGATAAGGAGCTGTTCAAATCGCTGCTGTATAACCTTTTGGACAACGGGCGCAAGGCGAGCGAGGCGGGCGGGATGCTGCGGCTGGCCGCCCGGCCCGAGGGGGGCTGGATGACCATTTTAGTGCGGGACTACGGCCGCGGCATCCCGCAGGAGGAGCTGGATAAAATCTGCGAGCCCTTTTACATGGTGGACAAGAGCCGCAGCCGCAAGGCCGGGGGCGCGGGGCTGGGCCTCGCGCTCTGCCGGGAGATCGTGGCGGTGCTCCGCGGCAGGATGGAGATCGACAGCCGGGTGGGCAAAGGGACTTTGATTGCGCTGCGGTTCCCGCTGGATGCGCCGCCCGAGACGGCGGGGCCGGAGGACGCGCCGCAGGCGGGAGGTGAGCAGGATGCCGGACAGGCGAAGCGTTGAAGCTGGGCGGCGGGCGGCGAAGCGGGCCGCGGGGAGCGGCCCGGCGGCCGGAACGGCGAAGCGCCGCCCGCTCGCACAGCGGCGCACGCGCCGCGGGCTGGACACGCCGGGCAAAGGCGCACCGGGCGCGCCGGGCAAGCGCAAAGCAGGCGGTCAGGCCCGGTTTCTGGCCGCGGCGGCGGGCATTCTGCTGGCCGGGGCGCTAACGGCGGGGCTGGCGGCCCGGGCGGTGGTGGCCCCCCGCGAGGGGGTGCGCACCAGCCAGCCGACCCCGGCCATCCCCACCGTGCTGGGCCAGACGGCCGAGGAGCTGCGTTTCCCGCCCTGGAACCTCTATGACAGCCTGGCCCTCGACGGTGATCTTCAGCCGAGATATCAGGAGTTCGTTCCCTACTATTTCGGGCTGCTGGGGGTGCGGCTGGGGCAGGACGCGCCCGGCACCCTGCCCGCCGCGATGGCGACCAACCTTGGCAGCAACGACCACACCCAGCGGGACCCGGACTGCCTGTTTTTGCACGACTACCCCGCCCTGCTGGACACCGGCGAGCCGGTGCTGCTGCAGTACGGTGAGATGGCCGGGCTGGTCAATACGGTCAACCTGTACGGCAATTACGCGGTCAGCTTTCTGGTGGAACCGGCCGCGCCGCGCAGCCTGACCGAGGCCGAGCGGGAGGCGGCGCAGGAACAGGTGAAGCAGGACCTCAAGGCCTACCTGATGCTGGGCGAGCCGGTCGACTTTGCCCCCCTGCTGGCCGGGCTGATGGGGGCGGACACCTACTACGCCGCGGATCTGGAGGAGTGGTTTGACGGCGCCCCGGCGGACGAGACCGGCCGTCAGGGCTACCCCGGCGAGAGCGACCTGCTGGCCCGGGTGACCGAGGAGGTGCCGGTGGACCTTGTGTTGTGCGACACCTGGAGCCTCAACAACCGGGTGTACAACCTTGGGTCCTATTTCACGGTAGGGCGTGATTTTGCCCGCGCCATCTCCCCGGACGGCGACCCGCAAAGCCTCTCGATCGAGGAGTTTATCGACGCGCAGAACGAGTACTACACCTATACCATCCAGCTGGTGAGCACCCCCACCCAGGTGGTGGTGCTGCTGGGTTTGAACAACACCGTGGCGGGCATCTATTACGACATCCAGCTGGCGCGGTACAGCGGGGTGGGGATTTATTGGGGGTGAACGGGCGCGCCGCGGCAAAAAAGTGCAGAACGCGAAAATGGGCAGGCCGCCCCCCGGTTTGGGGGGCGGCCTGCCTTTGGTTTTGGGTGGGGTGTTTTTTAGGGGCCGATGTTCGCCATCCGCTGCCGACACAGGCAGGCTCGGCGCTCGCCGTCTGCTGCCGACACGGGCAGGCTCGGCGCGCACCGACCGCTGCCGACACAGGGGACGGTTCTTCT
>DKVN01000045.1:3666-4019 GCA_002491225.1 Faecalibacterium sp. UBA7177
GTTCGCTGCGTCTGCGGCAGGAAGGGCCGCGGGTGGGCGGGGGCGTTCGCTGCGTTGGCTCGCGCTCACGCGCCGCGCTGGTAGGGGTAGGGGCGGGGGGCGGCGGGGGAAAACTCCGGGGGCAGCATCGCGTCGGCGTGGGCGGCGAGGGCGGCGGGGTCGTCCCGCATGCGGCGCTCGAGCCAGAGCAGCAGCTGGCTGAACACCCCGCCGAGGTGATAGGCGAGGTCGTACTGGCGGTCGACCGGGGCGCTGTCGGGCAAAGCGCCGCCAAGCTGGCGATCGATCAGCTCGAGCAGCAGGGCGGTCTCGCCGCTGTCGTAGAGCAGCAGCAGCTCCCGCCGGTAGCGCAG
>DKVN01000045.1:4356-5383 GCA_002491225.1 Faecalibacterium sp. UBA7177
CGAGAAAGCAGCGCAGCACCTCCTGCTTGCTGGCAAAGTGCCGGTAGTAGGTGGAACGGTCCACCCCGGCGCGGGCGGCGATCTGCCCGGCGGTGATCTCGCCGAGCGGCTTGCGCTCCATCAGCTGGAAGAGCGCCTCGATGAGATAGCCCTTCATCCGCTCGCCGGTGACGGTGTTTTTTTGCATGGGGTGGCCTCCTTTCCCGGGGGTGGGGTGGTTTTTGGGTGCCCGCGGCACTCAGAAGTTGGCCGGGGCCTCGGGCATGATGATGGCGGCGATGAGGTAGGCCCAGATGCCGGCCGAACCGGCCAGGGCCAGCACCACCGCGCCCAGCCGCACGATGGTGGGGTCGACCCCGAAATAGGCCGCGATGCCGCTGCAGACCCCGCAGATCATCTTGTCGGTGCCCTTGTAAAGACGTTTTTCCATGATTCATTCCTCCTCTATAGTGTGGGGCCGGGCGGCGGGGAGCCGCGGGGCCGGTTTCTGATATTGCCGGGGCGGCCGGGGGCGGCCGGGGCGCGGGCAGGCCGCTCAGGCAAACCCGATGCTGACGCTGCCCATGCCGCACTCGATGTCGTAGTAGACCGGATCGGACGGGCTGCCGCCGGTGATGGTACCGGCCGAGACGCTCTGCTCCCCGATGGTGACGCTGCCCATGCCGCACTCGGCGGTGTAGCCGTAGGGGCCGGGGTCGGCGAGGGTGAGCTCGGCGCTGCCCATGCCGCAGTCGATCTCGGTGTGGCCCGCCAGCTGGCCGTCGAGGGTGAGGCTGCCCATGTTGACCTCGATCTCGGTTTTGCCCGCGCAGGCAAAGCCGGTGAGGGTCAGCTCGCCCATGCCGGCGGTGAGGCTGGCGGTCTCGGTGCAGGCGAGGTCGGTCAGCTCCATCTCGCCCATGCCGACCTCGGCCTCGAGCTTGCGGCAGCTGAGGCCCGCCGCTGCGAGATACCCGGCCCCGATCTCGAGGTCGAGCTCATCCAGCGTCTGGCCGGCGGGCAGGGTGAGGATGAGGGTCTTGCTCTC
>DKVN01000042.1 GCA_002491225.1 Faecalibacterium sp. UBA7177
TCCATCGCGGCGCAGAACTGCTCGTAGTGGGTGATATAGTTCGCCCCGGCGTAGATCACCGGGTCGTACTCGTGCGGGATGGGCATCGGCCGCAGGATATGGCAGTTTTTGCCCGCCATGTACACCTCGGCGATGGCGGTGCTCATCCAGATGCTGATGCTGTCGGCGGCCACGATCCACTCCTTGACGCTGCCCTCAAACAGTACGTGGAAATTTTCCCGCCGCCGGGCCAGCGCCTCTAACTTGTGGCTGTTCCACTCGCTGGGGTGGCGGCGGTAGACCAGCTCCACCTCCGGGTGGTCGGCGAGGTATTGGTCGAACCAGCGCAAGGTCTCGTCCATGCTGGCCCGGTTGGTGGCCGCAAAGCCGGTAAAATCGGTCCCGGCCATCTCGCTCAGCTCCTTGACCTCCTCGTCGGTCATGCTGGCGTAGCCAAAGCTCGAGATATACAGGTGCAGCTGCTTGTTCGTGTCGAGGCCGTATTTGCGGCAAAGTGCCTCCTTGCCCGCAAAATAGCCCGCAAACTCGGGGCGCAGAAAATCCATCATCACCGCGCCGGTCACCGGGCTGTTGGCCTCGCTGACCCCATGCGCGCGCAGCCGCTCGGCGGTTTTGGGGCCCCAGCAGGTCTGCACACACTGCTTGGCGTTGCCCTTAAAGTTGAACCAGTCGCCCTCCTCCTGGGTGTCGCTGAGCATCTGCTCCCAGTGCAGGTTGACCACCCGCTCGCACCGGCCCACGTTGTTGTAGACATGGCTGTTGATGGCGGCGTTGTCGTACATGCAGCTGCTCACCAGCACCCGGGGCTTTTTCCAGGTAAAATAGCCCAGGCGCTTGCGGTCCAGCAGCTGACGAATTTCGGCGGTATAGCCCCGGCGTTCCAACTCTAATTTGAGCAGCAGGTCACTCTCATACTCCCGCACCGGGTGTTCGTACAGGATCAAAAAATCCAGCCCCATCGCGCTGTCTGCGCCTCCTTTGCTCTGCAAAACTGTGCCGCGGCCCCGCGGGCTTTGCCTCCCCGCGGGCCGCTGCCCTCAGGCCGTATGGTCGGCCAGGGCGGCAAAAAGGGTCTCGGTCCACGCGGGCAGGCCGTACACCACGTCCAGGTGGAAGCCGTCGTAAAACTGGGTGTCGTTGTCCAGCGCTGGGCGGTCGGCCCACTCGTAATCCAGCACCGCAAAGCCGTACTCCTCCGCCCAGGCGTTCAGCTGGGGCAGCACCTCGCCGCGCATGGCCCCGGCGATGCCATACGGCTCGCACACCTCGGCCAGCACGTTGTCCGCCATCGGGGCCAGCACCACGGTCAGCCGGATGCCCCGCGCGCGGCAGGCCTCGGCGAGGGCGGGCAGCTGGCCGAACCAGGGTGAGAGGCTCCAGTTTGCGCACTTGGGCGCGATGGTCGCGGGGTAAACCGCCAGCGCCGTGTGTACCGGGTACACCGTCCCGTCCGGGCCGGTGTAGTCGGCGGGGTACTGCCAGCTGCCGGTCTCATGCTCCCGCTGGGCCTCGGCCCAGTCCCAATCGGTGGCCCCGGTCAGCCGCTGGCGCATCCAGCTCACCCATTTGCCAAAGTTTGTCAGAGTGTTGATGTTGTATTCGAGGTTAAAGAGATAGGCCAGCGGGTTTTGCAGGGTGGCCTCAAGGCCCGCCATCCGGTCGGTGTCATACCCCGCGTTGAGGGTGTAAAAGGAGAGGCCGAACACGATCTCTTTGACATCCGGGCTCTGCGCCAGCACATACTCGGCCAGATCCAGGCTCTCCTTGAGGCTGGCCCCGCCAAAGGCGAGGTTCTGCCACTGCTTGCCGCTGGCGGCCGCCATGATCTCAGGGTCAAACTGGGCAAAGCGGGAGTCCCCGATGATCAGCCGCTCGCCCGGCGCGTCCCGAAAGGCGCGGATCAGGGCGATGGGGGCGCTGGAGCTGGTGGTCCTGTGCAGGCCAAAGTAGTTGTTCGGCTCAAAGGCCACAAAAAAGGCGAGATAGAGGGCGATGGGCAGCGCCAGCAGCGCCAGTTTTTTCGTGATCCGCTTCATGGTGCGCGTTGCGCCCTCCTCTCATGTTTTTTAGGGGATGCGGCCCGGCTCAAAAGCCCGCGTAAGCAAAGCTCTGCCCGCCAAAGCCGCCGCTCTGGATGATCAGCCCGGCAAAGCTGCCCAGCACCAGCAGGTAGTAAAGCACCCACCGCCTTGCCTTGGGCTGGGCGGCCAGCACCCGCTCGGCCCCCGCGCTCTTGTGGTGGGCAAAGCGCTGCCAGTCCATCCAGACGCTCAAAGCAAGGCCAAAGGCCGCAAAGGCCAGCCAGGCGGCGGCCATGAGGCTGTTGGCGTAAAAGCCGCTGAACACCGCCGCCCTCGCCTCGGCTCCAAAGCGGGCGGGCGACCAATCCCGGAAAAGCCCTCTCAGCAGCGCCAGCGCGTCCGACACCGGCCGGGGCCCGTCCGCCCCAATGCCCGAGCCCATCGCGAAAAAGGCCATGCCGAAGCTCCACAGCGCAAACACCCCGGCCCGCTTAACCCACAGCTGCCAGGCAGGGGCCTTTTTGCGGGGCTTGCCCAGCCAGCGGTGGCAGAGCTCCTCCCCGGCGCGATAGATCCCCTGCAAAAACCCCCACACCACAAAGGGCAGGGTGTTGCCGTGCCAGAAGCCGGAGAGGAAGAAAACGCAGAACACACAGAACACCGGCGAAAACCGCTGCACCCGCCGCCCCAGCAGCGGGACGCGGGAAGCGTCCGCCCAGACGAGCGGGGTAAAAAGGTAATCCTGCAGCCAGCTCGAAAGGCTGATGTGCCACCGGGCCCAAAAGCCGGAGAAGTTGGCGGCGAAAAAGGGCGTTTTGAAATTTTCCGGCAGCTCGAGCCCCAGCACAAGGCCGCTGGCCCGCGCCATCTCGGAATAGCCCGCAAAATCAAAGTAGAGGTAAAGGGTGTAGCCCAGCAGCGCGGTCAGCAGGGCGGGCCCCCCGTGGCCGGGGATATCCGCCAGCACCGGCCGCACATACAGCATCAGCACATCCGCCACCGCCACCTTTTTGAAGAGGCCCAGGGCGTACAGCCGCAGCGCATCCACCGTGCGCGCTTCGCCAAAGCGGTGCTCGGCGTGCAGCTGGGGCAGCAGGGCCGGTGCACGGCAGATCGGCCCGGCCGTGAGGGTGGCGAAGAGGCTGGTAAAGAGGGCGTAATGCACAAAGCTGCGCTCGGGCGGCGCATCCCCCCGCGCGGTGTCCACCAGATAGCCGATCGCGGCAAAGGTGGTAAAGCTGATGCCCAGCGGCATGGCCAGCGCCGGCAGCTGGATCGACAGCCCCCACCCGGCCAGCGCGGCCGAAAGGGGGGCGGCGAGGGCGTTCGCGTACTTAAACAGCCCCAAAATGGCAAGACTGCCGATGACCCCCAGCCGCAAACAGGCCTTTTTGTGCGGCCCGGCAAGGCCCAGCCCGCAGGCATAGGTGAAGAGGGTGCAGCCCAAGCTGACCCAGAACAGCCCCGGCGCGGCCAGCAGATAAAAGGCCCAGCTGGCCAGCAGCAAAAAGGGCGCCTGCAGCCGGTGGGGCAGGTGCAGATACACCGCCGCCACAACAGGCAGAAAGACGAAATATCCCAGGCTTTGCAGCCCCATGCGGCAGGCACCCCCTTTTTCCGAAAGCCGCGGATGGCCCAAATTGATAAGAACTACAGCTGATTCTATCACATTTTGCCCAAATGGTAAAGGCAAAGACGCGACCCGGCTTTGCCGTTTTGGTTGAAATTTTGACGTTTTTATATTATACTGGAAAAATGGTTACAGTTCGATGACATCCCAGAGAACTCCGCGGGCCGCAGGGCACGCAATAACAGCGAAGGAGCGTTCTAATTTATGGCCAACACCGTAATGGTCACCGGGGCGGACGGCTTTATCGGCAGCCATCTCACCGAGGAACTCGTCAAAAAAGGCGAGCGGGTCAAGGCGTTTTGCTTTTACAACTCGTTCGGCAGCTGGGGCTGGCTGGACAGCCTCGAACCCGCCGTCAAAAACGAGATCGAGGTTTTTATGGGCGACATCCGGGACCCCAACGGGGTGCGCACCGCGATGGAGGGGCAGGATATCGTCTACCATCTCGCGGCCCTGATCGCCATCCCCTTCAGCTACCACAGCCCGGACAGCTATGTCGACACCAACATCAAGGGCACCCTCAACCTGCTCAACGCCGCGCGGCAGGTGGGTACCAGGCGGCTGCTCATCACCAGCACCAGCGAGGTGTACGGCACCGCACAGTATGTGCCCATCGACGAGCATCACCCCTATCAGGGCCAGAGCCCCTACTCCGCCACCAAGATCGGGGCCGACCGGCTGGCCGAGAGCTTTTACCGCAGCTTTGATCTGCCGGTCACCATCGTGCGGCCCTTCAACACCTACGGCCCCCGCCAGAGTGCGCGGGCGGTCATCCCCACCATCATCACCCAGCTGCTCACCGGCAAAACCGAGATCA
>DKVN01000003.1:0-160 GCA_002491225.1 Faecalibacterium sp. UBA7177
GCCCCTGCCCCGAGCGCTGCCCCGCCCCCGGCCTCCGCGCCGAGCGCCGCGCCCGCCGGGCTGATCGGGGAGGAGGCCGCCTGGGCCGCCGCCTGCGGCTATGCCGGGTGCAGCCGGAGCGAAGTTCGCTACGCTGCCTGCGAGCTGGACTACGAGGACG
>DKVN01000003.1:431-2810 GCA_002491225.1 Faecalibacterium sp. UBA7177
CTGGGGGACCTGAGCTACTCCAAGTGCGAGCTGGACTACGAGGACGGCGTGCCCCACTGCTACGAGCTGGAGTTCTGCTGGAACGGCAGCCAGTACGAGTGCGAGGTGGACTGCCGCACCGGCGCGGTGCGCCAGTGCGAGCACGAGCTGTGCGACGAGGAGGGGCACGACTGCCACACCGGCCGCCACCACAGCGGAGGACATCACTGAGAAACGCCAGGAAACGCCAGAAAATGTCAGAAAACGCCAGGAGGGGCCCTTTCGCGGTCAGCCGCGGAAGGGCCCCTCTGCTGTGTCCTGCTGGCACAAGCGGGTGGGGATGCCCCGACCGACCGGCAAGGGGATTTTGGGCGGGCGTTTTGGCTCAGACATGGCGTCGTCCCCTCGTTCGCGCGAAAAATTGAACAAAAAAATGAATTTCTGTATAGACAAAATGCACTATTTTTGCTAAAATTTTAGTTGATATCGTGATGGCGGTTTTCGCCAAACCGCACCGGGCGGCTCTCCCGCGCACAGGCCGGGGCCCGGGGGCTCAGCAGGTATGGATCAACAAAAAACAATGAGGTGATAAGAATGGCAAGAGACATCAAGGCGCTTGTTTCCCAGATGACCCTTGAGGAGAAGGCGGGCTTATGCTCCGGGCTGGATTTCTGGCACACCAAGCCGGTGGAGCGGCTGGGGGTGCCCTCGGTGATGATGACCGACGGCCCTCACGGCCTGCGCAAGCAGGTGGCCGAGGGGGATCATCTGGGGATCAATGACAGCGTGGAGGCGGTCTGCTTCCCCGCCGCCTGCGCCACCGCGTCCAGCTTCGACACCGAGCTCATGACCCGCCTGGGCGAGACCCTCGGGCAGGAGTGCCAGGCCGAGAACGTGAGCATTCTGCTGGGCCCGGCGGTCAACATCAAGCGCAGCCCGCTCTGCGGCCGCAACTTTGAGTACATCTCGGAGGACCCCCACCTCACCGGCAAGCTGGCCGCCGCCTACATCCGCGGGGTGCAGAGCCAGGGGGTGGGCACCAGCATCAAGCACTTTGCCGCCAATAACCAGGAGTATAACCGGATGAGCGTCTCCGCCGAGCTGTCCGAGCGGGCGCTGCGGGAGATCTACCTGCCCGGCTTTGAGGAGGCGGTCAAGGCCGCCCAGCCCAAGACGGTGATGTGCAGCTACAACAAGATCAACGGGGTCTACTCCTCCGAGAACGACTGGCTGCTGAACAAGGTGCTGCGGGAGGACTGGGGCTTTGAGGGCTATGTCGTGACCGACTGGGGCGCGGTGGCCGACCGGGTCAAGGGCCTCGCGGCCGGGCTGGATCTCGAGATGCCGGCCTCGGGCGGGCACACCGACAAGCAGATCGTCGAGGCGGTCAAGGCCGATACCCTCGACGAGGCGGTGCTGGACAAGACGGTCGAGCGGCTGCTCACGGTGCTGTTCAGCTATGTCGACAACCGCCAGCCCGACGCGCAGTTTGACCGCGCCGCCGACCATGCCAGGGCGGTGGCGATGGCCGCCGAGTGCGCGGTGCTGCTGGAGAACAACGGCATCCTGCCCCTCAAGGCGGGCCAGAAGGTCGCCTACATCGGCGGCTACGCGGCCGCGCCCCGCTATCAGGGCGGCGGTTCGAGCCACATCAACCCCAGCAGGGTGACCAGCGCGCTCGAGACCGCGCAGGGCAAGGGCCGCGCCGTGACCTACGTGCCCGGCTTCTCGGCGGCCGAGGACGCCTTTGAGGGGGACGGCATCGCCGCGGCGGTGGCGGCCGCCAAAGAGGCCGAGGCCGCGGTGATCTTTGCCGGGCTGCCGGACAGCTTTGAGTCCGAGGGGTACGACCGCAGGCACATGAACCTGCCCAACTGCCAGGACGAGCTGATCGCCGCAGTGGCGGCCGCCCAGCCCAACACGGTGGTGGTGCTGCACAACGGCTCGCCGGTCGCCTGCCCCTGGGCTGGCGACGTGGCCGCGGTGCTCGAGATGTACCTCGGCGGCGAGGGGGTGGGCGAGGCCTGCGACCAGCTGCTGTGGGGCGAGGCGAACCCCTGCGGACGGCTGGCCGAGACCTTCCCGCTGAAACTCGAGGACAACCCGAGCGCCCTCTTCTTCCCCGGCAACGGCAAGCAGGCCCACTACGGCGAGGACGTGTTTGTGGGCTACCGCTACTACGAGGCCAAAAAGATGCCGGTGCGCTGGGCGTTTGGCCACGGGCTGAGCTACACCACCTTCGCGTACAGCAACCTGCGGCTGTCGGACGACGACATGGACGACGACACCCCCATCACGGTGAGCGTAGATGTGACCAACACCGGCGCGGTGGCCGGCAAGGAGACGGTACAGCTGTATGTCTCGGACAAAAACGGCACCGCCTGCCGCCCGGTGAAGGAG
>DKVN01000003.1:2948-10716 GCA_002491225.1 Faecalibacterium sp. UBA7177
AAAGATGCCGGTGCGCTGGGCGTTCGGCCACGGGCTGAGCTATACGACCTTTGCCTACAGCAACCTGCGGCTGTCGGATGACGACATGGACGACGACACCCCCATCACGGTGAGCGTGGACGTGACCAACACCGGCGCGGTGGCCNNNACCGCGCGGGACCTGAGCTTCTGGCACGAGGGCCTGGGCGACTGGTACGCCCCGCGCGGCAGCTACGGGGTCGAGATCGGCCACGCGAGCGACGAGATTTTCTTGAGCGCGACGGTCAATTTTGCCACCGGGAAGCTGCTGCCGCTCGAGATCGGCCCCTCCACAACGATGGGCGAGCTGATGGGCGACCCCCGCACCGCGCCCATCCTGCAGCAGCTGCAGGCCTCGATGCAGCAGCCGGCCGGGATGGAGATGCCGAGCGATCCGGCGAGCATCGAGATGATGCAGGCGATGCTGTTCGGCATGCCGCTCAAGGGCCTGCTGGCCTTTGGCATCATGACCCCCGAGCAGATGCAGGGGCTGATTGACGCGCTGAAAGGCTGAGAGAAAGCGCCGGACGGCGGAATGCGCTAATAGGAGATCGCAGAGATAAAAAGGCCGGTGGGCCCGGATCCGAGGAGGATTCGGGCCCACCGGCTTGTTTTTCGTCAAATCAGTTTTTCGTAGTCCTGCCGCCCATCGGCTTGCTTTTAGCGGCGTCCCCCCCTACTCCTCCGGCTGGGCGCGGGCGTAGTCCATGGCGGCTTTGAGGCGGGCCTCGAACTGCTCGGCGGGGACGAGGGCGATGCCCTCCTCGTCGCTGAGGACGATCAGCCGCTGGCCGCCGGTGAGGCCGAACTTTTCCCGCGCCGGCTTGGGGATGACCAGCTGGCCTCGCTCGTTGATGGTGACGCTGCCCCAGATGTTTTTGCCCTTGGGCGCGGGCGGGATGAGGCCGAGCGTTTCCTCGGTTTCGGTTTTGAGCAGGCCGTCGATCGTGATGCCGTAAAAATCAGCGAGGCGCTTGCATTTTTCGATGTCGGGCACGGTGGCCCCGCTCTCCCACTTGGCGTAGGCCTGGCGGGAGATGCCGATCTGCTCGGCGAGCTGCTCCTGCGAGAGGGCGTGCAGATCGCGCAGCAGGACGAGGTTTTCCTTGAGCATGTTGGTCTCCTTGATTTTAGGGCCGCCTGGGGCGGCGGTGGTATTCAAATATTAAAGGTCGATCGTCTCAAAGCTTTGGCAGGCGCGGCGGCAGCCGAGGGCGGTGAGGGCGGCAAAGGCGAGCAGCCCCAGCGCGAAGAGGGCCAGCTGCAAACCGAACTGCTCGAAGCCGAAGGCGTTGAGAGCCCCGCAGCCGGGCAGGTGGTGCAGCGTCTCGCCCAATCCGATGATGACAAAGGTGAGCGCGATGTGGGCGACGAAGGGCCGCGCAAAGTTGTAGGCGGTTTTAAAAAACCCGGCCACGAAGACCCGGTTGAAGCAGCCGAAGATGATGAGCGCCGCGCCGAGCGCGAAGAGATTGGCGTTCATGAGCGGATTTTCGCGGTAGACCGCCGCGTTTTGCAGCAGCGTCATGCGCAGGGCGGCGGCCGCGGCCATCACCAGCAGGGCGCAGCCCTCGATGCAGCAGCAGAAGAGGAACCGGGCCTTCACCACGTCCCGCTTGGCCACCGGCAGCAGGGCCGAAAAGAGGGTGTCGTTCGCCTCCCGCGCGGCTTGAAAACTCTGGAAGAGGCCGAGGGTGACGAAGAAGGCCCCGCACAAAATCGGGTAGCCGGGGATCAGGAACATCAGCCCGAACGCGATAAAGAGGTAGGCGAGCGGCGAGGCGCTGAGGGTGAGCTCTTTTTTGAGCAGGTGTTTCATGGTTCGGCCTCCTTTGCGGGTTCGGCTGCGCTCTCCTGTGCGCTTTCCTGCTGGGCCTCTTTTTCCAGCCGCAGGATGGTCTCCTCGAGGGTCTCGCCGGGGCGCGAGAGCTGCTCGCGGAACTGCCGGCGCGGCAGCGCGGCCCGGACCCGGCCGCCCGAGAGGTAGATCACATCGTCGGCGCATTTTTCGAGGTCCGAGATGATGTGGGTGGAGAAGAAGACCGACACCCCCTCCCCCCGCAGGGTGAGGAAGAGCTCGAGCAGCTCGTCCCGCGAAAAGGGGTCGAGGCCGCTGGTGGGCTCGTCCAGAATGAGCAGCTCGGCTTTGTGCGAGAGGGCCAGCAGGAGGTTAAACTTGACCTTCATCCCCTCCGAGAGCTCCCGCGGGGCCTTTTGCTCGTCGAGGCCGAAGAGGGCAAGGTACCGGCGGTAGGCGGCGGCGTCCCAGCCGGGGTAGAAGCTGCGGGTGACGGCGGCGATCTCGCCGATTTTTTTGCGGGGGTACCAGCTGACCGTGCCGGTCGAGTAGCCGATCCGCTGCTTGATCTGCGCCTCGTTGCCAGGCATCGGCAGCCCGAAGCAGGTAATCTCGCCCGCATCCGGATGGATGAGGTTGAGCATGGATTTGATGGTGGTGGTTTTGCCCGCCCCGTTGCGCCCCGCAAAGCCGGTGATCCGCCCCGGCTCGAGCGCGAAGGAGACGTCCCGCAGCTGAAACGCGGGGTAGGTTTTGGTCAGCCCCCGCACGGTCATGATCGCCATACACGGCCCCCCTTTGTGTGATTTGTTTGATTTGTGTGACTTGTGTGATTATTGTAACCTGTGGTTGCGGCAAAGTCTACCAATCAAACATAACAGAAAATTCAAGGACTTGTTGTGTTTGGTTGCGCGGCGTGAAGTTTTTGTTCCTTTTGCGCGGGTTTTCGTGTATACTGGTAGAAAAGAAACGTTCGCCGGGGGCGGGGCGCGGCTGCGGCAAGCCCGCCCCGGCGGCGGGAGGGTTGATGAGCCGATGAAGCTGAATTACAAGCGCACCTTTTTTGTGGGCCTCGCGTTTATGTCCATCTGCGCCTTTTGGCAGGTGTACGACAACATCGTGCCGCTGATCTTAAAGGAGAGCTTTGGGGTGGATGACGCCCTGATCGGGGTGGTGATGGCGCTGGACAACATTCTGGCGTTGTTTATGCTGCCCCTGTTTGGCAAATTGAGCGATGGCACCCGCACCCGCATTGGGCGGCGGATGCCCTATATTTTAGCGGGCACGGCGGTGGCGGTGCTCTGCCTGGTGCTGATGCCGCTGGCCGAGGCGATGGACAGCCTGCCGCTGTTTTTTGTGGGGCTGGGCCTGGTGCTGGTGGCGATGGCCACCTACCGCAGCCCCGCCGTGGCCCTGATGCCCGACGTGACCCCCAAACCCCTGCGCAGCCAGGGCAACGCGGTGATCAACCTGATGGGCGCGGTGGGCGGCATGCTGATGCTGCTGACCATGCAGCTGCTGCTGCCCTCGGCGGTGGGCGGCAGCTACCGGCCCAACTACGCGCCGGTCTTCGCCACCCTCGGTCTGGTGATGGCCCTCTGCGTGGCGGTGCTCTTCTGGAAGATCAAGGAGCCGGCCTGTGTCGAGGAGATGCGCCGCGAGAGCGAGGCGGCGGGCGTCTCGCCGGATGAGGAGGAGGACGAGGCGGCGGACGGGGCCGCCAAGGCCAGCGGCGAGGCCGCGAACGCCGCCCCCACCGCCCCAGCATCCAAACTGCCCGCGCCGGTACTGCGCAGCCTCGTGTTGATTTTGGCCAGCGTCTTCCTCTGGTTTATGGGGTACAACGCGGTGATCTCGGGCTTTTCGCGCTATGCCACCCAGGAGCTGCAGGGCAGCTTTTCGATGATCCTGATGGTCTGCACCGGGGCGGCGATCCTCTCCTACCTGCCGGTGGGCATGGTGGCGGCGCGGATCGGGCGCAAAAAGACCATTCTGGTGGGCATCGCGCTGCTCTTTACCGCCTTTTTCGCGGGCGGGTTCTTCCACGCGGTCACCCCGCTGCTCTACCTCTTTTTCGTCTTTGCCGGGGTGGGCTGGGCCTTCATCAACGTCAACAGCTACCCGATGGTGGTCGAGCTCTCGGCCGGCAGCGAGGTGGGGCGGTACACCGGGTACTATTACACCGTCTCGATGGCGGCCCAGATCGTCACCCCCATCGTCTCGGGCTTTTTGATGGGGCATGTCGGCTACCGGACCCTCTTCCCCTACGCGGCGGTGTTTGTGGCGGGCAGCTTTGTGACCATGTGCCTGGTGCGGCACGGGGACGCGAAGCCCCAGCCCAAGCGCGGGCTGGAGGCGCTGGATCAGGGGGACGACTGACGGGAGTGTGCAAGCCGCGCAGTCCGTGCGGGGGATGTTTCCCTGAGAATTGCGCCGGAGTCCAAATCTCTGATTTGGAAACGACGGCCATGCAAGGGACGCCCGCAAGCAGTACATGCGTTAGCATGTGCTGTGCGCGGATGCGGCCCACTGCTGTTTAAGAGCCCCCGAAGGGGGCGTTTTCTCAGGGGAATATCCCCCGTGCGGACGGATGGAAGGAGGAACCGGGCATGAAATTGCTCTTCAAACAGCGGATGTTTTCCTGGTTTGACAGCTACGATATCTACAACGAGGCGGGCGAGGTGGTCTATGTCGTCAAGGGGCAGCTGGCCTGGGGGCACTGCCTTAAAATCTTTGACGCCTGGGGCGGCGAGATCGGCATGGTGAAGGAGCGGGTGCTGACCTTTCTGCCCAGCTTTGAGCTGTATGTGGGCGATGAGTACCTCGGCTGCATCCGCAAGGAGTTCGCGCTTTTTAAGCCAGTCTACACCATCGAGTGCAACGGCTGGCAGGTGGAGGGCAACTTTTTGGAGTGGGATTACGAGATCACCGGCCCGGACGGCGAGCCCAAAGCCGCCGTCTCCAAGCAGCTGCTAAACTGGACCGACACCTATGTGATCGATGTGGCCGACCCCGCGGACGCCCTCTGCGCGTTGATGCTGGTGCTGGCGATCGATGCGGAGAAGTGCTCGCGGAACTGAACGCGGTGGGGCAGCGGCGGGCGGCCGGCCCCCGGGCGGGCGGCCCCCGGGCGGCGCGCGGCGGCGGACCCGGGCGGCTTTTCCCGGTTCTCTGTATCTTCGCGGTGATTGGTGATTGAGGAGGCGTATTGGAATGACCGGACTGTCGGCCGAACCGGCCGTCTCTGCCCCCGCGGCGGGGCGCGGCGGGCGCGAAACAGGCATTGAGCTGCTGCGCATCCTGGCCATGCTGGGGATCATGGCCTCGCATTTTGCCTGTTACGGGGCCGGTGGGGGCGGCGCAGGGGCCGGCGGGCTCTGGCTGGCCCTGCTGCAGGCGGGCGGCAAGCTTGGGGTGGACATCTTTGTGCTGATCTCGGGCTATTTTCTCATCAAGGCCCCCGCCGTGCGCACCGAAAAGGCGCTGCGGCTTTGGGCGGCGATGTTTTTTTACTCGGCCGGCCTCTATCTGCTGGGGGTGGGGTGCGGCCTTGTCCCGTTTGGGCGGATGGCCCTGCTGGAGCATCTGATGCCCCTTTGCACCTCGCGCTGGTGGTTTGCCAGCTGCTACCTGCTGCTGTATCTCTTGAGCCCCTTCCTCAACCGGCTGCTGGGCGCGCTGCGCCGGGAGGAGTACCTGCGGCTGCTGGGGCTGGGGCTGGTGTTCTGGTGCCTGCTGCCCTGCCTCACCGGCTATGCCATCGACAAGGGGCAGGTGGGCTGGTTTGTGCTGCTCTACGCCCTGGCCGGTTTTCTGCGGCTGCACTGTGACCTCTCCCGCCTGCGGGCGGGGCGGTGCCTTGGCTGGGCGGCGGGGTTTGTGCTGCTGGCCTTTGCGCTGTATCGCGGGTTCGGTGTGCTGAGCGCGCGGTGGGGCTTTCTGGCCCGGTATTCGGCGATCGCCTATGAGCTTACCTCTCTGCCGCTGCTGCTGGCCGCCGTCTGCTTTTTGTTGGGGTTTGCCCGGCTGAGTTTTCCCCGTGCCCGCGGGATCCTCCCGCTCGCGCGCACCACCTTCGGCGTCTACCTGCTGCACGAGCACGACGCGATGCGCGGGCTGCTGTGGGGGCGGCTCTTCAGCGGCGAGGCGCTCAGCGGCAGCTGGCGGGTAATCCCCTGGTCGGTTTTCGCGGTCTGCGCGGTGTTTGCCGGGTGTGCGCTGATCGAGTTCTGCCGCACCCAGCTGCTGGAGCGGTGGTACCTCGCCCCGCTCGGGCGGCTGGCCGGGCGGCTGGACCAGGCGCTCGCGCGGCTGACCGGCTGGGTGGAGCGGCGGCTGCCCTGAGCGGGCGCTGCCCGGCCGCTCTTTCCGAAAAAATGTAAATTTTTTGCGCGAAGCCCCCTGCCGCGGGGCTTCGCCCTTTTTTTGCGGGGCGGTTTGTGGTATGATGGAAGCTGGTATGGCAGGGCGCGGCGGCGGTCCCCGGGCCTCTGGCCGCGTTCCCCAGGGGCCCAAGGGTGCAAACGCCCGAAAGCCCCCATGCTGAAACAGCCCCCGGCGCACGGGCGGCAAGCCTGCCCCCCGCGCCGGATGAACACAAAGGTGGATGAACAGATGTCTTTGATGGATAAGATCTTTGGCAGTTTTTCGGACCGGGAGCTCAAAAAGATCCGGCCGGTGGCCGATAAGGTGCTGGCCCTCGAGCCCGAGATGCAGAAAAAGACGGATGCCGAGCTGCAGGCCATGACCCCGGCCTTCCGCCAGCGGCTGGCGGCGGGCGAGGCGCTGGATGACCTGCTGCCCGAGGCCTTCGCGGTCTGCCGCGAGGCAAGCTGGCGGGTGCTGGGCATGAAGCACTTTCCGGTGCAGGTACTGGGCGGCATCGCGCTGCACCGGGCCTGCATCGCCGAGATGCAGACCGGCGAGGGCAAGACCCTTGTGGCGACCCTGCCGGTCTACCTCAACGCCCTGACCGGCGAGGGGGTGCATGTGGTGACCGTGAACGACTACCTCGCCCGGCGCGACAGCGAGTGGATGGGCAAGCTCTACCGCTTTTTGGGCCTGACGGTGGGGCTGGTGGTGCACGAGGCGGACGGCGCGGCCCGCCGGGCGGCCTATGCGGCCGACGTGACCTACGGCACCAACAACGAGTTTGGGTTTGACTATCTGCGGGACAACATGGTGGCCTACAAAAGCCAGATGGTGCAGCGCGGCCACGCCTACGCCATCGTGGACGAGGTGGACTCGATCCTGATCGACGAGGCCCGCACCCCGCTGATCATCAGCGGCAAGGGGGATGATTCGAGCAGCCTCTACCAGCAGGCCGACCAGTTTGCCAGGACCCTGCGCCAGAGCCGGGTGGTCGAGCTGGACGACAAGGCCGAGCAGGACGAGCAGGCCGACGGGGATTATGTGGTGGACGAAAAGCACAAGACCGCCACCCTGACCCAGAGCGGCATCGCCAGGGCCGAGGCGTTTTTCAAGGTGGAGAACCTCTCGGACGCCGCCAACATGACCCTCGCGCACCACATCAACCAGGCCATCAAGGCCCGCGGCGTGATGAAGCGGGACATCGACTATGTGGTGCGGGACGGCGAGGTCATCATCGTGGACGAGTTCACCGGCCGGCTGATGCTGGGGCGGCGGTACAACGAGGGGCTGCATCAGGCCATCGAGGCCAAGGAGGGGGTCAAGGTGGCGGCCGAGAGCAAGACGCTGGCCACCATCACCTTCCAGAACTATTTCCGCATGTACAAAAAGCTGGCCGGGATGACCGGCACCGCCCGCACCGAGGCGGACGAGTTCAGCGAAATTTACGGGCTGAACATCGTCAGCGTGCCCACCAACAAGCCCTGCGCCCGGCAGGACCTGCCGGACAGCGTCTACAAGACCGAGCAGGGCAAATACGACGCGGTGATCGCCCAGGTGAAGGAGTGCCACGCCAAGGGCCAG
>DKVN01000003.1:11022-15625 GCA_002491225.1 Faecalibacterium sp. UBA7177
GGCCAGCCGGTGCTGGTGGGCACCGTGAGCATCGAAAAGAGCGAGCACCTGAGCAGGCTGCTGGCCCGCCAGGGCATCCCCCACAACGTGCTGAACGCCAAGCACCACGAAAAAGAGGCCGAGATCGTGGCGCAGGCGGGCAAAAAGGGCGCGGTGACCATCGCCACCAACATGGCCGGCCGCGGCACCGACATTGTGCTGGGCGGCAACGCCGAGTATCTGGCCAAGGCCCAGCTGCGCAAGGAGGAGTTTGCCGAGGAGCTGATCGCCGAGGCGGACGGCCACGCCGAGACGGCGGATGAGGCCATCCTCGCCGCCCGCGCCCGGTTTGAGGAGCTGCTGGCAAGCTACCGCGCGGGCATCGCGGCCGAGGCCGAGGAGGTCAAGGCGGCGGGCGGGCTCTTCATCATCGGCACCGAGCGGCACGAGAGCCGCCGGATCGATAACCAATTGCGCGGCCGCGCCGGGCGGCAGGGGGACGCGGGCGCCTCGCGGTTTTTCCTCAGCCTCGAGGACGACCTGATGCGGCTGTTTGGCGGCGAGCGGGTGCAGAGTTTGATGGATACGCTCGGCCTTGAGGACGACATCCCGATCGAGAACCGGATGATCACCTCGACCATCGAGGGGGCGCAGAAAAAGTTAGAGGGGCGCAACTTCTCGATCCGCAAGAGCGTCTTGCAGTTTGACGATGTGATGAACCAGCAGCGCGAGATCATCTACGGCCAGCGGCGCAAGGTGCTGGACGGCGAGGACATCAGCGCCCAGCTGCACGGGATGCTGAAAGAGGGCGTGCAGGCGGCCATCGACACCTTTTTGGCCGGGGACGTGCCGGACGACTGGGATTTCGGCGGGCTGCGGCGGCACTACCTCGGCTGGCTCTGCACCGACGCCGATTTCCGCTACACCACCGCCCAGCTGAGCGAGCTGGACAAGCAGCAGGTGAACGACCTGCTGGTGAACCGGGCCGAACAGATTTTGGCGGCCAAGGAGAAAAAGTACGGCAGCGAGCTGATGCGGGAGCTCGAGCGCATCTGCCTTTTGCGCAATGTGGACACCAAGTGGATGGATCACATCGACGCGATGGACCAGCTGCGGCAGGGCATCTACCTGCGCAGCTACGGCCAGCGGGATCCGGTGGTCGAGTACCGCTTCGAGGGCTTTGAGATGTTCGACACGATGATCGAGAGCATCCGGGAGGATTCGGTGCGGATGCTGCTGACCATCGAGGTGCGGGAGCAGCAGCCGATCCAGCGCGAGCAGGTGGCAAAGCCCACCGGCGAGGGCCCGGCCGGGATATCCGGCGGCGGGATGCGCCGGGCGGTCAACCGGGCCCCGGCCGCGGCGGGCCCGGCGGGGAGGCCCGGCGGCGGCCCCGCCGGGAAGGCCGAGCCCCCCAAACCGGCCCCGGTGCGGGTGGTCAAGATCGGCCGCAACGACCCCTGCCCCTGCGGCAGCGGCCTCAAGTGGAAAAAGTGTACCTGCGCGCAGTATCACGAGCAGTGAGGGCGCGGGTGCCCGTGTTGTTCTGTATTGTTCTGATTGCCGGGCCGGCGGATGGCCGCGGCCCAAAACAGGAGGAGGAATTGGGATAGCAAAGTGTATCATTGTCGCGCATCGCGCCGCGTTTATGCGCAGGCTGCTGAACACCCTGAAAGAGCTGGGGTACGAGGGGGTCGGACTGGATCCGACCCGGTGTGAGCAGCGGGAGATCCCGGGCCGGGCGGTGCCCTGCCTGTGGGAACAAGAGGCCGTCGCCCTCTGCCGCCAGCATCACGCGGCCGCGGTGGTGGTGGATCCGGTCTTTGGGATGGAGGGCATCCCGGAGCTGCAAAAGCTCTGCCCCGGCATGCCGGTGATCGCCTGCGGCGTCGAGCTGAATCCGGCCCTTCACAGCCATGCGGCCCGGATCAAACGGACGCTGCTGGACGCGGGCGTGTCGACTATGGTGGCGCTGAACCCGAGCGACCCCGCACCCGCGCTGAAAGAGGCGCTGGACAAGGCGCTGTGAGGGGCGGTTGGCACCGCCCGGCCCCGCCTCTGGCCCCGCCCGGCAAGGGCGCGGTGAACAGACTTCATCAAATCATAAACGCACAAAGCCCCCGGCCGGTTCTGCGCGGGAACCGGCCGGAGGCAACTGTTTTTTGCGGGCGCTTACACCCCGAGGTAACAGTGGAAGCCGCCATCCACCGGCAGAATGCAGCCGGTGACGAAGCTGGCGGCCTGCTCGTTGACCAGGAAAAGCAGCGCGCCGGTGAGCTCCTCGACCTGGCCGAACCGGCCCATGGGGGTGCCGGCCAGAATTTTGGCGGTGCGGGGGGTGGGGCTGCCCTCGGCGTCGAACTGCAGGGCGTGGTTCTGGGTGGTTTGGAAAAAGCCGGGCGCGATGGCGTTGACCCGCACCCCGCTGCGGGCAAAGTAGTTGGCCGCCCACTCGGTAAAGTTGCTGATGGCCGCCTTGGCCCCCGAGTAGCCGGGGATGCGGGTAAGCGGCCCATACGCCCCCATGCTGGAGATGTTGACCACGCACCCCTTGGCCTCGACCAGCGCCGGGCCGAACACCTGGGTGGGCAGGATGGTGCCGTAGAGGTTGAGGTCGAGCTCCTTGTGGATCTGCTCGGGCTCGACCGTGAAAAAGCTGGCCATGCCGGGCTCAAGGTCGGCCAGCTGGTCCTGCGGGATGGTGGCCGGGCTGACCACCCCGCCCGCGCAGTTGACCAGGATGTCCACCCGGCCAAATCCGGCGAGCACCGCCTCCCGCGCGGCCTCGATCGAGGCGCGGTCGAGCACGTTGCAGGCAAAGCTTTGGGCCTCGCCGCCCGCCGCCTCGATGGCCTTGACCACCGGCGCGCCGTTTTCGGCCTTACGGCCGAGCACCGCAACCTTTGCGCCGCTTTCGGCCAGCGCCCTGCAGAAGGCCCCGCCGATGACCCCGCTGCCGCCGGTGACCACCGCGACCTTGCCGGACAGGTCGGTTTGGATGGAATTGCTGCTCATAAAAACCCCTCTTTCTGATTTTCTGACCCGAATGGGTCTGCCTGCGCGGGCCCCAATGCCAAACAGAAATCTGCGAACCCGCTTTTTTGGCGGCGCAGCCCCTCCGCCCGCCCGGCTTTGGGCGGCAGAGGGGCTGCGCTGATTCACTATGGTTTCATGCAACGCTCACGGCACGGCCTCGCCCGCGCCGCTGTCCACCGTGCCGAGGGTCTTGCCGGGGTCGTCGGTGACCCCATACGGCCAGGTGACCCCGTCCTCTTCGGTGGCGATCTCGAGTTTATCGGCCTCGACCGGCATCTCGGCATCCCGGAAATAGGTGTTGAGCAGCTCGGCGGTCTTGTCCCGGTCCAGGGCGTAGCAGTCGTACCGGGGGTACTCCGGCATCCGGGTGCCGCCGCCGGGCAGCCGGATGATGAAGATGTTTTCCGGCTTGATCTGGGTAAAGGTGCCGTACAGGCCCCAGATCTCGGTGATGTCCAGGTCGGTGTTGATGTAGTGGGCCACGTTTTTGCAGGCGGAGTAGTAATCGGCCAGCTGGTAGTCCTCCAAAAAGGTGCGCACCAGAGCGGCGTAGAAGTACTGCTGGGTCTCGAGCCGCTTGTAATCGGCCTGGGCGTAGTTGCGGTTGCGCAGGATGGCCTCGGCCGTGTCCCCGCTGACCCAGTGGGTGCCCTGGGGCACCAGCAGGGTCTCCACACCGGTTTTTTCGTCCTTGTGGACGATGTCCCAGGGCACGTACATCTTGATGCCGCCCTGGGCGTTGAGCAGCGCCTTGAAGGCGTCCATCTCAATGGTGACATAGTTGTCCACCGGCAGCTTGAACATCCGGTAGAGCATGTTGGCGGTGTTGTTGATGAGGTTTTTCTGATCCGGCCCGTTGGCGTACACCTCGTTGATCTTGCCGGTGGCCGAGCGCGCCCCGCCGCCAAGGTCCGGCCCGGTGTAGCTGTCCCGCGGGATCTGCAGGATATTGACCTTGCCGGTGTCCCGGTCGATCTGCATGTACAGGATGACATCGGTCATGCCCTTGCCGTCGGCGTAGGTGCGGCCGGTGTCGTCCTCATCGTAGTCGATGCCCAGCAGCAGGATGTTGTAAAAGCGGTCGCCGTTCTGCAAAATGTCGGGGTCGGTATCCTGCACCAGGCTGCCGGCCTCGCCCTCGTCAAACACGGCGGACACCTGGCTGTACAGGTAGGCCGCCACGGCCACCAGGCCGATCAGGACGGCGCCTGCTGCCACGAGCGCGGTTTTGCGCCAGTTGTGGGGTTTGGTCTCGTTCACGCGGGGGGTCCCCTCTTTCTCTTGATTTTCAGCGCCCGATCTCTGGCAGGGCGGGCCGTGGGGCCCAGCGCGGCAGCAGAGGGGCGGGCGCGGGGATGCGGCGCAAGGCACCGCACGGCAAGCCGTTGGGGCAGCATCCCGCTGCCCGCAGACACCTCGCCGGAACCCATTATACCCCATCCGGGCGCGAATTTGGAGAGTTTGGGCGGATTTTTTCCCTTTTTGACAAAGGTTCTGTTACCGTTTTGTCATTTCTTATGAAATTTATGGGCAAAATGAGCGGCGTTGCAGGGCCGCTCCCGCCATCCGCTGCCGACACAGGGGACGG
>DKVN01000125.1:0-10029 GCA_002491225.1 Faecalibacterium sp. UBA7177
CACGAAGAAGGCGGGCAGCTCGGCCTGGATCAGCGGCCGGGCGTAGGCCAAAAACTCCTCGGTCATGTCGGTGTGGGTCTCGTTGATCCAGTCCAGCGGGATCTTCTTTTCGAGGTTGGCCACCTCCTCAATGGGGTGCAGCTCGGTGGTGCACTGGTAGGGGTCGTTCGAGATGCGCTTGAGGGCCACCATCATGCCGGTGTGCCCCTCAAAGGCGGCCTTCACCGCCGCGCCGCCCACCTGGAACGCCTCGGTGATGTCGGTGCGGCTGGTCACATGTCCGGCGCAGCGCTGCAGGGTCGAAAGCTCGATGCTGCGGGTCTTGGTGTCCAGCTCGCGGGCCACCCGGTTGGCCAGGTAGCGGGCGGTGCCGGTCAGGCTCTTGTGGCCGAAGGCGTCCACCGAGTGCACGTCGTCCGCCAGCTCGCAGACATACCGGCCGTCCTCCAACTTGACGCCCTCACTCACCGCGATCACGATGCTGGCCTTGTTGGCCTGCATCGCGCGCACCTTTTCAATAAACCGGTCGACATTGAAGGGGATCTCGGGCAGGCAGATCATGTCCACCCCTTCGCAGTCCTCCCCGCGGGCCAGGGCGGCGGCGGCGGTCAGCCATCCGGCGTTGCGGCCCATGATCTCGACCACCGTCACATAGTTGGTGCCGTAAACCGTCGCGTCCCGGATCAGCTCCTTCATCACCACCCCGATGTACTTGGCCGCCGAGCCGTAGCCGGGGGTGTGGTCGGTCACCATCAAATCGTTGTCGATCGTCTTGGGCACCCCCATAAAGCGGATGTCGCTGTCGATGCGGCGGCCGTAGTCGGCCAGCTTGCCGATGGTGTCCATGCTGTCATTTCCGCCGATGTAGAAGAAGTACCCGATGTCCAGCTCGGCCAGGATGGCGAAGAGCTCCTGATAAACCTTCTCGTCCTCCCGCCAGTCCGGCAGCTTGTAGCGGCAGCTGCCCAAAAAGCTGGACGGGGTGCGCTTGAGCAGCTCGATCTCAAGCTCGCCCTTGATCTGGTCGTCCATGTTCACCCAGCGGCGCTCCAGCAGGCCCTGCACCCCGTTGCACATGCCGTACACGATGCCCGCGCCGCGCCGCTTGGCCGCCTGGTAAACGCCCGCCAGGCTGGAGTTGATCACCGACGTGGGGCCGCCGGATTGTCCTACGATCGCATTTTTACCCATAACGCACCTTTCTTTCTTGAAAAAATGTGGCGGAATTGCCCTTTTATTGTACCGCATTTTGCCAAAAGTTGCAATAATTCCGCGCCGAGAAGCGTATATTAGGATAGGAAAACCCAAAAATCAGACAAAATTTGCCCGGCACTCCCGCCGCGGCAGGATGCGGCGGGGCGGCCGGAGAGGAGACACCGCGGCGGCGCGCCATCAGGATGCGCCCGCGCGCACCGCAAACCGCAACAAGGAGAAAACAAAAGGAGGATTTTGGGATGAAGAAACGGAACAAGGCATTGGTTCTGCTGCTGGCGGCGGCCCTGGTGGCCGCCCTGCTGGCGGGCTGCGGCGGCAGCGCTGGCCCCACCAACATGAGCGCCGCGGCGGGGGAGAGCTGGGCCCCGGAGACGCCGTCGGCCTCGCCCGAGGAGATCGGCTGGGACGACTCGGCGGAGTATGATTATGGCAGCGCGGTGACAAACGGCACGGATGCAAGCGCCGTTTTACAGCCGGATCCCAGCCGCAAGATCATCTACACCGCTACCCTCACCCTCGAGAGCACCGAGTACGAGCAGGCCCGCAGTGCCCTTTTGAGCGCCGCGGCCGCCGCGGGCGGGTATGTCGAGCGCTCGAGCCAGTACGGCAGCGCCGAGGCGGGGGACCGCTGGGTCGAGCTGACCCTGCGCATCCCGTCCGACCATTACAACGACTTTTTGACCGCGGCCGAAAACGCCGCCAGCCTGCTGCGCAAGGATGAATCAACCCAGGACATCACCGCCGAGTATGTGGATGTGGCCGCCCGGCTCAAGACCCTGCGCACCCAGGAACAGCGGCTGCAGGAGCTGGCCGAGCAGGCCGAGACCCTCGAGGACCTGCTGGCCATCGAGCAGCGCCTCTCGGACGTGCAGTACCAGATCGAGAGCTACACCGCCCAGCAGCGGGTGTATGATGACCAGATCGACTATTCCACCGTCACGGTCACCCTCAACGAGGTGCGGGTCTACACCCCGACCAAGCGCGGCTTTGGCAGCCGGATCGTCAGCGCCTTCCAGAACAGCTGGAGCGATTTTGGCGAGGATGTGCAGGACTTTGTGGTCGGCCTTGTCTACGCGCTGCCCGCCCTGCTGTTGCTGGGCGTGATCGTGGTGGTGGTGCTGATCGTGGTGCGCAAGGGCCGCAAAAAGGCTGCCGCCCGCAAGGCGGAGAGGGCTGAGCGGGCCCAGCAGGCAAAGGCCGCCAGCCCCGACGCCGCGGGGCCCGGCGAGGACGGCCCGGACGGGGATGGCCAGCCGCCGAAGTACAGCTACCACAAGTAAGGAACATGGGCCCCGGCACGGCATGGGGCCCGGAACAGAACAGTACATCAGAACAGGGAAACAGGAAAACAGGGCGCCCGCCCCGGTCCATCGGACCGGGGCGGGCGCCCTTACAGGTTGATGCTCGTTGCTCTGCGCTGAGCCTGCCGCGGGTGCGGCTGCGTGCGCTCAGCCCTTGCGAAAAAAGGCCACCGCGATGGCTCCGGGGCCGACATGGGTGCCGATCGCCCCGCCCACCGTGCAGGGGGGCGGCAGGGTCTCGGCATGATCAGCCCAGAGGGCACGGCTGTCCTCGATGTACTTTTGCAGCATCCCGTCGCTCAGTCCGGTGTAGCCCAGCCGCAACGGACGGGAAAAATCCACCCCGCCGGTCTGTTCGATCAGCTGCACCAGCAGATTGTTGCCGTTTTTGGAGCCCCGGGCCTTGCCCAGCACCACCACCTGGCCCTCCTGCACCGCCACTACCGGCTTGATCGAGAGCAGCCCGCCCACCAGCGCCACCGAGGGGGCGATCCGCCCGCCGCGCTTGAGGTACTCGAGGGTGTCCAGCAGGGCGATCAGCCGGATCTCCTTCTTCTCGGCGTCCAGCCGGGCCGCCAGGGCGGAGGGCTCCAGCCCCTCGGCAGCCAGCTGCAGCGCCCGCTCGACCAGAATCTGCTGGCCGATGGTGGCGTTCTCGCTGTCCACCACGAACACACGACCCCCAAACCGCTCGGCCGCGATCTGGGCGCTCTGCCAGGTGCCGGACAGCCGGGAGGAGAGGGTCACCGCTACCACCGTCTCGCCCGCGTCCACCGCCGCCGTAAAGGCCTGCTCGAACTGGCCGGGCGAGACCTGGCTGGTGGTGGGCAGAACGTCCCCCTCAATCAACTTTTCGTAAAAGGCGCGGTGATCCAGCTCGATCTCGTCCGCGTAGCTCTCGGTGCCGAAGCTGACGGTCAGCGGCAGGACGGTGAGATCCTCCGGCCAGGGCTGCGGCATATCACAGCCGGAATCCGCGATGATGCGAATTTTCACAGGGCATCCCTCCTTGATCAACTGCATGGTACCACATCTGCCTGGACAGCGCAAGCCCCAAAATGCTATACTGAGGCATCACAGCGCAAAAGCGCCCGCCCGCTGCGGGGCAGGGGCGGGCGCAGAAAGAGATACAGGGAGGGTTACCCATGAACCAGCAACCAGCACAAACCGACGCCGCGGCCCGGCTGGCCGCCTTTGAGGCGATGATGGCGGCAGTGCAGCGGGATTACGCCGACACCTGCGCGAAGATGCAGACCCTGCGGGAGCAGGGAAAGGAAAAAACCGCCACCTACCGCCAGCTGATGGGCAACCGGCTGCAGTGCCAGAATGTCCTCTCGCTTTACCGGGTGTACGGGCTGATGGAGGACTGAGCGCGGCCGCGCTCAGCAAAGGGTGCCCATGCCCACGGCGAGGTCGGTTTGCTGTGCGGCAATGGTGCGGGCGGCGGTTTCCAGCGCCCGCACCATCGTCTCCAGGGGCAGGGCGGGGGTGCCGTCCGGTTTGCCGGGCAGCTGCTGCTCGGCGTAGGGCAGGTGCACAAAGCCCGCCCGCATGCCGGGGAACTCCCGCGCGGCCAGGTCCAGCACCCGGTAGAGCAGGCAGTTGCAGACATAGGTGCCCGCCGTGTAGGAGAGTGCGCAGGGGATGCCCTGCCCCTCGACGGCCCGCACCACCGCCTTGACCGGGATGCTGGCAAAATAGGCCGCGGGGCCGCCCGCGCGCAGCGGCTCATCCACCGGCTGCGCCCCGGCGTTGTCCGGGATGCGGGCATCGGCCAGGTTGATGGCCACCCGCTCCACCGTCACTCCGGCCCGGCCGCCCGCCTGCCCCACGCAGAGCACCGCGTCCGGCCGGTGGGCCCGCACCGCGGCCTCCGCCACCGGCCCGCAGCGCTCAAACACGCAGGGCACCGCAAGCTTGAAAATTTCGACCCCGTCAAGGACATCCGGCACCCGGCGCACCGCCTCAAGCGACGGATTGATCGCCTCGCCCCCAAAGGGCTCAAAGCCGGTTAAAAGCAGCTTCATGGTACGCACCTCCGCAGAAAATGGACCTGGGTTCTGCTGCTATCATAAGACCCCCGAAAGGCCGTGTCAAGAAACATTTGTCAAGGGGAATTTCACCCAAAAGACGAAATCCCCATGACGTGTGCTTTGGAGATCGTGGAGAGGAAAATGATATTCGCATCAGCAGATAAAACGGCAGGGAGTAAATTCTCTGCCGTTTATTTTTCCTATATTTTCGTTGCGGAACTTGACAAAACTCTCTCCTTTTATTATAATTTATGTTATATAACAATAATTATAAAACGAAAGAGAGGGAAAAACATGCCGCCAAAGGTGAAAATTACAAAAGAGATGATTATAGATGCAGCATTTGAGATAGCACGAAGTGATGGGGCAGAAAAAATCAATGCACGAACTGTATCAAAAAAATTAGGCTGTTCCACTCAGCCTGTTATGTATCATTTTAAAACAATAGAGGAATTGAAAAAAACTGTATATATTAAGGCAGATGAGTATCATTCCGAATATATAAATAATATTCAGAGTGAAAATCCGATGAAAGATATCGGACTGAATTATATACGCTTCGCAGAAACAGAAAAAAACCTGTTTCGGTTTCTGTTTCAAACAAATGAGTTTACAGGAAAAAATATTTCCGAGTTGATCAATTCTGAGGAATTGCAGCCTGTTATAGCGATACTGCGTAAAGAAGCAGAGGTCAATACAGAACAGGCGAAAACCATTTTCCGTTTATTATTCCTGATCGCACACGGATATGCAAGTATGTTTGCAAATAACGAAATGACCTATGACGAACAGGCAATTATATCTGATTTGGACCTGGTGTTTGAGGGAACAGTTTATTCATTAAAAGGAGATTTATAATGTACCATCTATATAAGAAAAATGAACTGAATTTCTCATTGGTTTTGATTGTTTCCTATGTTGTTTCGTTTAGTGTTGCTGACGGCTTTTCTGCTTCGCTTGGCACCGAAAAAATAATTACTGCGCCCGTTGCTATCGTTTTTACATTGTTTCTTTTAGTGTTTGTGAGTAAACACAACCTAAAAGAAAAATATGGTCTGTGTTCTTTTCATGGAAGCCCTGGAAATTACTTATATTTTATTCCGCTGCTTCTCATGATGAGTATCAACCTGTGGAATGGCGTTGCGATGAAGCTGTCTGTTTTAGAAACTGTGTTACATATTTTAAGTATGCTCTGCGTTGGATTCATTGAAGAAATCATTTTTCGCGGATTTCTGTTCAAAGCATTATACAATGACAATGTAAAGCTGGCGATTGTTATCTCAAGTGTTACTTTTGGAATTGGACACATTGTAAACCTGCTGAACGGAAGAGATTTCATACCTACACTTTTACAAGTTTGTTATGCAATCGCAACAGGCTTTCTTTTTACAATTATTTTTTATACAGGAAAGAGCCTTTTACCGTGTATGATTGCACATGGCTTTGTGAATTCTTCGAGCGCTTTTGCTGTTGAAAATTCTTCAATAAAGTTTCATATTATTTCAAGTGCAGTATTATGCATTATTAGCTTAAGTTACGCACTTTGGATATTGAGAAAAACAAAACAATTTGATGAATATGAAAATAAAGACAAGCGGTGATGATATGATATGCCCATTCATTTACAGGCACTGGCAGCAGCGGCAGGCAATGCGCAGGCAGATACCCTGTGCCGCTTGTAGGCGGCCGAAGGCCGCCTAAGGCCACGCCCCGGCCAGAAAATCTTGCCTGCCCTCTTGCCAAAAGCGGTGGGCGGGTGTATGCTATAAATAATAGTATATGGAACCTCCGGCAGATGCCGGGCCAGCCTGCCGGTGCGCGGGACGCCGTTTCTCTGTGACGCCCTGCGCCCGTTTTTTACCCCGCGAAACGCGTTGCTGCACGCGGGGGCGGGCTTGGCCGGGACGATGGCTGCCGGTGGGCCGGATGAGGAGTACGATCATGGGAAAAAGCATCAAACGGGCGGTCAACGTCAGGGTGATCTTCGCGCTGGTCTCCATCCTGCTGCTGAGCTTTATGACCACCTACAACACCTTCCGCATCAAGGCGACCCAGGCGCGGTCTGAGGAGGCCGCCGCCGTGCTGGCGCGGGCCGAGGCCGCTGAGGTGGCCCACTACAAGTGGCTGACCAACCTGAGCAACGCGCTGTATGCGGGCACCGAATTCACCGGCAGCATGGACCCCACCGCCTGCACGCTGGGCCAGTGGATCTACGGGGAGGCCGGCACCGAGGACGCCGAGGTGATCAGCCTGCGCAGCCAGATCGAGCCGCTGCACAAGGAGATCCACGAGTCGGCCGAGGCCGTGCTGGCTCAGCTGGGCTCGAACCCCGCCGCGGCGCAGCAGTATTTCCAGCAGACCATCCAGCCCAACGTGGTGCAGCTGGTGGGCATCCTCGACAAGCTGATCGAGCGGGGCAACGCGCTGAGCGCCGCGGCAGCCGCCGAGATGGAGCAGACCACCCTGCTGATGAACATCAGCTCGGGCGCCTGCCTGGTGCTGGCCCTCTTCTGCCTGATCAGCCTGGTGTACTATGTGATCAGCCGGATCGTTGACCCGCTGCTGCAGATCACCCGCAGCGTCCAGCCTCTGGGCGAGGGCAACCTGGACCTGCAGCTTGCCTACACCTCGAAGAATGAGATGGGCCAGCTGTGTGACACCCTGCGCCACTCGGTGGGTATGATCCACACCTATGTGGCCGACATCAACCGCTTGATGGGCGACCTTTCGGCCGGCAACTTCAACACCACCACCGGCATGGACTATGTGGGCGACTTCGCCTCGATCCAGCATGCCTCCAACAGCCTGACCGACACCCTCTCGCAGGCGATGGATCAGATCGCCCAGGCCGAGAGCCGCATCTCGGGCAACGCGGCCCAGCTGTCCAGCAGCTCGCAGTCGCTGGCCAACGGCGCCACCAGCCAGGCCAGCGCGGTGCAGGAGCTCTACGCCACCCTGGACGACCTCTCCCGCAACGCCAAGCAGAACGTGCAGATGGCCGACGAGGCCCAGGCCCGCGCAGATGAGACCAGCCGTCAGGTGACCTCGAGCGGCGAGCAGATGAAGGAGATGGTCTCGGCCATGGCCGACATCGGCAATACCTCGCAGCAGATCGGCCAGATCATCGCCACCATCGAGAACATCGCCTTCCAGACCAACATCCTGGCCCTGAACGCCGCCGTTGAGGCCGCCCGCGCGGGCGCGGCCGGCAAGGGCTTTGCGGTGGTGGCCGACGAGGTGCGCAACCTGGCCTCCAAGTCGGACGAGGCGGCCAAGGCCACCAAGCAGCTGATCGAGAGCAGCGTACAGGCCGCCGAGCGCGGCAGCCAGATCGTGGGCGAGGTGTCCGAGGGGCTGCACAGCACCCTCGAGCTGGTCACCGCGTCGAGCAGCGACATGGGCTCGATCGCCGAGGCGGTGCGCGGCGAGGCGGTCGCCATCGCGCAGGTCACCGAGGCCATCGGGCAGATCTCCTCGGTGGTGCAGACCAACACCGCCAGCAGCGAGGAGGCCGCCGCGGTCAGCAGCGAGCTGTTCGCCCAGGCGGGCAACCTCAAGTCGCAGGTCGAGCAGTTCCAGCTCAAGCACTAAAGGCAGGCCGCGAACGAGACAGGCTGCAAAAACACAGAAAAGCGGGCCGCCGCCCTTGCCCCGGATGGGGGAGGGCGGCGGCCCTTTTCTGCGCTGCGAACCATAAAGCGGTGCGGCGGGATGCAGCGGCCGGACATTTTGCTGCGATTTGGCGCTAAAATCGCTCACCGAAACTGGACGATCACGCTGTACCGGTCATCGATCGCCTTGACGACCGGCTCATAAACCTCCCGGACCATCTTCACCGCGAGATCATCCGCAGCCTGCCCGTTTGCCGCAGTGTTGAACTGCTCCTCCAGCCGGGCGCGCAGCTCGCGTTCGATGGCATTGCAGTCCGCCACGGTCAGCTTGATATCGCCCCAGGCCAGCAGGCTTTCCTGCACCTCCTCCACCATGATCTGGTTCGGGTCGATCTCGATTGACTGGAGGTAGGCGTGGCCGATCCGGATCGTGACTGTTTTTTTGTCGTGATCCTCGGTCAGGTTGGCCGCGGTCAGATCGTCCAGATCCACCACAAAGTACCCGGTGCCGGTGTAGGAGACGTTCTGGGTCTTTTTCATAAAGTCGAAATCCAGCTGATCGATGAGGCGGTCGGTCAGCTTGGTGGTGACCGTGCCGGTCTGGGTACTGACGATCAGCTTCCGGGTCTCGTTTTGGCGGGAGAGAAGGACGTCCGAGAAATGAAGCTCCACCCCGCTGCCGCCTAAGGAGATCGTGTCCGGGTCGATCCGCTCAATGCCGTCCGAAACCGGCGTGTGGGCAGGCCCGGCCCCCCGGAGCAATCCCCAGATGACAACGGCAAGGATCAGCAGCGCGAGGATGCCGACCGCGAGATTCAGGCGTTTTTGCTTAGTGTTCATGGCTGTTCCCTCCCGCAAAGGCAAATTCGGGAGCGGATCCGGCATCGGACGCACCGGCATCAGACGCGGCCGGGCGGCGTTTTTTCAGGGAGGGCATCGGGAGCACGATCTGAAACACCTCCCGCAGGATCCACTTGAGAACAAAGAGGGTGAGCAGCGGCATCAGGCAGTTGGTCAGGATCAGGATGGCGATGGCGTTCATACACCGGCGGATGGTGTTTTGAAAGTAGGCCATCAGGTCAGAGACGCTGTTGACGGCGGTGTGGAACAGGTCGGACAGGCGTTCAAAAATGGTCTTTTCGCCGCTGCTGTCCTCCATCGCTTCGCTGAGCTTGCCGGCATCGTTTTCGGTCTCCTCGATGGTCTCGCTGACATAGTCCATGAGGTCGGCCGCGACGTAATCGGTGAGATGGGTGCTGCACGGGACAACAAGGGCCACCGCCAGCCCCAGAATGCAAAGACGGATGGCCAGCCCCTTCAAAAGGCCCCTTTGGGTGGCGACGAACAGCACCCCCACGGCGCAGGCGGCCGGGATGAGGATGACAAACGCCAGCTTTACGCCGTATTGGAGCAGGAGTTTTTCAAAAAACAGCACCACGAGGATGGCGATAAAATAGATGTTCATGTCGGACAGGCTCTCCGCCAGCGGGGTGGCAAAATCGTCCGGCAGGGCGGAAATGGCCAGCGAGGTGGAGAGGGTGACCGCGGAAAATTTCATCACCATGTCGCTGCTCTCCTCGAGGCTTTCCAGAGACCCCTGGACAAAGCCGGTCTTGGGCAGCATGGACGCGGCGATAAAAAAGGAAAACACGGCGGCCAGAACCAAAATCAGGACCCTGACCCACAACGCGGCGTTCTTTTCAGATAACATGACAGACCCTCTCTTTCCTCTTCCGGCCCTTGTCGTTTTTGGCCTCCTTTGTCGATTCGGCGAGCATTCTGCACTTAGTATAGCATGAGGCGGCCTGCCGCGCAATACGGAGCGCCGCGGGGGAGTGCCCAGATTGCATAGTCCTTGCGGGGGATGTT
>DKVN01000125.1:10298-21801 GCA_002491225.1 Faecalibacterium sp. UBA7177
ATCCCCCGCAAGGACGGATGGGAGCCGCGCGTTGGACACTCCCCATCGCGGTGAAATGCCGCCAAAAGGCAAGCGCCCGGCCCCTTCGCGTTTTGCGAGAGGACCGGGCGCCTTTATGCTCCGTATTTTGCTCTGTGCTTCGCCCCGAAACCCGGCTTACATCCGCTCGGGCGCGCTGACGCCCAGCAGGTCGAGGGCGTTTTTCAGGGTGATCTTGACCGCCATCACCAGGCCGAGGCGCTGGTTGGTCAGGTCAGGATCGTCCGGGTTGTTCACATACGACTGGTTGTAGTAGCTGTGATAGAGCCGCACCAGCGCGAGGATATAATCGGCGATCTTGTTGGGCTTGCGCAGGGTGGCGGCGTTGGCCACCTCGGCCGGGAACTCGCCGATCAGCTTGAGCAGCTGCAGCTCCTTGTCCTCGGTGAGGCGGTCGTACTGCTCCTGCTTGTGGAAGGCCGGGATCTGCGGGTTGCGCAGGATCGAGCACATCCGCGAGTGGGCGTACTGCGCGTAAAAGACCGGGTTGTCGCTGCTCTGGGTGCGGGCCAGCTTGAGGTCGAAGTCCATCTGGGAGGTGATGTCCTTGGAGGCGAAGAACCAGCGGGCCGCGTCGGTGCCGATGTCCTCGCAGAGCTCGCGCAGGGTCACCGCGTTGCCGGTGCGCTTGGACATCTTGACCTCGACGCCATCCTCCACCATCCGCACCATCTGGATCAGCTCGATCGTGAGGGTGCCCTTGGGATAGCCGAGGGCGGTCAGGGCCGCCTGCATCCGGGTGATGTAGGAGTGATGATCTGCGCCCCACAGGTTGACCAGGATGGGGTAGCCGCGCTCTAACTTGTAGACATGGTTCGCGATGTCGGGGGTCAGGTAGGAGAGGGTGCCGTCGCTCTTGCGCAGCACCCGGTCCTTGTCGTCGCCGTAGTCGGTGCTGCGGAACCAGAGCGCCCCGTCCTTCTCGTACAGCAGGCCGAGCTGCTGCATCCGGTCAAGACAGTCGTTGATCCGCTTCATGCCGTTCTCGTAGAAGAAGGTCTCGTGCACCCAGGAGACGATGTTGACCCCGTACAGCTTGAGGTCGGCGTCGATCTTGGCCAGCTCGCGGGCCTTGCCCTCGGCCATAAAGTACTCGAGCCGCTCCTTGGGGTCGGCGGTCAGCCACTTGTCGCCGTCCTGTTTGGCGATGTCGTAGGCGATCTGGCGCACGTCCTCGGCGTGGTAGCCCTCGTCCGGCAGGGGATACTCCTTGCCGAAGTACTCAAAGTAGCGGGAGGTGAGCGACTCGCCCAGCATCACGATCTGATGGCCCGCGTCGTTGACATAGAACTCGCGCAGCACGTCCCAGCCGCTCTTTTCGAGCAGGCGGCAGATGCAGTCGCCCCAAGCGGCGTTGCGGGCGTGGCCGCAGTGCAGATCGCCGGTGGGGTTGGCCGAGACCCACTCCACCAGGATGCGCTTGCCCGCGCCGGAATCGTTTTTGCCATAGTCATCCCCGGCGTCGATCACCTGGTTGATCAGGGCGCTCAGGGTGCTGCCCTTGAGCTTGAAGTTGATGAAGCCGGGCTTCGCCACCGTGACGCTCTCGACCTCGGGCAGATTGGCAGCCAGCTCCTCAGCGAGGGGCTGGGCGATCTCCATCGGGCTCTTGTGCAGGGTTTTGGCCAAGCGCATGGCCACGGCGGTGGCATAGTCGCCCAGCTTGGGGTCGCGCGGGGCTTCCACCGTCAGCTGGGAATCGTCGGCCTCGACATCCCACACCTTTTTGACCGCCTGTTTGACAGCCTCGTAAATTTTGACCTCAAAATCACTCATTTGATCCGCTCCTTTTGTTTCTGGCAGGGGCCGGTGCGCCGGTTTGGTCGGGCCCGGTCAGCCCTTGTCGATCAGTTCCTGAATGGCGAGGGAGAAGCGCTCGGCCGAGGCGCTGTCCCGCATGGCGAGGAAGGCGGTGTTGTCCCCCGCGATGGTGCCCACCAGATCCTCACTGTGCATCCCGTCCAGCACCGCGCAGGCCGCGGAGGCCAGCTCGGGCAGGGTCTTGATGACGATCAGGTTCTGGGCACAGTCCACGCTGACAACGCTCTCCCGCAGGATGGTGCGCAGCTTGCGCCGGACGTTTTCATCCGGCGCGGAGGCCAGCACATACCGGTACTGCCCGGCCGGGCCGCTGCGCTTGACGATGTTCATCCGCTTGATCTCGCGGGAGAGGGTGGACTGGGTGCACTGCACCCCGTATCCCGCCAGGGCCTCCAACAGCTGGCTCTGGTTTTCGATCGGCTGCTCCGCGATGATCTTTCGGATCAGCTCCTGTCGGTTTGCTGCCATACGGTCATCTCCTGTTGCCCTCCCCTTTTGTGGGCCCGGCCCGCAAAAGGGGAGTATTCCCATCATACCACAAATTGGGCGGATTGCAAGGTGTTTGCGGGGGGTTTGCGCCGCAAAAAGCCATCACCCGGCCACGATTTTGGCAGCCGGGCGCGCAAAGCGGCGGTTTGCCCTCGCAAAAGCACCCCAAAACACCCGCCTGCCGCCCTTTGGCGGGGCGGCGCGGCGGGCGGCGAAAGGGGCGATCAGCGGCGTCTGCCTTACGCCTCCAGCACCGCCTCGCGGTTTTCGGCGGTGATCAGCTGCTTTTGCAGCACCTTCGCGCCCAGCTGGTCGGTCAGCAGCCCGGCCAGCTCGTCGATGGCCGCCTGCAGCTCGCCGAGGCGGGCGGGGTCGACACACTCCATCGCGATGAACTCGCCGTCGGTGTCGTCCTGCACGGCGGTGCGCTGGCCGTCGCGCCAGTTCCAGCAGCGGCAGACGATGCCCGCGTCGTCATAGTAGGCCAGCTCGCCGGGCAGCGGCGGCTCCTGCTTTTCGCTGCCGATGGGCAGAAAGTCCTCCCCGCCCTGCACCGTGCCCAGCCGCAGGTCCCCCGCGATGGCGTCGAGGTTCTCCGCGCCGATGGGCAGGGCGTACTTGAGCGAGATGGCGTTGGTGATGTCGATGGTGGGGGCGATGCTGCCCACCGGGTTGTCGTGCAGCACCCGCTTGAGCAGCGCCTCAACCGAGCAGCGGGCGCCCTTCTTGGTCGGGAACTTCTGGTAAGCCTGCCGCCAGACCGCCACCACCGCGTTCTCCGAGATGGTGTCGCTGGTCAGATGCTTTTTGGCGGCGTGGTTCGCCTCGTCCAAAAAGGCGCGGATGGCGGCGTTCTGCTCCTCGCTGGGGGTGGTGGTCAGCCCGCGCACCGCCAGCACCCCGATCGCGGCGCCGGGGAAAAGCTGCCAAAAACTGTCCTCTGCAACAAACTTCTTCATTCTTGACCTTTCCTTTTTGTGAATAGGGTTCAATATTTATACACGCCCACCCGGGCGAAAAGTGAGCCGGGAAACCGACAAAGAACACATAAAATCAGGGATTCGGGCGGCCCAAGGGCCATTATAGCAGAGCCGCGCCTAAAATGCAAGAATATTCATAAAAGCCTGCATGGTGGGGGCGAGCAGCGGGTCGGGGTAGGTATACCCGGCGGTGTGCAGGGGCGGTGTGTCCTCCCCGGCCCCGATGCCGAAAAAGGCCCCCGGGCAGTGTAATAGATACTGCCCAAAGTCCTCGCTCCAGCGCATCGGCTCGGGCAGCAGCGCGCCGCCGCAGGCGGCCAGCACCCGTTCGGCGCAGGACGTATCGTTGACCGTGGCGCAAAAGACATCCTGCTCCTGCCAAGCAAAACCGAGGCCCGCTTCGCGCGCGGCGGCTTCGCTTTGGGCCAGCACCGCGCTTTGCAGGGCCCCCATCGCCTCGTCCCGGCCGGTGCGCAGGGTCAGGTAGAGCTCGGCCTCGCCGGGGGCGGTGCCAAAGGCGCGGCTGCCCAGCTGCGCGCCCACGATGGTGCAGAGAGCCAGCTCGTCCCCGCGGCCGCCCGCCGCAAGGGCTGGTAGCGTGCAGAGCAGCTGGCCGAGGGCGTTTGCGGGGGAGCGGCCGAGCTCCGGGGTGGCCGCGTGGGTCTGGCGGCCCCGCAGCCGCAGGATCAGCCCGCGGGAGGCGCAGGCGAAGGTGCCCGGCCGGGTGTAGACCCTGCCCAGCGGCAGGCCGGGCAGGTTGTGGGCCCCGTAGATGGCCGCCACCGGCTCCTGCTGTAAGAGGCCGAGGCAGCCTTTGGCTCCCTCGCCGGTCTCTTCGGCGGGCTGAAAGAGCAAAAAGACATCCCGCCCCAGCCGGGCCCCCTCCAGCAGCAGGGCCGCCCCGCAGAGGGCGGCCGCGTGGCCGTCGTGCCCGCACAGGTGGGCCGCCCCGCCCTCCGGCAGGGGCAGGGCGTCGAAATCCGCCCGCAGGGCAATCGCGGGCCGCGCCGCGCCCGGCTCCCGGTGGGCAGCGTAAAAGCCCGACCCGCAGGGGTGCAGGGTCAGGCTGGTGTGTTCGGTGAGAAACTGGCGCAGCAGCGCTGCCGTCCGCTGTTCGCTGCCCGCCGGTTCGGGGCAGGCGTGCAGCTGCCCGCGCAGGTTGGCCGCGGCCTCGGCCGCGGTTTGCAGCCGGGCGGGGTCGATCTCATTCGGTTTTTCCATCCCACAAGTCTCCTCTTTTCTTGCCGGTTTACAAACACAGGGCGGCTCTGCTTGTTGCACAGCGGCCCGGCTGCCGCCCGCCCGGCGGGCCGCAGCCCTCACCCTTTTGCCTTTTTGGCCGCCTTGGGGCGCTTGCGGTCGGCCTCGCTGCCGTCCGCCTTTTGCAGGCTGATGCCGTTGCGAAACTCGGTGGGGGTCATCTCCTTGAACTTGTAAAAGTTGAGGTTGAAGGTGCGGATGTTGTTGTACCCCACCTCAAAGGCCACGTCGATCACCAGATGATCGGTGGTGGCCAGCAGCTCGCAGGCCTTGTTGATCCGCACCGAGTTGAGCAGGTTCTCGAAGTTCTTCTCCGAGTGGTAGAGCAGCAGCCGGTTCATCTCGGTGACCGAGATGCCGAACCGGGAGGCCACCTGGTTGGGGTTGAGGCTCTCCTGCTGGTAGTTTTTGAAGATGTAGTCGGTGATCGAGTAGGCGGTGTTCTTGTCGGTGCGGTTGTACTTGGGCTTGGATTTGGTGTAGATCTTGCGGTAGTTGATGGGGGTGATGCCCACCCGTGAGGAGAAGTGCTTGGAGAGGTGCGAGGCGTCCACATAGCCCACCATCCCGGCGATCTCGTCGAGGGTGAGGTCGGTGTAGATGAGGTAGTCGGATGCCTTTTCGATGCGGATCGAGTTGAGCAGCTTCATAAAGGTGAGGCCGGTCTGCTCGCTGAGCTGCTTGGAGAGGGCGGACTCCGAGAGGAAAAACGCCTCGGCCACCTTGGAGAGGGCCAGCTTTTCGGAGGAATGGGCGTAGATGTAGCTGAGCACCGAGTCTCCCGTGGTGTGGGGCTGCCCGTGCTCGCCGTTTTCGCCGTGCAGCGAGAGGACATACCGCCGGTAGACGATCATCAGCTCGATCAGCTTGTTGGTGATGTACAGCTGGGAGAGGGGCTTGGTGGACAGCACCATCCGGGTGGACTCCACCCCCAGCTCGGCCCGGAGATGCTCCATCAGGGTGTCCACATACTCGGCCTGCACCGAGTCGAGGCAGACCACCGGCTCGACCGACAGAAAGCGCAGCAGCTCCGAGCTGTCCTCATCCATGCCGGGCGACTCCTTGAGTGCCGCGTTGAGGTAGGTGTAATCGTACACCACCTTGATGAACTGCAGGGTCTCGTCCACCCGGGTGATCTCGGTGATCTTCCAGGGGGTGATCGCGATCAGGGTGTTGGGCCGCAGCTTGCAGGGGGTGCCGTCGATGACGATCTCGCCCCTGCCGCGCTTGATGTACAAAAACCGGGCCGCCTGGTGGATCAGGGCCTTGGTGGGGGCCTGAACGGCCTCATAGTCAAACGAGCAGATGGTCGCCGGGTCGAGCGCGGCGGCGATGCTGTCCTGAAGGGTCGCGGGTTTGTTCATGTCCTTCGCCTCTGCTTTGGTGTTCAGAAAAATTCCGGCATCCGCCGGATGCCGGGGGGAGCCGGGATGACGGGATGCTTAAAACAGTGCAAAAAAGTGGAAAAAATCAGCACAATACCGGCTGTACGCAAAATAGTGCGTACAGCCGGTATTTTTTTGTGTTGCCTGTAGGGAGATGGCCGGGCGCGCCGCGCGGGTGAGGAAAGCCCTTTAGCCGGTCAGGGCCGCCCGGTCATTCCCATGTTTGGGGGTCATTTAGGGCCCTTTTGGGGGCCGCGATAAGCTACTCTTATTTTACAGGATGGCCATGCAAACCGTCAAGACCACAGCGGAGAAAACCGCGATGATGGCCAGGAGCTTGCCAGCCCACTTGACCCAGGTCTCCCACGGCACACGGGCCAGAGCCAGGCCGCCCATGATGAAACCGCAGGTGGGGGTGAACAGGTTGACGAAGCCGTTGGCGGCCACGTTGATCATGATCGAGGTCTCGACAGACCAGCCCATGCCGGCCACGATCGGCGAAACGATCGGGGCGGAGAGGCTCGCGAGGCCGGAGGAGGACGGGACCAGGAAGCTCAGGCCGACATGCAGGATATAATCCAGGAAGCCGAAGACCGGAGCGGGCAGGCCGGAGGCGGACAGCGCGGTGATCGAGGCCTCAACCAGCCAGGTGCCGAACCCGGTGGAGGACATGATCACGGTGGTGGCGCGGGCCAGCGCGATAACCAGGTTGACCGAGATCATATCGGTAAAGCCGGCAATCACGCAGGGCAGCAGCTTTTTCTTGTCGTCCAGCCCGATCAGGCCCATCACAAAGCCCATCAGCAGGAACCAGGTGGCCGCGTCGTCAAACCACCAGTCGCCCAGGCCGTTGCCGGTGAGGAAGCTGGTGAAACCGAGGCCGTTGTAGATGCCTTCGTTCAGACTGCCCCAGGGGATAAAGCCAAGGATCATTACCACAAACGAGAGGGCAAACACGATCAGAACGCCCTTCTGCTTGCCGGTGAGCTTGACGTTTTCGTCGATCTCGGTGGAGGTGCCGTAGGCAGCCTTGCACTCGTCAAGCTGCTCGGAGGTGAAGATGGAACCCTTGCCCTCCTTGACCTTTTTGGCGTAGCGGGTGACAAAGAAGGCCGAGATCAGGTAGGTGCCCAGCCAGAGGACGATGGCCTCGACGTACACGGTGCCCATGTTGACATCCACGCCGCTGTCCACCGCGGCCGCGACGGCCGCGCCGGTGGCAAACGGGTTGATGGTGGAGCCCAGCACGCCGGTGCCGGCGCCCAGCAGAACCGTCGCCGCGCCGACCATCGGGTCAAACCCGGCGGCCATCATGGTGGCGGCGAGCAGGATGTAGAAGCCGACCGTCTCCTCGCCCATGCCGTAGGTGGTGCCGCCGACCGAGAAGAGGAACATCAGGATCCAAACCAGGGCGATCTCCTTGCCCTTGAGGTTTTTCACCAGCACATGGATGCCGACCTCGAGCGCGCCGGTCGCGTTGAGGATGGACAGGAAAATGCCCAGGCAGAACACGAAGCCGATGACGTCGCCCGCGTCGTGCCAGCCGCCGATGGGAGCCATCAGGATGTCGGACAAGCTCGCGCCGGTGACCTCGACCAGCTCGCCGGTCTCAGAGTCGGTGTAGGGCTGCCCGTTGGCGAGCCAGGTCGCCAGCGAGACGACCAGCAGCACGCAGAGCAGGATCACAAAGGTGTTTAGAGAACGCCGCTTTTTTTGTTTTTGCTGTGCCATAAAGTTCCCTCCTCAAAGTTACATTGGGTTTTTGCCCGCCGCGGTCTTTTTGCGCCGCGAAGCACCGCGCAGGAAAACGCACGGCGGGCAAAAACATGGATCCACCGCGAAAATTTTTGCCGGTTATTTGCCAGTTATTTGGTAATCACGGTGCCGGTCGTACCTTCCAGCGCCTCGGCGGCGCGGGAGAGCGAGGTGATCAGGGCGGTGCCGCCCTGCGAGGAGCGCACAAACTCCATGCAGGACTCCACCTTGGGCAGCATGCTGCCGGGGGCGAATTGCTTTTCGCCGATATACCGCTCGGCCTCGGCCAGGGTCATGGTGGCCAGCTCCTTCTGGTCGGGCTTGTTGAAGTTGATGCAGACCCGGTCCACGGCGGTCAGGATGATCAGCCGGTCGGCGTGCAGGTCGCGGGCGAGCAGGGCGCTGGCGCGGTCCTTGTCGATGACCGCCGCGACCCCTTCGAGGCCCTTTTCGGTCTCGATGACCGGGATGCCGCCGCCGCCCACCGTGATCACGATGTCACCGGCGGCCACCAGCTGCTCCACCACGCCCAGCTCGACGATGCGGGTGGGGATGGGGGAGGGCACCACACGGCGCCAGCCGCGCCCGGCGTCCTCCACAAAGACAAAGCCCTTTTCGGCGGCGATCTTGTCCGCCTCTTCCTTGGAGTAGAAGCTGCCCACCGGCTTGGTCGGATGCTCAAAGCCGGGGTCCTTGCCGTCCACGACCACCTGGGTCACCACGGTGGCACAGTGTTTGTGGATGCCGCGGGCCGCAAGCTCCTGCTGGATGGCCTGCTGCAGGTGATAGCCGATATACCCCTGGGTCATCGCGCCGCACTCGGGGAAGGGCATATACGGGGTGTTGCCCCCCTGGTTGGCCGAAAACTCCATCGCCAGGTTGATCATGCCCACCTGGGGCCCGTTGCCGTGCCCGATCACCACCTCGTAGCCCTTTTCCACCAGATCGACGATCGGCTTCGCGGTGTTCTTCACCAGCTCCAGCTGCTGCTCGGGGGTATTGCCCAGGGCGTTGCCGCCCAGGGCCACTACGATGCGTTCTGCCATACTTTATTTCAGAGTCGCGTACATCACAGCCTTGATGGTGTGCATACGGTTCTCTGCCTCCTCAAACTGGCGGGCCTGCTTGCCCAGGAATACGTCGTCGGTGACCTCCATCGCCGGCAGCCCAAACTGCTGGTAGATGTCCTCGCCCACGGTGGTCTCACGGTCGTGGAAGGAGGGCAGGCAGTGCAGGAAGATGGCGGTGTCCTTGGCCTCGGCCATCAGCTCCTTGTTCACCTGGTAGGGGCGCAGCAGCTTGATGCGCTCGGCCCACAGCTCGGCGGGCTCGCCCATCGAGACCCAGATGTCGGTGTAGAGGATATCGCAGTCCTTCGCGCCGGCGTGCACGTCGTCGGTGAACTCGAGCACCGCGCCGGTCTCGGCGGCCACGGCCTGGCACTTCTCAACAAGCTCGGCCTTCGGCATCAGTTCCTTGGGCCCGCAGGCGCAGAAGTGCATGCCCAGCTTGGCGCAGACGACCATCAGCGAGTTGGCCACATTGTTGCGCGCGTCGCCGAAGAAGGTCAGCTTGCGGCCGCGCAGGTCGCCGAACTCCTCGCGGGCGGTCATGATATCGGCCAGCATCTGGGTGGGATGGAAGTCGTCGGTCAGGCCATTCCAGACCGGCACGCCGGAGTAGCGGGCCAGATCCTCCACCACCGACTGCTTGAAGCCGCGGTACTCGATGCCGTCAAACATCCGGCCCAGCACCTTGGCGGTGTCGGCCAGCGATTCCTTCTTGCCCATCTGGGAAGAGCCCGGATCCAGGAAGGTGACCCCCATGCCCAGGTCGCGCGCGCCGACCTCGAAGGCGCAGCGGGTGCGGGTGGAGGTCTTTTCGAACAGCAAAACGACCTGCTTGTCGGTCAGCCACTTGTGCTCAACGCCGTTCTGCTTCATCCGCTTGAACTC
This sequence comes from Faecalibacterium sp. UBA7177, assembly GCA_002491225.1. GTDB lineage: Bacteria > Bacillota > Clostridia > Oscillospirales > Ruminococcaceae > UBA7177. Next base: position 19,983 of record DKVN01000125.1, read on the forward strand.
GGTGGCAAGATCCAGCAGGTAGTTGATCTCGCGGGGGGTAAAGTCCAACAGGGTCAAAAAGCTTCTGCCTCTAATGTTTACGCCCATTCGTGATGTTCCTCTCTTTCATACTTTCCTGATGTCGGTTTCTTTTTTTATCGGCCGCCGGGCGGTTCTGAGCCCGCCCGGCGGCGTCAGGCAATGGAATTGCTGCCCTCTCATTGGGGCAATGTGCGCTTTACTCGGCGCGGATCAGCGGCATGGACATGCAGCGCGGGCCGCCGCGGCCGCGGGAGAGCTCTGCCGACGGCATCTCCAGCACGGTGATGCCCTTGTCGCGCAGGATGGCGTTGGTCACATCGTTGCGCTGGTAGACGACGATCTTGCCCGGGGCGATGCACAGGGTGTTGGAGCCGTCGTTCCACTGCTCGCGGGCCGCGGCGATCATGTCGTCGCCGCCGCAGGGGATCAGCTCGACCTTGTCCTGATGGGTGTACTTCTCGAGGATGTGCTCGAGGTCGGAGTCGATCTGCTTGATGTGCAGGTCGGTCGGGTCGTCGGCGCCCGGGGTGATCTCGTACACGGTCAGCGGGCCGATGATGGCGGGATGGATGGTGTACTTGTTCACGTCGATCTGGGTAAAGACGGTGTCCAGATGCATAAAGGCGCGGCAGTTGGGGATGTCGAAGGCCAGCACCGTGCGCACCTTGGCGTTCGGGTCGGCGAACAGGTTGCGGGACACCGCCTCGATGGCGTCCGGGCTGGTGCGCTGCGAGATGCCGATGGCCAGGGTGTCCGCGGTCAGGTTCAGCACGTCGCCGCCCTCGATGTTGGCGTGGCCGTCACGGTCGTAATACCGGGTGATGAGGCCCTCGAAATCGGGATGATACTTGAAGATATAGTCGGCGTAGATGGTCTCACGGCAGCGGGTGGGGAACCGCATCTTGTGCAGGAACACGCCGGTGCCGACCGAGGCGAACGGGTCGCGGGTGAAGTAGAGGTTGGGCATCGCGTCGACGACCATGTCGTCGGGCGGGGCGATCATGTCCTGCAGCGAGTAGGCGTGCACGTCGCCCATCTCCCGCATGGTGATGCCTTCCATCGTCTTCTCGACCAGGGCCTTGCCCTCGTAGTTCTCGGTCAGGTAGGCGTACAGCTTATCCTGCCAGCGGCGGGTCTTGATGTTGCCCTCGGTCAGCCACTGATAGAGGAAGGGCTTGACCAGCTCGGGGTGCAGCTTGAGCACGTCGGTCATCAGGTCCTCCAGATAGACGACCTCGGTGCCGTTCTCGCGCAGGATCTGCGCAAAGGCGTCATGCTCCTGCTGGGCAACCTTTAAGAAGGGGATGTCGTCAAACAGCAGTTCGGGCAGACGGTCCGGAACCAGGTTCAGCAGCTCGCGCCCCGGCCGGTGGAGCAGGACCTTTTTCAGCGGGTTGATCTCGCTTCGTACACAGATACCTTTCATGTCATTACCAACCTTTCAGCATTCTGGGAAAGATCAGCACCAGCGCGCTTTGGTGTTTTCCTTGCCTATCATTATACCCGATTGAGGAATAAATTCTGGAAGTTTTGCCCAAATAAAATTGTACTTTTCTCCCGATTTTGGCGAACCCGTCCAAAACAGGGCCCGACACTGGATATTTATGCCCCCTGAGTGGAAGAAAATTTATTTTTCATTTATTTCAAAATAGATATTGCATTTTATGCCATCCTGTGGTATGATAAGGCACGTTCCGGCGGCAGGCTGCCGCTCGGGCCGATCAGGATATGCGCTGATAGCTCAGCTGGATAGAGTGTCTGGCTACGAACCAGAAGGTCGGGGGTTCGAGTCCCTTTC
>DKVN01000120.1:0-675 GCA_002491225.1 Faecalibacterium sp. UBA7177
TTTGAGGTTGCTGATCGGCGTTTTTACCTGATGGGATATGTCGGAGATCAATTCCTGCAGGTCGGCCCGCTCTTTCGCTATGCTCTCCCGGTTCTCCCGCAGGACTTCATAGAGCCGCGTCAGCCGATGATCGATTTTGTAAAACAGGCTTTCTTCCTCGCAGATCTGTGGCGGTGGTGCCGCTCCATCCAGCATATTGTCGATTGTCCGGCACAGGCTGTCCGAAAACAGAACCAGCTTGCGCCGAAGAAAGGCCGTAAAACCAGCGGCACAGGCAAATACCAACACGGCAAATAGCAGAAGCGACCACACGATTGCCGGGCTTCGAGTAAGGAAAAACGCCGTAATGCTGGCAACAGTGGAGAGTATGCCTAAACAAGCAGCTCCCACTACACAGGCACGATTGATGGAAAGCCTGTCGGCACTCATTTTTTCAGCCCTCCGATCCACATATACCCCATACCATAGACGGTCTTGATATATTGCAGGCCGCCTATCTCGATCTTTCCCCGGATGCGGCTGATGGCAACCGTCAAAGCGTGTTCATCCACAAAGTTTTCGTCTGCGTCCCACAATTTTTCAAGAAGCGCCTGCCGGGTCAAAACGATTTGTGGGTTTCTCACCAGCACCTTTAGCAAGCGGTATTCCATTGGCGTGAAAATGATCGGCTCACCC
>DKVN01000120.1:1043-5381 GCA_002491225.1 Faecalibacterium sp. UBA7177
CGCCGAAACCTTTTTGCGGAATACGCTGATAGGGAATGGCTTTGTTACATAGTCGTCCGCGCCTAACGCAAAGCCTTTCAGCATATTGCTCCCCATGTCGTTTGCCGTCAAAAAGATCACCGCCGTATCAGGGCGACGCACCTTGATCTCCTCGCAAAACTCAAAACCATTTCCGTCAGGCAGACTGACATCCAGCACGATCAGATCATAGTCCTGTGCTTCACAGAAAGATGCTGCCGCTGCCTTTGTCATGGCGGCGTCCACTGTATAGCCTGCTGCCGAAAGGTTGTAGCAAAGCGTGTTGTTCAAAAGTCGATCATCCTCGACTACTAAAAGTTTCATGGTATCGCTCTCCTCTTTCATCAGAATAACACCGAAATGTTACAGAAACCTCACCATGCTCTGCCAGAGGTTTATCCAATTGCTCAAATCGTTCTGATCTCGTCAAGCGCGTCGCTTCCTTTCGTGCTGCTTTTACATATAGATGTGGCACGAAAGGAAATAGCGGGAATCAAAAATGCAATCAGCAGCAGGATCATGTTTTTATTTGGGTTCCTCCTCCCCTTTCGGATATGGAAAAGCCCCGGAAACCGCGGTTTCCGGGGCTTTTGAGGCATTTTGCTGCTGTTTTGAGCGTCCGATCAGCGCTTGCTGAACTGCGGCGCGCGACGGGCGGCTTTGAGGCCGTACTTTTTGCGCTCCTTCATGCGCGGGTCGCGGGTGAGGAAACCGGCTTTTTTGAGGGCCGGGCGCAGGTTCTCGTCGTACTGCAGCAGGGCGCGGCTGAGGCCGTGGCGGATGGCGCCGGCCTGGCCGGAGACACCGCCGCCATTGACACGGACGACAAGATCGAACTTGCCCTCGACACCGGCCACGGCCAGCGGCTGGCGGACGATCAGCTTGAGGGTCTCGAGGCCAAAGTAATCATCGATATCGCGGTCATTGATGGTGATCTTGCCGGTACCGGTGTAAACGCGCACACGGGCAACGGAATTCTTACGACGACCAGTGCCGTAGAAGTAGGGTTTCGTCTCGTACATATTCTATTGCCTCCTCTTAAAACTCATACGCCACGGGCTTCTGCGCGGCGTTCTTGTGCTCGGCGCCCTTGTAGCAGTGCAGGCGGGTCATCGCCTTGGCGCCCAGGGCGTTGGCGGGCACCATGCCCTTGACGGCCAGATACATGGCCTTGTCCGAATTTTCGGCCATCAGGGTCTTGTACTGAACCTCCTTCAGGCCGCCGATCCAGCCCGAGTGGGTGCGGTAGTACTTTTTCTCCAGCTTCTTGCCGGTGAGGACCGCCTTGTCGGTGTTGACGATGACCACATGGTCGCCGCAGTCGACATTGGGGGTGAAGGTGACCTTGTTCTTGCCGCGCAGCAGCACGGCGGCCACGGCAGCCACACGGCCCAGGGGTTTGCCGGCGGCGTCGATCAAAAACCATTTGCGCTCGATCTCTCCGGCCTTCGCAAGCGTAGTGCTCATATCTATTTCCTCCTCAAAGATTTGGGGTCAAACTGTGCCGCGCCCCGCGGGTTGCCCTTGGGGCACGGCTCTTATTATAGCCGCGCCGCCGGGCCGCGTCAAGCACTTTTTTGCATAAAATTTATTGGCTCGTCTCTCGCTCTTATTTTCGCCCGTTTTCTCTTGAATGCTCTCGAATGCTCGCGCGCCATTTTCAAAAAAATTTTGCGCGGGGCGGCCGGGCCGATGGGCAGGTCTGGAATTGCCAAACCGGGGGCTTGTGGTATATAATAAGGTGATATCGGGCTTTTTGCGGTCCGGCGGCAAGTCTGGGGCGGTGGGAAATTTGGCCGCCCCAAAAAAAGGGGGCGGCGGCATGCAGCGCCTGGAAGGGCTGATGCGCAAGGCGGTGCAGGAATACGGGATGCTTGCCGCCGGGGATCGGGTCTGCGTGGGGGTGTCCGGCGGCAAGGACAGCGTCGCGCTGACCATCGGCCTGGCCCGGCTGCGGCGGTACCTCGGCATCCCGTTCGAGGTCGTCGCCGTCACCCTCGACCCGCAGTTTGGCGGGGTGGACACCGACTATGCGGCGCTGGCCGCCCTGTTTGCAGGTTACGGCGTGCCCTACGAGGTGCGGCACAGCGGCATCGGGCGGCTGGTGATGGATGTGCGGGCCGAGCAGAACCCCTGCGCCCTCTGCGCCAAGCTGCGCCGGGGGGCGCTGCACACCGCCGCCCAGGAGCACGGCTGCAACAAGGTGGCGCTGGGCCACCACCTCGACGACGCGATCGAGACCTTTTATATGAACCTGTTTCGGGAGGGGCGGATCGGCTGCTTTTCGCCGGTGACCTATCTCTCCCGCCGGAATCTGACCCTGATCCGCCCGATGCTGCTGGCCACCGAGGCCGAGGTGACCCGCGCGGTGCGGGACGCCGGGCTGCCGGTGGTGAAGAGCCTCTGCCCGGTGGACGGGGCCACCGCCCGCGAAGAGGCCAAGGAGTTTGTGCGCCGGATGGCCCGCGAGGACCCCGCCTTCCGCCAGAAGATGCTGGGCGCGCTGCAGCAGCGCGGGCTGGACGGCTGGGCCCCGCTGTATCCGGGCCGGGGAGCGGGACAGGGCCGGGGCCGGGCGGCGGCAGCGCCCGCGGCCAACACAGACAAGGAGGCATGAGCATGCCTGACATCAACACATCCCCCGCCCTGCCCGCTTTTGAGCGGCACTGCTGGGCCGAGGTGGACCTCGACGCGCTCGGGCGCAATCTGGCCGCCATACGCCGCCGGGTGGGCAAGACCCCGATCTGCGCAGTGGTCAAGGCGGCGGCCTACGGCCACGGCGACGGCCCGGTGGCCCGGTATCTGGCCGGGCAGGGGGTACACTGGTTCGCGGTGAGCTGCCTTGCCGAGGCGCTGCGGCTGCGCCGGGCGGGCATCACCGGCGGGGTGCTGATCCTCGGCTATACCGACCCCGGGCAGGCCGCCGCGCTCGCAGCGCACCAAATCGCCCAGGCGGTGATGAGCCTCGCCTACGCCCGCCAGCTCAGCGCGGCGGCCTGCGCCGCCGGGGTGACGGTCGACTGCCACCTCAAGGTGGACACCGGCATGGGGCGGATCGGCTTTGCCGCCCGCGCGGGGCTGGAGGCCGCGCTCGGGGAGATGGAGGCGGCCCTCGCCCTGCCGGGGCTGCAGTTTACCGGGATCTTCCAGCATTTTGCGGCGGCGGACGAGACGGACGCGGAGAGCGCCGCCTACACCGAGGGCCAGCACGCCCTCTTTGTGCGGGTGCGGGAGGCGCTGGCCGCGCGGGGGCACCGGTTCGCGCTGGCCCACTGCTGCAACAGTGCCGCCGGGATGGCCCACCCCGAGTGGGGCATGGACCTGGTGCGGGAGGGCATTTTACTGTACGGGTACGACCCCGCCGGGGGGCCCGACTGCCCCGGCTTTGCGCCGCCCTTGCGCCTGAAAACGGTGGTGACGCAGGTGAAGGCGCTGGCCGCCGGGGAGAGCGTCAGCTACGGGCGCAGCTACACGGTGCCCGCCGACGCCGCCCCCCGCCGGGTGGCGACCGTGGCGGTGGGCTATGCCGACGGCTACCCGCGCGCGCTCTCGAACTGCGGGGTGATGGCCCTGCATGGCCGCCCCGCCCCGGTGCTCGGCCGGGTCTGCATGGATCAGACCATCCTCGATGTGACCGACATCCCGGACGCGCGGCCGGGGGACGAGGTGACCGTGTTCGGCCCCGGCGGGGCCGCGGACAGCGCCGCCTCGGCCGCCCGCAAGGCCGGGACCATCCCCTACGAGCTGCTCTGCGGGGTGGGGCTGCGGGTGCCGCGGGTCTATCTGCAAAACGGCGAGCCGACCGAGATCTGGGCCCCAGCAGGGCTCTGAGCCCGGGCGGGCGGGGCCGGGCGGCGGCCGCGCCGCAGCGCTGCCCTGCTGCCGGGAATCCGCCCGGCCCGCCGCCGACGCGGCAAGACCGCCGCTCGCACAGGACGACACGGACGAAACAAAATGGAGGGACAACGCCTTGAACCAGGATCACATCCGCAATTTCTGCATCATCGCCCACATCGACCACGGCAAGAGCACCCTGGCCGACCGCATCCTCGAAAAGACCCACAGCGTGGACGAGCGCCGGATGGAAGAACAGCTGCTGGACGACATGGAGCTCGAGCGCGAGCGCGGCATCACCATCAAAGCCCGCGCGGTCACCCTCAACTACACCGCCCAAAGCGGCGAGGAGTACGAGTTCAACCTGATCGACACCCCGGGCCATGTGGACTTTGGCTACGAGGTCAGCCGCAGCCTGGCCGCCTGCGAGGGCGCGGTGCTGGTGGTGGACGCGAGCCAGGGGGTGGAGGCCCAGACCCTGGCCAA
>DKVN01000120.1:5670-6317 GCA_002491225.1 Faecalibacterium sp. UBA7177
CAGACCCTGGCCAACACCTATCTGGCGCTCGAGCATGATCTGGAGCTGGTGCCGATCCTGAACAAGATCGACCTGCCCAGCGCCGAGCCGGACCGGGTGGCGCAGGAGGTGGAGGATGTGATCGGCCTGCCCTGCCTCGACGCGCCGCGGGTGAGCGCCAAGCTGGGCATCGGCATCGAGGATGTGCTTGAGCGGGTGATCACCGACATCCCGGCCCCGAAGGGGGACGCAAGCGCGCCGCTCAAGGCGCTGATCTTTGACAGCGTGTACGACAGCTACAAGGGCGTGATCGTGTATGTGCGGGTATTTGAGGGCGAGGTGAAGGCCGGGGACACGGTGCGGATGATGGCGACCGGGGCCGAGTTTACCCTGGTGGAGGTGGGCCACATGGGGGCAACCAGCCTCTCGCCCACCGGCGTGCTGCGCGCGGGCGAGGTGGGGTATCTCACCGCCAGCATCAAGACGGTGCGGGACACCCGGGTGGGCGACACGGTGACCCTGGCGGCCGCGCCCACCGCCGAACCGCTGCCCGGCTACCGCAAGGTGACTCCGATGGTCTTTTGCGGCATCTACCCGGCCGACGGCGCAGACTACCCCGACCTCAAGGACGCGCTGGAAAAGCTGCAGTTAAATGACGCGGCCCTGAG
>DKVN01000171.1:0-122 GCA_002491225.1 Faecalibacterium sp. UBA7177
CGATAAACCCGGCGTTCGGGTCAAAGTTGTTCTCGGCCAGCAGGGCGCGGATGCGGTCGTCCGGGGCGTAGAGGATCAAATAGTCGTACTTGCCATACAGCTCCTGCAGGGTATACTCCTGA
>DKVN01000171.1:493-1733 GCA_002491225.1 Faecalibacterium sp. UBA7177
TCGGTGTTCATCACATAGCGGGCGGTATAGCGCATCTCCCAGGTCATAAGCTTTTCGGGATCCTCGCCGCAGGTGTACACCAGACAGCGCTTGCCGTCCTCGAGGCCGTACTGCGCCTTGAGCGCCAGCCACNNCGCCGCGGACGCTGTCCGCGGCGGCCTGTGGCGTTTTTCTGCGTTCAGTTTTACTGGATCAGCTCGATAAACCCGGCGTTCGGGTCAAGGTCATTTTCAGCCAGCAGGGCCCGGATGCGGTCATCCGGGGCGTAGAGGATTAGATAATCGTAATTGCCGTAGAGCTCCTGCAGGGTATACTCCTGATCCTCAAACTGCCAGAAATCCAGCACATCGGTGTTCATCACATAGCGGGCGATATAGCGCATCTCCCAGGTTTTGAGGGCCTCGGGGTCCTCGCCGCGGGTGTATACCATGCAGCGCTTGCCGTCCTCGAGGCCATACTGCGCCTTGAGCGCCAGCCACTCGCCCTGGGTGCTGCTGTCATGGTAGGGCGCGCGGCTGTAGAGCGCCCTGAGCTGGCCGGGCGCGGTGAGGAGCTGCAGCCCCGCCAGCAGCAGCGCGGCGCAGAGCAGCAGCGCCGGGGTGGCCCGCTTTGCGCCGGGGCGCGGCGCGTCCGGCTGCCCCTGCACGTTTCCATCCTCCGCCGGGGCCAGCGTAGCCAATAGGGTGATGACCAGCGCCGCCGCCAAAAAGAGCAGCGTTGTGAGATGATACCGCCCGATGCTGGCCAGACAGAGCATCTCGGCAGTGCTCATTGAAAAGACATAGGTGGCCCAGAGGCAGACAAGATACGCCAGCTCGCACCCCGCCATCGCCGCGCCGATGCCCGCCGCCCGCCGCCGCGTGAGGTACCCGGTGAGGGCCAACGCCCCCAGCAACAGCGCCGCAATCAGGACCAGCGCCCAGAGGCAGCGGGTGTCCGGCTGGGAGAGGTCGGCAAAATGGCGGACAAAAAGGCTTTGAAACGCGGCCAGATCCTCCCCCCTCTTGCCGCCGAGGATCCCGGCATAGCCGCTCAGCGAGACGGCGTGGCGGCTGGTGGTCTCGGGCGAGGTTTGCGCGCCCTCAAACACCATATTCACATGCCGCAGCCAGAGCAGGAAGGCCGCGAACGGGGCCAGCGCGCACCCCGCAAAGGCAGGCAGCGCCGGGCGGGACGCCGCCCACGCGGAAAGGCGTCCGCCGCGCCCCGCCGCCGGGGCCCCCGCCGTGGCAGCCGCCGC
>DKVN01000171.1:2042-13594 GCA_002491225.1 Faecalibacterium sp. UBA7177
GGGCCCCCCGCCGTGGCAGCCGCCGCACCGGGCGCGGACACAGGCTCAGGCTCGGACGCAAACCCGGCCGCGGGCACAGAGGCCGAAGCCGCCGCAGCGCCGCCCGCCGGCCGCCGCAGCGCAAAATACCCCAGCACCGCCAGATCCGCCGCCACAAAAAAGAGCGCACTGTTCTTGATGACCGCCAGCAGCACCAGCGGGCCCGCCGCGGCCCATGCCGCCTTTTTCGGCTGGCGCGGCCCGTAATACCCGATGACCGCCAGCGCCCCCGCCGCCTGCACGGCGAGCAGCGCGTCGACCCGCAGGTCCACCGGGGGGATATCCCCCACCAGCAAAAACACCCCCGCCGCCAGCACCAGCAGCCCGCCGCAGAGCGGCACGGCCGCCCCTTTGCCTTTGGCGCGCCGGGGCAAAAAGGCGGTCAGCGCAAACAGCCCGGCCAGCAGCAGCAGCCCCTGGGCGTAGACCATCATGCCGTCCGATACCCCGACACAGCCGCAGAAATACTTGATCCAGGCCGCGCTGCCGGGCGGGTAGGAGGTGAACTCGATGGCGGTGTTCTGGGCGTTGGGCAACCGCCCAAACCGCAGCATGGTCTTGGCCATCACCGCCCAGTGGGACATATTGTCGTACCCGGCGATCACCCCGCCCCGGGTGAGCAGCAGCAGCCAGCCCGCCGCCGCCCCAAAGCCGAGGGTGCGCAGGCGGGCAAAGGGCGCAAAGGCGGCGCGGCAGCGCACCGTGTACCAGCCGGCGAGCAGCAGCCCCCCGGCCCAGAGCAGCGCCTCGGCGGGCGCATAGAGGTTGAGCAGCCCCGCCGCAAACTGCGCCGCGCCCACCCCGGAGACAAACAGAAAGGGGCAGAACTCGGCCCTGAGCGAAAAGCGCCGGGCCAGCAAGGCGCACCAGCCCGCCGCCGACAGCACAAAGAGGCCCAGCCGGATCAAGCTAAGCATCCCCGCTCACCTCCCAAACCGTTTGCGGCCTGCGCCGCCATACCGGCGCGCGCCGCCGCCCCAGCCGCCGCCGAGGCCCCCCGGCCCGCGCACCCCCAGCCGGTGGGGGCGGTTCAGGGTGAGCGGTTGGGCGGTGCCGCCGAACATCGCGTTGGCCGCCAGCAGGATGAGCAGGTTCGGGTAGACCACCCGCTCGGTAAAGGCGTAGGCCAGCCAGCCCAGGGCGCAGGCCAGCAGGATGCCGTCCCACCCGCCGCTGCGGGCCAGCCGCCAGCACAGCAGCGCGCCGCCCAGCACCAGCAGCGCCACAAAAAACGGCCCGCAGAGGAAAAAGTAGTAGACATAGCTGTTGTCCACCGCATAAAACCCCCGGGTGGTAAACGGCTGGCCGAGCCAGGCCCAGTGGGTAAAGGGGTTGTTGAAGAGGGAATTCCAGGCCAGCCGGATGCGGCCGCTGAGCAGGCTGTCCAGCCGGGTGATCAGGCCGCCGTCCTGCCGGTAGAGGCAGGCCAGCAAAAAGCTGAGAGCGCACAAAAGCGGCGCGGCCGCGGCGGCCAGCGCCGCCGCCCAGCGGCTTTCGGGCAGGCGGGGCAGCGCCCGGAAGAGGAGCGCCGCCGCCAGCGTGATGACACAGAGCAGCTCGGCCGAGCGGCTGTTGGGCACAAGGTCGATAAAGGCCACCGCCCCCAGCACCAGCAGCACATCCCACCAGCGCAGCCGCCGCCAGCGCACACAGAGGTAGAGCAGCGCCACCGAGGCCACCGCGACGCCGCAGCCGTTGTAGCTGCCGTAGCCCAGCGCCATGCGCAGACGCGCGCGGCCGGTGTCAAAGGTGGTGGTCATATTGTCCCGCAGCCCCGCAAGGGCCTGGCCCGCCGTGAGGGCAAAATCCAGCGCCTGGGCCGCCAGCATGCTGCACAGGTCCGCAAAGAGGTTGGTGCCCTTTACGGCAAACAGCAGCAGCAGCGCATCCCCAAGCGGGCTGTAGCCGGACACCGCGGCCATCCAGGCCCAGAACGCCGCCGCCAGCCCGCCCAGCAGAATCTGCCGCCCGGACCAGCGGGTGAGGCAGAAGATCTTGCCCAGCACCAGCCCGGCCAGCACAAGGCTGCGCAGGGTGGCAACGGCGGTGGGCACCCCGGCCGGGGCCCAGAGCTCGACGAAGAGGGTCAGCGCCGCGGTGCCCCACCAGAGCACCGCGATGCAGCAGAAAACCGGGGTGGCCAGCGCCCCGCGTACTTCGCCGAGCGCGTCGGTGAGCAGCCAGTGTTCTTCGTTCCACACCGCCCGCAGCCGCATGGCGGTGGGCCCGGGCTGCAGTCCAAAACGGATCAGCAGCTGCAGCAGGCCCAGCACCGGCGCGGCAAGGCAGAACAGATGAAAGGTATTTTGCATGAAAGGCTCCTTTTTCGGGCGGGTCAACCCGCGCAGCGCGCGGCCGGGCGTTGCGGCGCGCGCGGCGGCGGCCGGTTACGCGCTGTACTTGCGGACGATCGCCTGCATGGCGGCGAACTGCTCCTCCATCTCAGCCACTAACTTGAACTGGGTGCGGGCCCGCACCAGGTTGTGGGTGGGGTACTGGGTCTTGAAGTAGACATCCCCCTGCAGATAGTCGGTCAAAAAGCGGGTGCCGCACTCGAGGGTCATCAGCTTGGCGCCCCAGGCCAGCGATTCCTTCTCGGCCTCGGTCAGCACGTCCCCGGCCGTTTCCAGATAGCCTCTGGTGTAGAGCTCGAAGAGCGAGAGGTCAAAGTGCACCTTGTCGAGATCCCTTTCGTCCTCGGCGGCGGTGGAGGCCCCGAAGCGGATTGAGTCGCCATAGTCGTTGGCGGCAAGGCCGGGCATGATGGTGTCGAGGTCGATCACACAGATGCCCTCGCCGGTGGCCCCGTCAAAGAGGATGTTGTTGAGCTTGGTGTCGTTGTGGGTCACCCGCAGCGGCAGCTGCCCGCTGTGCAGCTGCTGCATCAGGTGGCCGCAGTCATCCCTGTGGGCCTCGACAAAGGCGATCTCGGGCCTGCAGCTGCGGGCGCGGTCCCGCACGTCCCGGTGCAGGGCGCGCTCAAAATCGGCATAGCGGTGCTCGGTATCGTGAAAGTGCGGGATGGTCTCGTGCAGGGTGTCGGCGGGGTAGTCCCCCAGCTGCTTGAGGAACCGCCCAAAGCTGCGGGCCGACTGGTAGAACTGCTCCGGCCGCTCGACCGCCTGATAGCAGACCGAGTCCGGGATATAGTTGTAGCAGCGCCAGGGCAGGCCCTTGGCGTCCTCGTAGTAATTCTCCCCCGCGCGGGTCTTGATATAGCTCAGGGTGCCGCGGTCGGGGTCGCCGCCCGCCGCGCGGATGCTCTGGCGCAGGTACTCGGTGATGCCAAAGATGTTCTCCATGACATGCGCCGGGTTCTTAAAGACGTACTTGTTCACCCGCTGCAGCACATAGGCCAGCTCCTCCTCGCCGCTCTCGGCGGGCATATACACGGCATAGGTCTCGTTGATGTGCCCCGCCCCAAACGGCTTGACATAGCTGCACCGGTTGCCGAAGCCGAAGGCATAGAGCGCGTCCACCAGCTCGCGGCTGTCCGCCCCGTCGATGCGGCGGCGGGCGGCGAAGATCACCTCTCCCGCCTCCACCCGGCGCTGGGGCTCGATCTGGCAGTTGGCCTTGACCACGCTGCCCAGGCCGATGTGCGCGCCGTCCCCCACCGTGCTGTCATGGTCGACGATCGCGCCGCTGTTGACCAGCACCCCCATGCCCAGCTGCACATGGGTGTTGACGACCGCCCGCTGCATGACAAAGCAGCCCGGCCCCATGCCGGCCGAGGGGCTGACGACGGCGGAGGGGTGGACGATCGAGGGCACCCCATACCCGGCGGCCAGCAGCTCCTTCGTCCATTTCAGGCGCTGGCCGTTGTCGCCCAGGGCCGCCACGGCGCAGCGGTACTCGCCCACCAGGCCGGGATGGTCGACGCATTTGCCGACGACCCGGCTGTCCTTGGCCGCGTCGTCCAAAAAGGCGATCCGGTCATATTGGCCGGTCAGCCGGGCGGTCTCGTAGACCATCTGCCCAAAGCCGCCCGCGCCGAGGATCAAGAGACTGCGTTCGCTCATAGGAAAGGGCCTCCTTGCTTCTTGCTGTGCATTTTTGCTGCATTTTTTGCTGTGCTTTTTTGCTGCATTTTTGCCGTATTGCCGCCGCGCGGCCGTCTCAAAACTGCTGGATGTCGTCATCCTCGATGGCGCGGCCCAGCTGGGTCTCGATCAGGGCCATGTCGGTCTCGGCCCGCAGGGTGTGGCGCGCCCCTGCTGGCAGCTGCACCACCGCGCCGGGGCCCAGCGGGATGGACGCCCCGTCCACCGTAGCCTCGCCCTCGCCCGAGAGCACCGTCCACACCTCGCTGCGCCCGTGGTGGCAGTGGTAGCTCATCTGCCGCCCGGCCCAGACCGTGAGATGCACGGTCATCGAGTGGGCGTCCTCGTGCAGCACCCGGAAGCAGCCCCAGGATTTTTCCTCATACATCACCCGCTGGTGCAGCGCGTCCACATAGGGCTTGATAAAGCTGGAGGCGTGCTTGTCGCTGACCAGGATGCCGTCCGGCCCGGCGGCCACGATCATATCCCGCGCGCCCATCACCAGCAGCGGCTGCTCCAGCTCGTTGACCGCGTTGACGTTCTCGCACCCCTCGCCCAGCACCACGTTGCCTAAGGTAGGCCCTGCCATCTCCTCCGCGAGGGTGTTCCAGGTGCCGACATCCTTCCAGCTGCCGTCAAACCGGATGCAGCCCACCGAGCGCTCCCGCTCGGCCACCGCGTAGTCAAAGCTGATCTTCGGCAGCGCCTCGTACTGCTCGTACACCTCCCGGTACTGCGCGGTGGGCAGATACCGGGCCAGAATGTCCAAAAGGTACCCCAGCCGGAAGCCAAAAACCCCGCAGTTCCAGAGCGCCCCTTCGGCGATATACTCCGCCGCCTGCTGCTCGGTGGGCTTTTCGCGGAACCAGACCACCGGGCGCAGGTCAGTTTCGGCGTCCAACCCGGCGGCAGGCCCGCCCGGCAGAAAATACCCGTACTTGGCGCTGGGGTAGGTGGGGGCCACCCCCATCAGCACCAACCGGGCGAAATCGCTCTCGACCGCCGCCTCCAGCCGCTTGAGGGCGGCAAAGTAGTCCGGCTCGACAAAGGGGTCGATGGGGCAGACGATGACCGGCTGCTCCCGGCCCACCCCCTGCTCGCTGGCAAGGTAGGCCGCCGCCAGCGCGATGGCGGGGAAGGTATCCCGCCGGGAGGGCTCACAGCAAACCGAGACCCCCGCCCCGTCCGGCCCGGCCAGCTGGTTGAGGATGGCGCTCTTCTGCGCCTCGCCGGTGGTGATGGTGACAGCGGCGTCCGGGCAGGCCGCGCGCAGCTGCCGCAGCACCCGCTGGGCCATCGACTCGTACTCCCCCGCCCCGTTCTGGAACAGCTTGAGGAACTGCTTGGAGCGCACGTCGTTCGAGAGCGGCCAGAGCCGCTTGCCGCTGCCGCCGGAAAGCAGGATCAGATTCATCGGCTCACCTCTCCGTCCGCATCGGGCTGTGCAGAAAATCCTCGTAGGTCAGCCGGATGCCGTCCTCGAGCTCGGTGGTGTAGTGCCAGCCCAGCGCATTCAGCTTCGAGACGTCGAGCAGCTTGCGGGGGGTGCCGTCCGGCTTTGAGGGGTCCCACTCGATCCGGCCGGTGTAGCCCACCACCTTTGCCACCAGCTCGGTCAGCGCGCGGATGGAGAGCTCCTTGCCGGTGCCGAGGTTGACCGTCTCGGCCCCGGAGTAGGTGTTCATCAGATAGAGGCAGGCGTCGGCAAGGTCCTCGACATACAAAAACTCCCGCAGCGGCGCGCCGGTGCCCCAGCAGGTCACCGTCTCGATCCCCGCCTCCTTTGCCTCGTGGAACCGCCGGATCAGGGCCGGCAGCACATGGCTGTGGGTGGGGTGGTAGTTGTCGCCCGGGCCGTAAAGGTTGGTGGGCATCACGCTGATATAGTCGGCCCCGCACTGGCGGCGCAGATACTCGCAGTATTTCAGCCCGCTGATCTTGGCCAGGGCGTAGCCCTCGTTGGTCTGCTCGAGGCTGCTGGTGAGCAGGCAGCTCTCGGGCATCGGCTGGGGGGCCAGCCGGGGGTAGATGCAGGAGGAGCCCAAAAACAGCAGCTTTTTGCAGCCGTTCTGCCAGGCGGCGCGGATCACATTCATCTCCACCATCATGTTCTCATAGAGGAAATCCGCCGGGGCCTCACTGTTCGCCACGATGCCTCCCACCTTGGAGGCGGCCAGGAAGACATAGTCCGGCTTTTCGGCGGCAAAAAACGCCTCCACATCAGCCTGACGGCAGAGATCCAGCTCGGCCCGGGTGCGGGTGATGATGGTCTGGTAACCGGCCTTGTGCAGCGCGCGCACCAGCGCCCCGCCCACCATGCCGCGGTGCCCGGCGACATAGATTTTTGCGTCTTTCTCCATAGCCATGTTGTTTTTCCTCCCTGATGGTTCATTGATAAAGGATGGGCAGCGTCTCAGTTTACAGTTGTTCCTTCGCCCAATATGTGTAGTTTACAACCGTTCCCTTCCGTTCCTGCCGCGCTCGGCCTCGGCAAGCGCCCGGTCGTGGGCGGCCATGATCTGCACCAGCCGCGCAAAGCTGGTCCTGCGCGGGTCCCAGCCAAGCTGGGTGCGGGCCTTGGTGGGGTCGCCCCAGAGGTCGACCACATCGGTGGGGCGGAAAAATTTCGGGCTGACCCGCACCAGCACCCGGCCGGTCGCAGCGTCCACCCCCTGCTCGGCGATCCCCTTGCCCTGCCAGTGCAGCTCGATGCCGTTTTCGCGGAAGGCGAGGGTGGTAAACTCCCGCACGCTGTGCTGCTCGCCGGTGGCGATGACATAGTCCTCGGGGGTGTCCTGCTGCAGCATCAGCCACATGCACTCGACATAGTCCCTGGCATAGCCCCAGTCCCGCAGGCTGTCGAGGTTGCCCAAATACAGGGTATCCTGCAGCCCGCAGGCGATCCGCGCGGCGGCGAGGGTGATCTTGCGGGTGACAAAGTTTTCGCCCCGCCGCTCGGACTCATGGTTAAAGAGGATGCCGTTGACCGCGTAGATGCCATACGCCTCACGGTACTCCCGCACCATCCAAAAGCCGTACTGCTTGGCCACCGCGTAGGGGCTGTAGGGGTGGAAGGGGGTCGCCTCATTCTGCGGGCACTCCTCCACCTTGCCGTACAGCTCGCTGGTCGAAGCCTGGTACACCCGGCACTGTTTTTCCAGCCCCAGCACATGCACGGCTTCGAGCAGCCGCAGCACCCCCAGCGCGTCCACATCCCCGGCGTACTCGGGCGCGTCAAAGCTCACCTGTACATGGCTCTGGGCCGCGAGGTTGTAGATCTCGTCCGGCCGCACGGCGGCCACAATGCGGATGAGGCTGGCGGCGTCCGCCATATCCCCCCCGTGCAGGGTGATGGCGTTTTGGGCGATGAGATGGTCGATGCGCTGGGTGGTGTGCACCGAGGCGCGCCGCACCACCCCGTGTACCTCATAGCCCTTTTCGAGCAGAAATTCGGCCAGATAGCTGCCGTCCTGCCCGGTGATGCCGGTGATGAGTGCTTTTTTCATGGTTTTTGTTCCTTTCCCGATATTCGGCGCGCGGCGGTACCGCTTATCCCCGCCGTTTTCGCAGCATCCGCTTGTACTTCCCGCCCCACGCCTTAAAGCGCGGCCAGAGCGAGCGGCCCCAGCCGTACACCGCCGGGATCACCCGGTAGCGCTGTTTGTGCGCCTCCAGCGCGGCGGCGGTGTGCTTTGCCCGGTAGGCCGGGCTTCTGGCCAGCAGCACCAGCGGGGTGGAGGCATTGAACTTTTCGATCGAGAGGGTGTCGTAGCTCTCCCCCGCCCAGGCCAGCATTGCGGGGCTGGGCGTCTTGCCAAGGATATTCTTGCCGCTGCGCAGGGTGGCCAGCCGCCTCGTGGCGTACCGGCCAGGGTGGCGGGCCGTCACATAGCTGCCAAAGGTCTCAAACTCGCTGAAGGCCGACCCGGCCAGCTGCTCCCTGGCGATGGCGTTAATGATCCGCTCCCAAAACGGGCCGCCCTCGAGGGTCTCGTTCGCCTCGATCTCGGCGAGCATCCCGCGCACCAGGGCAGTGTCGAAGATCATGTTCTCGGCGATAAAGCTCTCGGGGCACTGCTTTTCCAGCCCAAACAAAGCGCGGATGGTGTCAAAATAGGGGGCGTGAAGCTCCTCCTTGAGGGTAAAAAGGTACTGCCCGGCCGCGTTTTGGTAGGGGATCGGCCGCAGCGGGATGGTATCGGCGTCCCAGCTGATATAGGCCGGGCCCTCGCAGATCCGGGCATAGGCCAGCTTGAGAAACTGCTGGAAATACCAGCCCGCCCGCTTGTCGGTGTAGATGCGCCGGTAGATGGCCTCCTTGACCGCCGCGAGGGTCAGCCCGGGCCAGAGGGTGTTCTCGTCCACAAGGACGATCCGCTCGTCCTTGGGCAAAAGGGGCAGGATGTCCGGCGCGCTGAGCACCACCAGCCGCCGCAGCGGCAGGTTTTGCAGCACATAGGGCAGGCCCCGCTCGGCGGCGGGCCAGTCCCGCTTGAGCACCGGCATCACCACATCGTACCGCTCGGGCCAGAGGCCGCCGGGGGCCGGGCCGGGCTGTTCGCCGGAGGCCGGGGCGAACACCGGGGCCGACGCAGTTTCCCCTGCTGGGCCATTTCCCGCAGCCGGGCCGGGGGCCTGCAAGCCGCCCGCCGCGCGCGTTTCTCGTTCGCTCACCGCCGGATCCACCCCCGCTTCACCAGATTGCGCTCCAGTTTGGCATACCCCGGCCACCAGAAGCTGCGCTCGAGCCGGGCGGCCTGCCGGGCGGTCTGCTCGTAGTGGCCGCTCCAGTGGTCGGGGCTGCGGCGGCGGCTCTTTTTGGGGCCCTGCTCCACGATGTGGCGCAGATACTCCCCAAAGGGGTTGCCGTAGATCTCCTTGCGGGCGGCCGCCTCGTCCACAAAGGCGGGCTGATGCATCATCCAGAGCCAGCGCTCGGGGTTTGCGTCCACCGCCAGCACCCGCTCGGCCATGCCCTGCACGGTCAGATACTCGTTGCAGTTGATGAAGGCGTCCGGGTTATAGATGCGCCCCACCGCCGGGTCGCCCCAATAGATGGGCACGGTGGCGGCGGCAAAGGCGTCGAGAATCTTTTCGGTGCAGTAGCCGGTGGTCTGGGCATTCTCAAAGGCGAGGCTGAACCGGCAGGCCTGCTGAAAGGCCAGCTTGCCGCCGTTCGGGATCGGCTCGCCCCCCGGCTGGTTGTTGCGGCTGCGCCCGCCGGACTCCACCCGCTTATAGCTGCCCAGCTCCTCAAACATCGCCTCCCGGATCGGGTTGGCCCCGTAGTTGGAGACCACAAAGTTGCAGAACTTCTCCTTGCTGCGGTACACCTCGTCCGGCAGGGTGTGCTTTACAAGGGCCAGTTTGGCCAGCTCGTTCCAGAACGGGAAGCTGTACCACTGAAAATGCAGATACCGGTCCTCATAGCTGATCCAGTCGGTGCCGATGGCATAATCATAGAGGTTAAAGTCCGGGCGGATGTTCTCGCCCAGCACGAGGATGCGGGTGCAGTCGTACCGGGTAGCCTCCCTGCCAAAGCAGCTGCAGAGCACATAGTCCGGGTCATCGCAGAAGACCACCTCGCCCAGGTCCGCGAGGCCGTCCCGCAGCAGCTGGACAAAGCCCTCCCGCATATTCTCTTCCCGGAAAAAATCCACCAGCTTGAACTTGAACTGCATCCGTGTTGCTCCTTTTCCGGCCGCTTTGCCCCGCGGCCGGGCATTTCATTTTTTGCGGCCGTCACCGGGCCAGCAGCTTTTTGGCAATGCCCCTTGCCCGCACGAGGATGCCGCGGAAGGCGGGGTTTTTGCAAAGAAGGGCCAGCAAAATCAGGTTGGGCAGCACCGCGCAGACAGCGCACTGCAGGATAAAATTGCCCCAGCCCGGCCCGGCAAAGAGGCTGCAGACCGCGTGGTTGCCCAGCACGATGCCCGCGGCCAAAACCATGCGCAGCAGCATCCGGCCCACATACCCTTTCCAGGGCAGGCCGAACCCGTCGTGGAAGACATAATACCCCTGCGCAAAAAAGGTGGTGCAGATCTCGCTGACGACGGTGGAGAGGTACACCCCCAAAAGCCCGATCCGGCTCGCCAGCCAGAGGGTGAGGAAGACATTCAGCACCCCGCCCGCCAGCGCCAGATAACACCCCTGCCGCAAAAGGCCCATCGCCGTTTTGAAGGTGTTGAGGGTATTGTTGACCGTGCCCATATAAAACCGGATGACCAGACAGGCCACCACCGCGGCGCTTAAGGAGAGGTCGGCCCCGCCCTTATCCCTAAAAAACAGGGTGATAAACGGGGTGAGCAGCTGGTAGAGACAGGCCGCCGAAAAGCAGCTGATCCAGAAGTTGGCGAGATCCAGCTCCCGAAAGACCTCCAGCCGCCGCTCCATGCTCTCGGTGTGGCTGAGGTTGCCGATGCTCGGGGTGAGCGAGACGGTGACCATCGCGATGACCATGACCACATAGTTGATGATCATGGTGTAGTTTTCGGTGCTGCCCACCAGCGCGGTGCCCAGCGCGGCGCTGACCACGATGGTGTCCACCGCCGAGAGCAGCTTAAACGAGAGGTTGTTGATAAAGAGGGCCCGCACATCCCGGAACATATTCTGCAGCACCGGTTTTGGCATGGGCGCGGCGTCCCTGGCACGGATATAAGAATACAACAGATCGGCCTTGCGCGCAATGAAAACATTTTTGAGGATGCCGATGCCCAGCTCGACCGCGAGCGCCAGCTCAAACGCGCCGGGCAGGCTGTGAAAGAGCACCACCACCGCGCACTTGGCGAGGCTGGCCGCCACCGAGAAGATGCTGTTCAGGTTGTTGACATGGTAGGCCTTCTGGTCGGCCGAGAGGATGCTGGATTTGTAGGCAAAAAACCAGTAGGAGGCCACCGAGTTGGCCAGATACAGCCCGTAGACCAGATAGAGGTTGACCGGGGCCGCCCCCTCAAACCTGACCAGCCGCGGCAGCACCGGCACCAGCGCCATCCCCAGCACCAGCACCGCCCAGCCGATGACCTGGTAGCACTTTTTGTAAAAGTGCATATAGGTGCGCACCGTCTCCTCATCCCGCTCGGCCAGCGGCTTATAGAGGTAGACGGTGATGGCGCTGCCCACCCCCAGCTCGGCCAGCGAGAGGAAGGTGAGCACATGGCTGAACAGCCCGCCCACCCCCACGAACTCCCGCCCGAGGTAGGCGATGTAGACCCAGCGGGACAAAAATCCCACCAGGATGGATGCCAGCTTCTGCCCCACCCCGGAGATCATGGTCAGGATAGAGTTTTGGGTGCGTGAATGCTGCTGTGAATGTTCCAAGCTTGTCGCCTTTCCGTGCCCGCGTGCCGCACTGCGGGAGTGTCCAACGCGCGACTCCCATCCGTCCTTGCGGGGGATATTCCCCTGCGAAAACGCCCCCTTCGGGGGCTCTTAAAACATTCGCAGGGAAACATCCCCCGCAAGGACTGTGCG
>DKVN01000055.1:0-24027 GCA_002491225.1 Faecalibacterium sp. UBA7177
CATTTTTGCGCCCGCGGGCGGGGCGGGCGCGTGTTGACTTTGCCGCAAAAGTATCCTATACTGCAAGGAGCCCGGGTTTTGCGGCTGTTTGGCGGCAGACGCCCCAAAAAGCGCGATAAAACAGGGCGACAGCACTGTAAAGTGCTTCGCTTTTACAGGAAAGGAATGTCAAAATCATGTGCTCTCTCCCCGACCTCAAGCGGGATCCCTTTTACCGCCAGCTCACCGGGCTGGTTTTCCCGATCATGATCCAGTTTTTTATGCTGGCGCTGGTCAGCGCCACCGACGCGGTGATGCTGGGCATGGTGGATCAGGAGTCCCTCTCCTCGGTCTCGCTGGCGGGGCAGGTGCAGTTTGTGCTCAACCTCTTTATCAGCGGCATCGCCACCGGCACCGGCATCATCGCCGCCCAGTACTGGGGCAAGCAGGACACCGGCGCGATCGAGCGGGTGATCCCGGTGGCGCTGCGGGCCAACCTGATCTGCGGGGCCCTGTTTACCCTATCCGCCTTTGCCGCGCCCCGGCTGCTGATGCTCATCTTTACCGATGAGCCCGCGCTGGTGGCATTGGGGGCGGATTACCTGCGGGCTGTTTCCCTCTCTTACCTGCTCTGCGCCATCTCGCAAATCTATCTGGTGGTGCTCAAAAACACCGGCGCGGCGGCGCTGAGCTCCCGCATCAGCTCCTGCACCGTGCTGCTGAATATCCTGCTCAACGCCATCCTCATCTTTGGGCTGCTGGGCCTGCCCGCCCTTGGGGTGGTGGGCGCGGCGTATGCCACCGCCATTTCCCGGGCAGTGGAGCTGGTTTGGAGCGCGGCGGCTACCCAAAAACGGCGGCTGGTGCTGGTGCGCTGGGGCTGGCTGGGCAGGCGGGACAAGGCCCTCGCCGGGGATTTCTGGCGCTACACCCGCCCGGTGCTGGCCGCGGCGCTGGTGTGGGGCATCGCCTTTACCCTCTACTCGGTGATCATGGGGCACATGGGCACCAACGCGGTGACCGCGAACTCGATCGTCAGCATCGCCAAGAGCCTGCTCTCCTGCCTGATCCGGGGCCTCGGGGGCGGCGCGGGCATCATGATCGGCAACCTGCTGGGCGCGGGCCAACTGGAGCGGGCCCGCGAGTACGGCGGGCGGCTGACAAGGCTGGCCATCCTGGTGGGCTGCCTCTCGGGCGGGACCCTGATGCTGCTCTCCCCGCTGATCGTGCGCGGCATCGGCTACGGCGAGACGGTCTCCCGCTATTTACAGGGGATGCTGCTCTTCTGCGGGGTGAACATGGCGTTCCAGGCGGTGAACCATGTGGTGCTGGACGGCATCTTCTGCGCCGGAGGGGACTCCCGGTTTGACATGGTGGGCAACATCGGGGCGATGTGGTGTTTTTCGGTGCCGCTGGGCTTTTTGGCCGCCTTCTGGCTCAAGCTGCCGGTGCTGGCGGTCTTCTGTATTGTAAATATGGACGAGATCGTCAAGATCCCGGCGGTGTATCTGCACTATAAAAAGTACATCTGGGTGCGCAATATCACCCGGCAGGAGGATGAGGTTTGACCCTCCTGAAAACTCTGGAGGACTGCGTATGATTCAGTTGGTTGATGTCACCTGCGCCTGACTGTCGCAACCTGACGTATCACTTTGGCAGGGAGATTTCGTTCTGACAGGAATGCCTCAAGGGCGGCGGGAAATTTTGTCCCGCCGCCCTTGGCTGTTCTTATTGTTCTTGTGGTACTTGACCGGATGAACTGGCCTTGGTTCAGGTGGGCCCGCGTTACGCCATCTGCTCCAGCTCGCAGCGCAGGCGCTTGATGATCCGCTTTTCGAGCCTCGAGATGTAGCTCTGCGAGATGCCGATGGCGTCGGCCACCTCCTTTTGGGTGTGTTCGTTGCCGTCCAAAAGGCCAAACCGCATCTGCATGATCTGCCGCTCGCGCGGTTCGAGCCGCTCCACCGCCGCCAGCAGCATGTCCCGTTCGTCCTCCTGCTCCAGCTGCTGGCCCACCTCGGCCTGGTCGCTGCCCAGAACGTCCGAGAGCAGCAGCTCGTTGCCCTCGCTGTCGGTGTTGAGCGGCTCGTCGATGCTGGCCTCCTGCCGCCGGTTGGAGCTTTTGCGCAGGAACATCAGGATCTCGTTTTCGATGCAGCGGCTGGCGTAGGTGGCCAGCTTGATGTTTTTGGAGGGCTGAAAGGTGTTGACCGCCTTGATGAGCCCGATGGTGCCAATTGAGATGATGTCCTCCACCGACACCCCGCTCGACTCGAACTTTTTGGCGATGTAGACCACCAGCCGCAGGTTGTGGGTGATGAGCAGGTCGCGGCAGCTCTGCCGCCCCTCCTCGAGGCCCGCAAAGACAAGCTTTTCCTCCTCCGGGGTCAGGGGCGGCGGCAGGGTCTCGGGGCCGTTGATGTAGTGCACCGCGCCGGGGGCGAACACCCGCCCGTAAAGGCGGGCCAGCCAGAGCCGCAGCCGGGCCACGCTTGGTTGCATCGGTAGGGTCATCTCCTTTTGTGGGGGCGGGTGGGCCCGCTGCCCTTATGTTACCTTGTTTGTGTTGGCGGCACGGGCCGGGGATGAGGCGTTTTGGGGGCGGCCGGAATCCTGAGCCGCGCCGCGCTCAGGGCAGGCCCGTTAGCAGCTCGCTGCCGAAGAGGGCGGCCGCCCCGCCCTGCTCAAAGCTGCCGCGGCAGAAGGCCGCGGTCACCGCCCGGCTCTCGGCCACCCTGCCGCCCCGGCTCAGCCGCAGCCGCGCGGCCCGGAAGCCGGGCAGCAGCTCCTCCCCGGCGGCGGTGCGGCAGAGGATCGGCCGGGGCGAGGCCCCCGGCGGCGGATGGGCCAGGGCCGCGGCGTCCCCCGCAAACCAGGCGGCGAGGTAGGCCTGCAGCGGCTCGGGCAGCTGGGCCCTGACCTGCGGGAAGCTGAGCAGCACCGTCTGCCCGCCCGAGAACGGGTCCCGCAGAAAGTAGCCGGTGTCATAGAGGGCATCGAGCCGCAGCACCGTGCCCGCGAGTTCGAGCTCCAACACCCAGCCCCCGGCGGGCTGCGGCGGGCCAAAGAGCAGCGAGAGCAGCCGGATGACCAGATAGACGGCCAGCATGCAGCCCACCAGCAGCCCCGGCGAGATGTTGAAGTAAACCGCCAGGTTGTTGGTGTGCGCCCCCCGCAGCCCACCGCGCAGCACGGCATAGCCCACCGCACCCGCCAGCAGGACATTGAGCAGCGCGTACCAGAGCACCCGGCGGGCCAGCATCCGCGGGCTTTGCCGCCCAAAAGCGCACCAGACCACCGCGAGGGCGCTGGCCAGCTGGTAGCCAAACTGCACCGGCAGAGGCTGGCGCGGCAGCAGCAGCGCCAGGCTGGCCCCCGCCGCCACCGCCGCCCCCAGCAGCAGCCTGCCCGGGCGGCCCGCGCCGCCGGTGAGCAGCCCGGCCGCCCGCAGCAGAAAATAGCCGATCAGGAAGTTGACCAGCAGCAGGATGTCCAGATAGATGACCGTTTTCATGCCCGAGCCCTCCCCCGCTGCCAGTGTAAGGCCAGTATACCGCGCCGGGGCGAAAAAGGATGTCAAAACGGGACGGAGAGGCAGCAAAACTGCTCTCCGTCCCGTTTTTGTGGTGTGGATCTTGAATTGTTGATGATGCGTTAAAAAGGAGAAAATTGGCCTCGCAGCGGGATTTTTGGCGGGGGCACGGCGGGCGCGCGGGGCTTATTTCAGCTCGACCACCGTCACCCCGGCCTCGCCCTCGCCGTAGCGGCCCAGGCGGTAGCTTTTGACATTTTTGTGGCCCCGCAGATGCGCCTGGATCGCATTGCGCAGCGCCCCGGTGCCCTTGCCGTGGATGAGATAGATGGTGGTCTGCCCGCTCATCACCGCGTGGTCGATGAACTGGTCGGTCTCCATCAGGGCCTCGTCCACCGTCAGGCCTAAGAGGTTGATCTCCATCGAGGCGGTGCGCTGCACCTTGTCGACCGTGGTGGCCCGGGCCAGGCGCTGAGGCAGGCCGCGGCCCTTTTGGGGCTGGGGCTGGCGCTTGTCCGGGGCCTTGAGCCCCGAGAGCGGCACCTTGGTTTTGAGGATGCCGGCCCGCACCTCCACCATGCCGTTTTTGTCCGGCAGGCTCATCACCGTGGCAAGCTGGCCAAGCTCGGCAATCTCCACCTCCTGGCCGGTGCGCACGCTTTTGAGCGGCACAAACTCCTTCACCGGGCGGTGGACGACGTCGGATTTGCTGTAAAGCTTTTCAGCTTCACGACGGGCGATCTCCCGCGCGCGGGCGGCGCGCTGGGCGGCGGCGGTCTTATCGTCCTTTTGCAGTTTGCGCAGCTCGTCGGTGAGGGCGTAGGCCTCGGCCTGCACCTGCTGAGCCATCTCGCGGGCCTTGCCGCGGGCGGCCTCGAGCTCCTGCTCGCCCTGGGCGATCAAGGCGTCCCGCTTTTTGCGGGCGCTCTCCAGCTGGTGCTCGGCCTCCCCGCGCAGCTGCTCGGCCTCGTCCTGGCTGGCTTTGAGCTGGGCCTTGAGATCGTCCAGCTGGGCCAGCACGCTGTCCAGCCGCTTGTCCTCGCTGGACAGATGCGCGTTTGCCTGGGCAATGACACTCGCGGGTAGGCCCAGTTTTTCGCTGATGAGGAAGGCGTTGGACTTGCCGGGCACCCCCACGCTGAGCCGGTAGGTGGGCCGCAGGCTCTCGACATCAAACTCGCAGCTGGCGTTGACCACACCGGGCGTTTCGAGCGCGAAGACCTTCATCTCGGCGTAGTGGGTGGTGGCCATGATCAGCGCGCCGCGGCGGCGCAGCTCCTCCACGATGCTCACGGCCAGGGCCGCGCCCTCGGCGGGGTCGGTGCCAGCGCCCAGCTCATCCAGCAGTACCAGGGTGCCGCGGGCGGCGCGGGCCAGGATGCCGGTGATGTTTTTCATGTGGCCAGAGAAGGTGGAGAGGCTCTGCTCGATGCTCTGCTCGTCCCCGATGTCGACGAGATAATCCGAAAAGACGCAGACGGTGCTGCCCTCCTGCGCGGGGATCAAAAGCCCGTGCTGGGCCATGGCGCAGAGCAGCCCGGCGGTTTTGAGGGTGACCGTTTTGCCGCCGGTATTGGGCCCGGTGATGACGAGGGTGTCGTACTCTCTGCCGAGGGCGATGTCCACCGGCACCACCCTGCCGGGGTCGATGAGGGGGTGGCGGGCCCGCTTGAGGCTGAACCAGCCCTCCCCTGTCACCTGCGGGCACCAGGCCTTTTGCTCAAGGGCGAGGTGAGCCTTGGCCAGCAGGATGTCGATCGAGAGCATGGCGTCGTAGCTGAAGCTGAACATCGGTTCGAGCGCGGCCACCTGCTCGGTAAAGGCGGCGAGGATCCGCTCGATCTCGGCGGCCTCCTGGCTGCGCAGCTGCAAAATTTTGGCGTTGGCCTCGACCACGGCGGTGGGCTCGACAAAGAGGGTGGCGCCGGTGCTCGATACATCGTGGATGACGCCGCCCACATCGCCGCGGTGCTCGGCCTTGACCGGCACCACGAACCGCCCGTTGCGCAGCGAGACGACCGACTCCTGTAAGTACTTGCTGGTCTGCTGGTTTTTGACCATATTGTCCAGCTTGTCCCGGATCGAGTTTTCGGTGGCGCGGATCTTGCGGCGGATCTCGAAGAGGGTGTTGCTGGCGGTGTCCGCCATCTCGGTGGCCGAGAGGATCGCGTCCCCGATCGCCTTTTCGAGCCCCGGCTGGGGGCTGAGGGCGTAAAAGAGGTCGTCCACCGGCAGGGCGTCGTGCTCGCTGATGCCGTACCACTGCACTAAATTTTGAAAGTTTCGCAGGGCCGCGGCGACCAATAAAAGCTCGCCCATCGAGAGCACCCCGCCCTTGACCGCGCGGCTCACCGCGGGCAGCGCCCCCTCGGCCTCGCCAAAGCGGGGGCTGCCATTTTTGAGCAGCAGGCTGTTGACGGCATCGGTCTGGCCGAGGGCGTAGCGCACCTCGTCCGGGTCGGTCATGAGGGGCTGTTCGAGCATCCGGCGGCCGGCCTCGGCGCAGGTGGCAAAGCTGGCCGCGCGGGATAAAATTTTATTGAGTTCCAAACGGTCGGTATCGGGTTGTTGCATGATTGTTTCCTCTAAATTCTGTCATTATGGCTCAAAAGGGGCCCGGGGGCGGCGGTTTCCGGCAAGCGGGAAGCATTCGCCCGGCGGGGCCCTTTCGGAAATTGTTTTCTTGGGGATGAGGAGCGGCAAAGCGCGCCGCTCGGCCGCTCAGGGCAGCACCTGCTTTAAGAACTCCATGCTCTTGAGGGGCTTGTCCAGGCAGCGCATCATGTACTGCTCGGCCACCGCGCAAAGACGCTGCAGGCTGGCCGGGGCGAGTGTAAAGCTGAAGGCCTTGCGGTCGTCCACCAGGCAGATATGCCGCAGCGCCACCAGTGCGGCGGGGTCGAGATTGGGGCGCTTGTCCTGTTTTTGGGCGCAGTCGGCACAGAGCAGCGCGCCGGAATCGGTGTCAAAGTAAAAATCGCCGCCGTCGTACCGGTTGCAGCCCGCGCAGCAGAGCAGCTGGGGCAGGTAGCCCGCCTCGCTGACCGCCCGCAGCTCATACACCGCCTTGATCTGGCGCAGATCCTTTTGCCCCTCGCTGATCAGGTAAAGGCTGTTGAGCAGCAGCCGCAGGCCGGTTTCGGCCTCCCTGCCGGTGGGCGAGAGGCTCTGGGCGATCTCGGCCAGGTACATGGCAAGGGCCATCGGCTCGATGCCGGCCGAGAGCCCGTGGAATACCCGCTTGACCTGCGCGTCGTCCACCTGGTACATGGTGCGGCCCGCAAAGAGGGTGAACTCGGAGTAGCAGAACAGCCCGCACCCGCTGAACAGCCTGCTTTTGAGCCGCAGGCTGCCCTTGGCGGAGGCGGTGATCATGCCCTGGCCGGGGGTGAAGATGGTGAGGATCCTATCCGACTCCCCCACCTTGACCTCCCGCAGCACCAGGCCCGGCGTCACGATCTGCATGCGTTGCTCCCTCCAAAGGCCCGGCCTGCATCTGCGGCGGCGTGCAGAGCGGCCCGCCGCTCTGCTGCTTATAGCGCAGATAGTGCAGGATGCTGCCCGTGCGGGCAAAGGCCTCCCATTCGTTTCGGCTCTCCACGGCGGATGCACCTCTTTCGGCAAAGGCAGAATTTTTGGGGGGCTGCGGCGCGATCGCTTGCGGCTCGCGGCGCGCCCGCTCCCCTCTTATCCTGCCGTGTCGGCGGGGCGTTCATCCGTGGAAAATCCTGCCCAGCCGCCCGGCCCGCCGCAACCGCGCTGGTCCTTTGCACCCGCGCTGGTCGAAACCGGGGCCCGCCCTGCAAAAAGCGCCGGGGCGGTGCCGGGCCGGATGCGGCGATTTTGACAAGCCCGGCCCTCCACTTCAGGGCTGCTTGAAGCCAAAATCGTTGAGCAAAAAGTCGCTGTCCCGCCAATCGGCCTTGACCTTGACCCAGCACTGCAGGTTAACCCTGGCGTCCAGAAATTCCTCACAGTCGGCCCGGGCGGCGCTGGCGATTTTTTTGAGCATCTGCCCGCCCTTGCCGATCACCATGCCCTTGTGGCTCTTGCGCTCGCAATAAATATTGACGTCGATGTCGATCAGCGCCCGGCCCGGCCGCTCGGAAAACCGCTCGACCGTCACGGCGATGCCGTGGGGCACCTCGTCCCGCAGGTAGAGCAGCATCTTTTCCCGCAAAATCTCGCTCACCAGCGCCTTTTCCGGCATGTCGGTGTAGGCGTCGTCCGCAAAATAGTGCGGCCCCGGCGCGGCAAAGCGCTCGAGCAGGCCGAACAGCTCTTCGCAGCCCTCGTCCGCCGCCACCGAGATGCCGCGCACTTCGCAAAAGGCGTCGAGCGCCCGCAGCTCGGCGAGGCGGGCGTCAAGGTCCTGCGCGTTTTTCAGGGTGTCGGTTTTGTTGACGAGGCCGATGGCCGGGCATTGCAGCCGCCGCAGCTCCTCGGCCATGGCCAGCTCCTCCTCGTTGAGCGCGCCGTAGGGCTCAAACAGCATCAGGGCCACGTCCACATCCGCCACCGAGGCGTCGGCGGTCTTTTTCATCCGCTCGCCGAGCTTGTTGCGGGGTTTATGCAGGCCGGGGGTGTCGAGCAGCACATACTGCACCGGCCCGCGCGTGACGATGCCGGTGATGCGGGTGCGGGTGGTCTGGGGTTTGGAGGTGACGATGGCGACCTTTTCCCCCACCAGGCGGTTGGTCAGGCTGGATTTGCCCACATTGGGCCGTCCCACCAGCGCCACAAAGGCCGAGGAGGTGTCGTACTGAGGCTCTTGAGGCTGTTGTGTCTTTTGCAAGCGATTGGTTCCTTTCCCGATTTCTTCTGAATCCTTTTATACGATTTTTCGCTGTTTTTCAGCGTCAGTGCCCGGCCCGCTCATCGCCGCGGCCTGCCGGGGCGAAAGACAAACCAGTAGGCCGCCACAAGCGAAGCCGCCAGCGCCAAAGCCGCCAGCGGCTGGCCGGTGTAGTGCCGCCAGATGCCGCGCAGCACCGCGGGCTGCCCAAACAGGCAGACCCCGGCCGCTGCCGCGCCCAGCGCAAAGGCCAGCACCCCGCCCGCCGCCATATCCTTGGCCTCGCCCGCGGCCCGCCAGCGGTGGGGCTCCGGGCTTTCGACCGCCCGCTCGACGGCCGAGTTGATCAGCTCGAGCGCCAGCATCCCGGCGATGCAGAGGAAGACCACCGCCCACTCGGCGGGGCCGAACGCATAAAACCGCAGCCCAAAATAGAGCACATAGCCCCCCGCGCAGAGATGGAAGCGGAGGTTGCGCTCGCTTTGCACCGCCCGGGCGATGCCGTGGGCCGCGTGGCCGAACCCGGCCAAAAAGTGCCGCATGCCGCCTTTTTTTACAGCAGGTCGGCAGTGTAGGAGACGGTGCGCGGCAGGCCCAGCTGGATCAGCACAGCCTCCTCGCGCTCCCGCATCTTGACCGCCTCGAGGCCGCCGGCCTCATGGTCGTACCCCAGCAGGTGCAGCATCGAGTGGACGGTCAAAAACGCGACCTCCCGCTGCAGCGGGTGGCCGTAGAGCTCGGCCTGCTCCATCGCCTTTTCCATCGAGATGACGATGTCCCCCAGCATCACCGCGCCGGTGTCCTGGTTGACATCGTACTCGCCGTTCTCCCCCAGGGGGAAGCTGAGCACGTCGGTGGGCACCGGCTTGCCGCGGTACTGGTTGTTGAGCTCGGCGATCTTGGCGTTGTCCACAAAGGTGACGCTGATCTCGGCCGGGCGGCCGAATTTTTCGTGCTCGAGCACGGCGTTGCAGCTGCGCCGGATGAGGATGCGCAGGCCGGACGGCACCTTGACCGTATTCTGCTGGTTGGTGATATAAACCTTGTTGGACACGTTTTTTCACACCTTTCCGTTATATTTACTGTTCTCGCGGCGGCTGTGGGCGGCGCGCTGGGCCGCCGCGCGGTCGTAGGCTTTGACGATCTCCTGCACCAGGCGGTGGCGCACGACGTCCTTTTCTGTAAAACGCACCTGGGCGATGCCGCTGACATTTTTGAGCACCGAGAGCGCGTCCACCAGGCCGCTGCGGCTCTTGTCCGGCAGGTCGATCTGGGTGACGTCCCCGGTCACCACCACCCGGCTGCCCACCCCCATGCGGGTGAGGAACATCTTCATCTGCTCGGGGCTGGTGTTCTGCGCCTCGTCCAGGATCATGAAGGCGTCGTCGAGGGTGCGCCCGCGCATGTAGGCCAGCGGGGCCACCTCGATGGTCTGTTTTTCCAACAGGCGCTGGAAGCTCTCGGCCCCGAGCATATCATACAGCCCGTCGTACAGCGGACGCAGGTAGGGGTCTACCTTGGTCTGCAGGTCTCCGGGCAGAAAGCCCAGCCGCTCCCCTGCCTCGACCGCGGGCCGGGTGAGGATGATGCGGGAGACCTCCTTGCTCTTGAACGCCTTGACCGCCATCGCCACCGCCAGATAGGTCTTGCCTGTACCGGCCGGGCCGACCCCAAAGGTGATGGCGTTGTTCTGGATGGCCTGCAGGTACTCCTTTTGGCCGAGGGTTTTGGGGCGCACCGGGCGGCCCTTGGCGGTAATGGCGACAAAGCCCTCGGTCAGCTCGTGCACCCGGCTCTGCTCGCCCGCGCTGGCCAGGCCGATGCAGTAGCGCACCGTCTGCTCCTCGAGCGGGGTGCGGTTCTCCTGCAGGGTGAGCATCGCCTCGATGGCGCGGGTGGCCGCCACGACCCCCTCGCTCTCGCCGGTCAGCTTGACCTGGGTGCCCCGGCAGACCGCCGTCACCTCAAACGCCTCTTCCAGCATTCGGATGTTCTCATCACAACTGCCAAAGACGGCGGCCGCGAGCTCCATACTGTCCAGTTCGATCAGTTTTTCCGCCAACAGACATCCCCCTTTGCGGCACGGGCTGTGCCCCATGCCGCTGCGCGGTGTTTTTCGGACGGCGGGGCCTGCCCGGCCAGCAAAACTGACAGTACTCCACCATCTTGCCTTGATTATATCACAAAATTTTTGAAATGAAACTGTAAAAGATGCACAAAATTTCTGCACTTTTTTATGGGGTGGGTCGGAGGGCAGTTGAGGGGTGTGCAGAGTATTGGATGAGGGGCGGGCCGGGGGGCACGGTCGGGGTGTTGGCTGAGGGGCCGGTCAGGACGCGGACTTTGAGTTTAGGAGGGGGGTTGGCGGGATGTTGGCCGGTAAATCGGCCAGAGGGCGGGCCGTGGTTCAGGGCGCGGGCGCGGGCGTCTCGGTACCTGCGGTGCTGGCCGGGCGGGCGATGTCCGCCTCAAACTGCACGGTTCGGCGCAGGGTCAAGGCGCCCTCGTCCCAGGTCTCCTGCTCCGAGACGGTGAGCAGCTTCGCCCCGGGAAACTCCTCCGCGAGGGCCTGCTCGCAGGCATAGCGGGCAAACTGGCGGGCCGCCGCGGGGCTGAGGGTGACCGTCTGCTCCGCCTGCTCGGCCGTGAGCGCCGTCTCAACCGTGACCGGCAGCCCAAAGCCGAACAGCGTGAGCGGGGCGTAGGAAAGGCGAGTCTCGCCCTGCAGCTCGTCTGCGGCGTCCCAGAGCGGCAGCCGGTGGCCCGCCGCCAGCAGGGTGCGGCGCTCGGCGGTGCGGCCGGTGGCAAAGCGGGCGGTGTACTGCAGCGGCTGGGTGCAGGTGTAGCTGCGCTCGAGCCGCGCCCAGGCAGTGGCCCGCGCGTGGCTGGGGATCGGCTGCTGATCCTGCCCCTCCTTGACGGCGCTGACCAGCACCTCCCCCTCGGCCACCGTCTGCCCCGGCTGCTTGAGGGCGTAGCCCTCCTGCACCGTGAGCGAGAGCAGGGTGGCGTCCGCCGCGGCGACGAGGTCGACCGGGTCGTTCGGCTCGATCTCGGGTTTGGGCAGGGCGGCGGCCCCCTCCACCACCAGCCGCCCCTTGATGAAGTTGAGGCTGACCCAACCGAGCCCCTGCTGCCCCGAGAGGATCGCCCGCTCGGCGGCGCGCAGCTGCGGCTGGGTGACCGCTGTCCCCTCGCAGATGCCCGCGGCGGTGAGGGTTTGGCGCACCGCGGCCTGCTGGGCGGCATCCAGCCCCACGAACCGCACCGACCAGATGAGGTTTTGCAGCAGCGCGACGGCGGCGAGAAAGACGGCCGGGCCCACAAGCAGCCCCCAGCGGCCGCGGTAGCGGCGCAGCCAAAACCAGAGCCCGGTGCGCTTTTGCACCCGCAGCCGGGTGTGGCTGCGCCGGGCCAGTGGGTGCAGGCGGCGGTAGCAGCGCAGCGGGGTGCTGGCGGTAAAGCCGCCCGGCATCGGCCGCACCTGCTGCAGCGGGATGTCCCCCGCCGCGCAGGCGGTGAGCAGCTGCTCGTACCGCCCGCCCAGCGCGGTGAACCGCACCGCCCCAAACCACTGCTGCAACAAAGCTGCCATGCGTGTATCTCCCTCTCTGGGCCTTGCGCGCCCGCCTTTATGAATAGCTGAACTCGGTTTTGAACACCCGCCCCCGGATGATGAGCTGGCTGCGGTTGAAGGCCTCGAGGGTCAGCTCGTCGCCAAAGAGGCTCACCTGCCAGCGGCCGAGGTCCAGCTTGATCTGCTGCGCGTCGTACAGCAGCACCGCACAGCAGCCCTCGACCTCGACAAGACCGCTGCAGTTGACATGCAGCACCGGCTGGCGGTAGAGCCCGGCGGGCGGCTGCGCCAGCACCCCGCGCAGGGTTTGCCAGAGGCCGGGGCGGGGCGGTTTTTTGGCCCGTGCCATGCCATACGCCCCCTTTCTGAGAATGCAGAACGCCTTGAAAGCCGCGGTTGCCAAAGGCTGCGGCCTGCGGCGGCCTGATAAGAACGCCCAGTCTCTCATATATATGAAAAGAGCGCGCCGCCGATTCTGCCCGGCGGGCGCGCTGCGCGATAAGACCTTTTATCCTTATCAGGAAAGGGGTGCGGGAGAATGGAGCGTTTGGAATGGGCGCAAGCCCGGCGGGCCGCGGCAGGCCGCGCTGCGTATGGCATGCTGGCGCTGGGGCTGCTGGCCCTGCTGCTGGCGCGGCCGGGCGAGAGCATCCGCGGCATCGAGGAGGGGCTGCGCTGCTGCGCCGGGCAGATCATCCCGGCGCTGTTCCCCTTTTTTGTGGTGACCAACCTGATCGCGAGCGGCCCGGCGGCACAGCTGCTGGGCCGGGTGCTGCGGCCGGTGGCCCGGCTGCTGGGGTTTGAGGGGGATGGGGCCGCCACCGCCCTGCTGCTGGGCTGGCTGGGCGGGTTTGCGGTGGCGGCGGGCTGCATTGGGCAGCTGTACCGGGCCCGGCAGCTGACCAAGCCCGAGGCCGAGTGCCTGCTGGCCAGCGCGGTGGGCTCCGGCCCGGCCTTTGTGATCAACACGGTGGGGCTGCTGATGCTGGGCAGCCACCGGGCGGGGGTGCTGCTGCTGAGCGCACTGCTGCTGGCCAACCTTTGCTGCGGGCTGCTGCTGCGCCCGGCCCTGCGCAGGCAGCGCGGCGGCACACCGGCGCGGGACGGGGCCGATGCTGGGCGTAAAGCCGGGTTTGGGGCCGGAGAGCAGGCCGACACCGGGCCCCAGCCCGCAACCCGGCAAACCGGGCTTGTGGCGGCGGTGGGCCGGGCGGTGGATTCGACCCTGACCGTCTGCGGATTTGTGCTGTTTTTCCGGTTTTTGTGCGTGGTGCTCGCCGGGCTGCTGCCCCAGGGCGGGCCCGCCGCCTTTGCGGTGAGCGCCCTGCTCGAGGTAACCAGCGGCTGCGCGGCAGCGGCAGCCTTAGGGGCCGGGCGGGTGTACGCCTGCTGCGCCGCGCTCAGCGTGCAGAGCCTCTCGGTGCTGCTGCAGGTGCGGGCACTGCTGCCCGCCGAGCTCTCGATGCGGCCGCTGCTGCGCTGCCGGGTGGTGCATCTGCCCCTCTCGCTGCTGTTTTTGCGGCTGGGGCTGCGGCTTTGGCCGGACGCCAGCGCCGCCCTCTCGACCCTTGCGCCGCGGGTGCTGGCCCGCAGCCGGATGCCGCTGGACGCCGCGCTGCTGCTGTTTTTCCTCTGCTGCGCCGTGCTGCGGTGCGTTGGGGCAGGCGGTCAAAAAGAAGCGGCCGCGGCCCCCGCAAGGCGCAGGGGGGCGCGGCCGACAAAATAGCATGCAATTTGTCAATATCAAAAGTATTTTCTGTAAAGGTGTTTTGCATTACAGCTCGTCCCGGCCAGAAAGTGCGCGGTAGAGCGTGGTTTCGTCCGCGTACTCGAGGCTGGAGCCCACCGGCAGCCCGTAGGCCAGGCGGGTGGTGCGGATGCCCATCGGCTTGATGAGCTTAGCCAGGTACATGGCGGTGGCCTCCCCCTCCACGGTGGGGTTGGTGGCCATGATGACCTCCTTGACCGTGCCGTCCCCCAAGCGGGCCAGCAGCTCCTTGACACAGAGCTGCTCGGCCCCGATGCCGTCCATCGGGGAGATCAGCCCGTGCAGCACATGGTAGAGGCCGTTGTACTCCCGGGTGCGCTCGAAGGCCGAGATGTCCCGCGGGCTCTCGACCACGCAGATGATGCTCTGATCCCGCTTGGGCGAGGCGCAAACCCGGCAGAGGTCGCCCTCGGTGTAGTCCTGACAGATGCGGCAGCGGTGCAGCCTGGTGTGGGCCTCCTCGATCGCCTTGGCCAGCTCCATCGCATCGGCGGCGCTCATGCCAAGCACCTGGTAGGCCATCCGGGTGGCCCCTTTGCGCCCGATGCCCGGAAACCGGGAAAACTGCTCGATCAGGCGCTCGAGCGGGGCCGCGTTGTTTGCCATGCGCGTTGATTCCTCCCTGTTATCAAAGGCCGGGGAAATTCATCCCGCCGGTGATCTTGCCCATCTCGGCCTCGGCGGTCTCGTCCACGATGCGCACCGCGTCGTTCACCGCGGCGGCGATGAGGTCTTCCAGCATCTCAAGGTCGTCCGGATCCACCGCCTCGGGCTTAATGTGCAGGGCGGTCACCTGGTGCTTGCCGGTCATGGTCAGCTCCACCAGGCCGCCGCCCGCGCTACCCTGGTACTCGGCGGCTTCCAGCTCGGCCTGCTTTTCCTGTACGCTCTCCTGCATCTTCTGGGCCTGGCGCATCAGCGCGTTGACATCGGGCTTGCCATAGCCCTGCGGCAGTCTTGCTTTCATGGTCGTTTCTCCTTTTTTGAGGCGGGCCGGTTTTGCGCGGCGGGCCGCCGTTTTTACTGCTTTTTATTCATTCTCCCGCTCGATCACCGGCACGCCCTGGGCGCGGATGGCTGCAAGGGTGTCCTCGACGCTCTGGGCGGGCTGGGGCTCGGCCTCGGGCGGGATGTAGGGCCCGATGGGGTGGGCCTGGCCGTCGACCTCCTCGATGATCTGCTTGAGGGTGGCCTGGCTGGCCCTGTTCTGGCGGATGAAATCCCGGAAAAAGTCTCCCCCGTCGATCAGCACCCGGCGGCCGTCCAGATAGGCGCGGGAGTTTTTGAGGAAGGCGTGCAGCGAGATGTCCGCCGTCTCGACCCGGCGAACCACCTCGGGCCAGGGCTCGAACGGGATCGGCGGGCCGTCATGGGGCTGCGGGGCCGGGGCGCGGGGCGCGGGCTGGCCGGTGACCGGCGCGGCGGGCACTGGGGGGCGCGGCGCGGAGGGCGCAGAGGGCGTAGGCGGCACAGACGCGGCGGCGTTCTGCGGCTGAGGTTGGGACGGCGGCTCCGCGGGCGCGGGGCCGGTCTCCCAGGGCGGCAGATCGTCCGCGGGCAGCGGGGCGGCAGCCGGGGCTGCGGCGGGTGCTTCCGAAACCGGGGCCGCGGCCGCCGTTGGCGGTGCCGGTAAAATGGGCGGCGAAGTGGTCACAGGGGCCTCCGCAAAAGGCTGCGGCGCTGCGACCGGCTGGGCCGCAAAAGGCTGCGGCCCGGCGGCCGATTGAGCGGCAAAGGGCTGGGCGGCAGCAACCGGAGCAGGCGCGGCCGCAGCAACAGACGCAGCAGCGGCAACCGGCACCGGTGCCGTCTCGGGCAACGCGATCGCCAAAAAGGACAGCTCCAGCTCGATGCGCGCATCGCTGCCGCGGGCCATCCGCTCGAGCGCCTCGCCCAGCCGCCGGATGGCCCGGATGGCGTCCAGCTGGCGCATCTGTTTGGCGCGGTCGAGGTAGCCCTGCCGCTCCTCGGGCGAGGCGGCGGACAGCAGCTCGCCGCCGCCCGGCAGGCAGGCCAGCATCAGGCTGCGGTAGTGGCCGATCAGCTCCTCGCACAGCCGCCGCAGGTCCACCGATTTCTGCCGCAGCTCGGCCAGCTCGGCCAGGGCTGCGGCGGCATCACCTTTTGCCAGCGCGTCCCCGATGGCAAAGAGGTAGCCTCGCTCGGTGACCCCGGCCATCCGGCGCACCAGCGCCTCATCCACCTCGGGCGAGACCCCGGCGCAGGTGTCGAGGATCGAGAGGGCGTCCCGCAGGGCCCCATCGGCCAGCCGGGCGATCAGCTCGGCGGCGGCGGGCTCGAGTGCGATCTGCTCCTCTTTGGCGACATATTCGAGCCGCGCGGCGATCTCGGCGGGCTGGATGCGGGCAAAATCGTACCGCTGGCAGCGGGAGAGGATGGTGGCGGGCACCTTGTGGATCTCGGTGGTGGCGAGGATGAAGAGCACATGGCTGGGCGGCTCCTCCATGATCTTGAGCAGGGCGTTGAAGGCCCCGGTCGAGAGCATATGCACCTCGTCGATGATGTACACCTTGTAGCGGCAGACGCTGGGGGTGTAGGCGGTCTCGTCCCGCAAATCGCGGATGTTGTCCACCCCGTTGTTGGAGGCGGCGTCGATCTCGGTCACATCCAGGATGCTGCCGTCGTCGATGCCGCGGCAGACCGGGCATGTGCCGCAGGGGTCGCCCCCGGCACAGTTGGGGCAGTTGACCGCCTTGGCAAAAATTTTGGCGCAGGTGGTCTTGCCGGTGCCGCGGGTGCCGGTAAAGAGGTAGGCGTGGCCCACCCGCCCGGTTTTGACCTGGTTTTGCAGCGCGGTGACGATCGGCTGCTGGCCCACCACGTCCTCAAACCGTGCGGGCCGCCATTTGCGGTATAACGCGCGATACATCCTGCCCTGCTCACCTCGCTTTTTTGAAAAAAGGGCTCGCCGCCCTGCCCGAAATATGGGAGCGCGGCCGGGCCTCAGAAGGGCCCCACACAGGCCCAAATTTGCAGAGAAAACGCCGGATACAAAAAAGGGACAGGCCGGTGCGCTCACCCTGCGCCCCTGCGCTGCTTGGCATACGGATGCAGGCGACCTGCGGCGCACAGGGCGGGCCACTTAATGCTGCTCGGTTCCCCGCCTGACATGGTTCATGGGGCCCCATCGCACAGGGCCCGCATCCGTATGCCGAACAGCGCAACGTCCCGGCTCTGTCCGAATAAACACAGTATACTATATTCTGCCTCAAAATGCAACCGCTCAGTCCAGCGAAAAATCCTCCGGCGAAAAGCTGGGCAGCCTGGGCGGGCGGCGCGGGATGCGGCGCAGCGGGTCATAATCGAACCGGCGGCAATGGAAGTAGGGCGAGACGACCCCCTGTTTTTCGCACAGGATCATCCGCGGGTCGGACGAGCGCCGCCCCAGCGAGCAGTACTCGCAGGCGGGCTGGATGGTGGCCCCAAACATCGGCTTGCGGAACATCGCCATGCCCTTCCCCCTCCTTTTGATCAGCAATTTTATGGCAAGTAGTTTTGCTTTACAGGCAAAATCTGCCCGAATCAACATCCGGCAGACCGCTGCGGCCCTTATTATACTATAAAAGGGGCGGGCTTGTCCAGCCCGCCCTCGCGGTGCATCCGGCCGCAGAGCAAAAGCAGCGGGTCGGTTTTTGTTTTATGGCCCTTGCGGGGCCGCGCCGCGCGGATTATTGGTAATACGCCTCGTTGTAAATATAACAGGCCCGCAGCGGGTAACCGCCAAAGTCGTACTGGGTGTAGGGGTCGACATTGGCGCGCCGCACAAATTTATAACTTTTACCGTTGTCGCAGCAAAGCTGGTAAGCAAGGGCGGTATCTTGGCTTTGGACCGGCTTTGCATCGGTTACAGCCGCGCCGTCCGCCAGCATACAGCCCGAGAAAGCCTGGGTCAGCTGCTGTTGCACGGCATTGACCGCCTCGGGATAGCCGGGATGCTGCGTATCCCACTGATAGGTCCCCGGCAGGTACGCCTCGTGTACGGGCGTATTTTGCATTGCGGTCAGTTCTTCATCGCTAAAGACGTAGTATGCCGTGATAAATTCGCCGGTGGTGGCGTCCAATGTGCAGCACGCGCGGGCCTGATCCGACACCCTGACACTTGCAAGCGGCCCATCCAGCGCCGTGGCCTCCCAAACCATCCGCCCGCCAAATGTGATATCGTCGCCATTTGCTTCGTGCTGAATGCAGTCGATATAGATCTCTGTGCCGGTAAGGTCGATTCCGTAGATCTGCTCAAACAACAGCCCCGCGCGGTTGGCCGCCTCCTGCGGCGAAACCACCGGGTCATACTCCAATTGTTCCTGCGCCCATTTCTGATAGTCCTGCAATACCGCGTCCTGGTCAGTTCCATCTAAAGCTTCCATGAGTATGGCTTTATCTTCTTCTGAGGTCTCTTCTGACTGGATCAGATCGCGCAACTGCTGTTGGTCCTCCTGCATGGTGTGCAGGACAAGCTGCTCTAACCTCTCAGGGTCCTGCTCCATCGCCTCGCCCAGCCAAAAATAGGTGAAATCCTCTTTTAGTACCTCCTGCACGGTGGAGGAAGGGGTCAGATCGTCCTCGGTGACCACCGGCGCGCCTGGTTCCGCCGCGCAGCCGGGCAAAAGGGTCAGAACAAGTGCCCCGGTGAGCAGGGCCGCTTTGGTCTTGATAAAAATGGGTCGTATGGGTCGTTTTGTATGTTGCTGTTTTGCTTTCATCTGAGGCAGCCTCCTTTCGATGGTGGTATCGTACCGCCGCAGAGTTGCCGTTTTTTCAAGAAATCATCATCAAGCTGTAAAGAATACGGGGCGGATGTCAGCAAGCTGTAAAAAAGCCGTTTTGCGGTTTATTCCGTCGCTATTCCCCCGTCTGCCCGGTCCGGAACGCCACCGCGGCGGTGGTGCCCACCCCGGGCGTTGAGGCGAATTTGAGCAGCGCGCCGTGGCTTTGGGCGATCTGAAAGCAGAGCGAGAGCCCCAGCCCCGCGCCGCCCTGCGCGCGGCTGCGGGCCTTGTCGGGGCGGTAGAAGGGCTCGCCGAGGTGGGCGAGCGTCTCGGCGTCCATGCCGCGGCCGTTGTCCTGCACCGTGACCACCACCCCGCCCTCCACCCTTTGGGCCGCAAGCTCGACCCTGCCGCCCGCCTCGCAGGCCTTGGCGGCATTGTCGGTGAGGTTGACGATGAGGCTTTCGAGCAGGGCCTCCTCGCCGTAGATGGTGCAGTCCTCCACCCTTGTCAGGGCCACCGTCACCCCGTGCGCGGCGGCGCGGGGGACCGCGGTGCGGGCGGCGCGGCCGAGCAGCAGGGGCAGCGAGACCGGCTTCCGCTCGGCCTGTTCGCCCCGCAGCGCGGCCATCTGCAACAGCCGCTCGCTCATGGCGGCGAGGCGGCCCGCCTCGTCCATGATGTACTGCACCGCCTCGAACCGCTCCTCGCCCGAGAGCTCGGCCCGCTGGATGTACTCGGCGTAGCCGCGCACGGCGGTGAGGGGGGTGCGCAGCTCATGGGCGACATTGTCCACCAGCTGCTGCTTGCGCTCGGCGGCCTCGCTCAGTTGCGCGATGTTCTCCTGCACCCGGGCGGCCATGCCGTCCAGCGCGGCCGCAAGCTGGCCCACCTCGTCCTTTTTGTACCGCCCGCGCTGGCTGCTGCGGGCCGCGTAGTCCCCCTCGGCGATGCGGCGGGCCACCACCGCCAGCCGCTCCATCGGGCGGGAGAGCCCGCGCAGCACCGCGTACAGCGCCCCGGCCATGAGCACCG
Organism: Faecalibacterium sp. UBA7177; assembly: GCA_002491225.1. Taxonomy (GTDB): domain Bacteria; phylum Bacillota; class Clostridia; order Oscillospirales; family Ruminococcaceae; genus UBA7177. Next base: position 19,414 of record DKVN01000055.1, read on the forward strand.
AGACCACCGCGCCGGCCGCAAAGCAGACCTGATAGGTGCGGGCCCAATCGACAAAAAAGTCCTCGATGGCAAAGGCGCAGACCACGCTGACCTCCTCCGGCGGGGCGGGCAGCATGGCCGAGACGTACAGATACCGCTGCTGCCCGGCGGTGCGCACCGTGTGCAGCCGCTGGCCCGCGGGGGGCGGCTCGGGCAGGGGTTCGTCCGGCTGAGGGAGGGTGTCGGCCCAGACCTCGGCCCCTTGAGCCACCCGCAGAAAGATGCCCTTGGGGCGGTACTGCCCGGCGTAGCTCTCTCCCAGGCGCGGCAGGGCCTGCGGGCGGCGCGCCTGGACCGCGGCGGCGTCCTCGGCGAGGCTTTGGGCCACGATGTGCTGCTGGGCCAAAAGGCTAGCGCACTCGGCCTCGAACGCCTGCTGCCGCCCGATCGAGAGCACCGCCGCGATGCCCCCGTTGAGCGCGAGCAGAAAGAGCGCGAGGGTGATGAGATAGGCCTTTTGCCAGAATTTCACGGTGGTTCCCCCTTTGGTCGGGTGTTGAAGAATGGGCAGCGGCGCGAAAAGCACGGCCCGGCGGGCCCGGTCAGCGGGTGCTCAGCCGGTAGCCGTACTTGTAAACGGTTTGGATGCGCTCGTCCCAGCCCAGCTTTTTGCGCAGCTTTTGGACATGCACATCCACCGTGCGGGTGTCGCCCTCGTAATCGTACCCCCAGGCCAGCTGCAGCAGCTTATCCCGCGAGAGGGCCAGGTTGCGGTTGCGCACCAGCACCTCGAGCAGGCTGAACTCCTGCGGGGTGAGGGGCACCTCCTGCCCGCCGCAATACACCTGGTGGGTGCCAAACTCCACCCGGCAGCCGTCCAGCTCGAAGGCCTCGTTTTCGGGCCGGGTGCGGCGCAGCACCGCCTCCACCCGGGCCAGCAGCTCCAAAATTTCAAACGGCTTGACGATGTAATCGTCCGCCCCGAGGCCCAGCCCCTCGAGGCGGCTGGAGAGGCTGTTTTTGGCCGTGACGAAGATCACCGGCAGGGCGGGGTCCAGCTGCTGCTTGACCTCAAAGCCCGAGCAGCCGGGCAGCATCACATCTAAAAGCACAAGGTCGGGCGGCTGCTCGGCGACCCGCTGCAGGGCGGCGGGGCCGTCCTCCGCCTGCTGCACCGTGTGCCCCGCAAGGCTCAGGCTGCGGCAGATCAGCTCCCGGATCGGCTTTTCGTCCTCGGCGATCAGGATATTGGCCATTGGTGGTTCCCCCTGTTTCGGGCAGCGCCGCGAAAAGGGCCCGCTGACGGGCTTGCCGGGCGCTGCCTGTGGTATTTTGGGCGGCGCGGGTACACAGCGCCGCTTTTTTATCTTATTATTCCATCAAGTTGTTAAAGAGTTGTAAAAGCGCATACACCCCCGCCCGGCGGCGCATACTAAGGCTGAGATGGGCCGGGAGGGGGCCGCGTGAGCCGCTTGGGCGGCGCGTATTGGCGCAGGACGGCCTGATTTCGGCAATAGCACTCAAAAAAGCGCAAAGGAGCAGTGCAGTATGTACAACAAAGATGCTTACAAGGAATACGACCACCACGAGCAGGGCAGCACCAACGAGGTGGAACCGGCCAGCGCCCACACCCCCGGCAGCAGGCCGCCGCGGATGGACAGCGAGGTGGAGCTGAGCGGCGCGGTGCGGCAGGAGCTCAGCGAGGGGGACTACTTCCCCGCCCTCTACTCGGACGACCTCGCCGCCCAGAACGGCTGCGGCTGCGGCCAGAAGCCTAAGGAGAGCGAGGGCTGCGGCTGCGGCGACAAGGGTAAACAGGGCGGCAGGTAAGCCGTGGCAGCGTACCCCGGAGCTTCGGGCAGGCCGGGCCGCAAAATGCACCCGCCCGCAGCCGCTTTGACTGCCGCCGCGCGGCCCGGCCCCGCCGTTTGCGCAAAAAAGCGCCTTTGGAGCGGATCCAAGGGCGCTTTTGCTTTGCTATTTTGCCGCGGCCGACCCGGGCTCCTCCCCGGCCAGGATCGCGGCGGCCTGGCGGCAGGCGGCCGCGCCGCCGGAGTAGGCCATCTCCCAGGTGTGCTCGCCGTACCAGTCAAAGGTTGGGCAATGCTCCTCCTGGCGCTCAAGCGCGGCCAGCCGTTCGGCCTCCGCGCACGTCTTTTGCAGCAGCTGGGCCTGGGGGCAGCCGCCCTCGAACGCGGCCAGAATCTCCGCCAGCTTCTTTTCGCGGCTGGCCTCAAAGATGGAGCCGTAGCTGTTTTTGGCCTTTTCCTCCGCCTCGACAGCAGCAGCTGCATCAGCCACCGCCTGCCGCAGCCGGTCTAAGATGGCCGGGACAGCCGGGCTTTGGGCAGCGCCGCTGCTGCCGGTTTGATGCAGTTCAAACACAGCCGGGCCCCCTCTCTTTATAATAGGATACAAACAGCCGCGCGGGCCAGGTTCAGGCCGTGGCGGCGGCGCACTCGGCGCAGAGGCCGTACAGGGTGAGCGCATAGCCCTCCACTTGGGCGGCGGTGTGCTGCCGCCACAGCTGCTCGATGGCCTGCGGCTCCACCGGCACATCCAGCACCCGGCCGCAGCCGCGGCAGCACAGATGCCCGTGGGGGTGGGTGGTGCGGTCGAACCGGTCGGCCTGGCCGGGCACGGTCACCCGCAGGATCACCCCGCGCTGGGCAAGGTCGTTGAGGTTGCGGTAGACGGTGCCCAGGCTGAGGCCGGGGCTCTCGTCCCGCACCGCGGTGTAGATGTCGTCCGCCGTGGGATGGTCGCACCGGCTCTGCACCTGCTGCAGGATCAGCTCGCGCTGGCGTGAATAGCGCATCCGGGATGCCCCCCTTTCTGTTTGCTTCTCTCATCGGGCCGAAGAGATCGCTCTTATGAGAAAATAGTAATTGTTTTTAGTTATTTTGTCAAGAAAAAACACTGTAAAGCCGTATTGCCTTACAGTGTTTTCGCGCTCATTTGCCCTGTTTGACCCGCTCCCAATAGGCGCGGGCGGCCTGCTCGGCCTTGTTTTCGCCGTACTCGTAGTACCGCGCGCCCTGCAAAGCGTCCGGCAGGTACTGCTGGGCCACCCAGTGGTTCGGGTAGTCGTGGGGGTAGCGATAGTGCTGGCCCTTGACGGCAGCGTCCTCACCGTCAAAGTGCTTGTTTTGCAATTGGCGCGGGATCGGCCCGCTTTTGCCCCGCTGCAGGTCGGCCATCGCCCGCTGGATGCCCGCCTCGCCGCTGTTGGATTTGGGGCTGGTCGCCACCAGGATCACCGCGTCGGCCAGCGGGATGCTGGCCTCGGGCAGGCCCACCATGTTGGCCGCGTCCACCGCCGCCTTGACGATCGGGATGATCTGAGGCCAGGCAAGGCCAACGTCCTCGCAGGCGCAGACCATCAGCCGCCGGCAGGCGCTGACCAGGTCCCCCGCCTCCAACAGCCGGGCCAGGTAGTGGAGGGCGGCGTCCGGGTCCGACCCGCGCATCGATTTTTGAAAGGCCGAGAGGATGTCGTATTGGTCGTCGCCCTGCCGGTCGTACCGCATGGCGGTGCGGCCGGTGACCTGCCGCACCATCTCGGCGGTGATCCGCTTTTCGCCGCCCGGCTCCCCGCGCGGGGCGGCGGCCGCCACAAACTCAAGACAGCCCAGCGCTTTGCGCAGGTCCCCGCCCGCGCCCATCGCCAGCTGCTGCAGCGCCTCCTCCTCCATCCTGATTGGCCCGCCCTCCTCGGCCTCGAGCCGGGCCAGCGCATTGCGGATACCCTGGCAGATGTCCTCGTCGGTGAGGGCCTTGAACTCAAAGACGGTGCAGCGGGAGAGCAGCGCGTTATAGATATAGAAATAGGGGTTCTCGGTGGTGGAGGCGATGAGGGTAACGCTGCCGTCCTCGATGCACTCGAGCAGGCTCTGCTGCTGCTTTTTGTTGAGGTACTGGATCTCATCAAGGTAGAGCAGCAGCCCGCCCGCGGCGTGCAGGGTGCCGATCTCGCCCAGCACCTCCTTGATGTCCGCGGTGGAGGCCGAGGTGCCGTTGAGCCGGTGCAGCCGCATGCCGCTGTTCTGGGCGATGATGCGGGCAACGGTGGTCTTGCCCACCCCGCTGGGGCCGTAAAAGACCATGTTGGGCACCCGCCCGCCCTCGATGACCCGACGGAACACCTGCCCCTTGCCCAAAAGGTGCTGCTGGCCGCACACCTCGTCGAGGGTCTGCGGGCGCAGGCGCTGTGCAAGCGGCTCAGCCATGGGCCTTTTCCTCGTGGATCGGGCTTGTCCAGCTCTGCTGCTGGCGGGCCGCAAAGCCGGGGCAGAAGAACCTGTCGATGGCGATGGCAACGCTGCGGTCCCAGAACTCCCACTCGTGCGCGCCGGGCCACTCCATATAGGTAAAGTTGAGGGGCAGCCGCTCAAAATGGGCGCGGAGGTTCTGGTTCTGCTCGTAGATATAGTAGGGCTCGTGGTCCTCGGTGCCCACGGTGCAGAGGATCTGCGGCTGCTGGGCGGGATTCAGCTTGCTGACCTGCTCGGCCAGCCGGAAGAGGTCCCGCTCGGGCGGCAGCTGCAGCTGCTGGCCAAACACCGGCTGGAACAGCCGGGACACCAGCGGGTGATCCTTCTGCGCAAGGACGCTGGCGAGGTCCACCCCGCCCGA
>DKVN01000055.1:24395-25428 GCA_002491225.1 Faecalibacterium sp. UBA7177
CCGCCCATCGAGAGGCCGCAGACCGCGTGCTTTTCCCGCTCTGGCGGCAGGCGGAACATGCCGCCGAGCAGGGCGGGCAGCTCCTCGGTCATCCAGGTGTAGTAGCCGGAACCAAACGCCATATCGTTGTAAAAGGAGTTGGCGCCGTCCGGGATGATGAGGGCGAGGTTGCAGGCGGCCGCGTAGCGCAGCACCGCCGAGTTGTTGGCCCAGTCGTCCCCGTCGTTGGTGATGCCGTGCAGCAGGGTCATCACCCCGCGCAGCGGCTGGCCCGCACCCGCGGCAAGGTCGCTGGGCAGAAACACCCGCACCGTGGTGGTGCTGGCGAGGGCTTCGCTTTTGAGCTTACAGGTAAGATATGCCATACTGTGTTGACCTCTTTATTGTTTACTGTGATGTTGTTGGGCCGCCGCGGGATCTGCGGCGGCGCGGGTGTATCGGCGCAGGGATGGCCGCGCGCCTCACTCGTACAGCGGGAACCGCCGCACCAGCGCCTCGACCCGCTCGGCGGTTTCGGCACGCTTGCCCGCAAAGTCAAAGATGCAGTCGGCGATGCACCCGGCCACCTCGTCCATCTCAGCCGGGCCGAAGCCGCGGGTGGTGACGGCGGGGGTGCCCACCCGCAGGCCGCTGGTGACAAAGGGGCTGCGCTTTTCGCCGGGCACCGTGTTTTTGTTGGCGGTGATGTGCACCTCGTCCAGCTGCTGCTCCAGCTGCTTGCCGGTGCAGTCCTGCGCGGAGAGGTCGATCAGCATCAGGTGGTTGTCGGTGCCGCCGCTGACGATCGACACCCCGCGGCGCTGCAGCCCCTCGGCCAGGGCCGCTGCGTTGGCCACGATGGCGCGGGCGTAGGCGGCAAACTCGGGCTTGAGCGCCTCGCCGAGGCAGACCGCCTTGGCCGCGATGATGTGCTCGAGCGGGCCGCCCTGGGTGCCGGGGAAGATCGCCTTGTCGATCTTTTTGGCAAGCTCCTCGCTGTTGGTCAGGATCAGCCCGCCGCGGGGGCCGCGCAGGGTCTTGTGGGTGGTGGTGG
>DKVN01000055.1:25747-26581 GCA_002491225.1 Faecalibacterium sp. UBA7177
GGCGTAGGGCACCGGGTTCTGGTGTACCCCGCCCGCCACCAGCCCGGCGATGTGGGCCATGTCGACCATCAGGTAGGCCCCCACCTCTTTGGCGATGGCGGCGAACCGGTCAAACTGCAGCGCCCGGCAGTAGGCCGAGGCCCCGGCCACGATCAGCCTGGGCCGCACCTCTTTGGCCTGGGCCAGCAGGGCGTCATAATCGATAAAGCCGTTTTCATCCACCCCGTAGGGCACAAAGTGGTAGTATTTGCCCGAGAGGTTGACCGGGCTGCCGTGGGTGAGGTGCCCGCCCTGCGAGAGGTCCATACCCATCACGGTGTCCCCCACCTCGAGCAGCGCAAAGTAGACGGCGAGGTTTGCCTGCGCGCCCGAGTGGGGCTGCAGGTTGGCAAAGTTCGCGCCGAACAGCTTGCAGGCGCGGCGGATCGCCAGCCGCTCGACCTCGTCGACATAGGCGCAGCCGCCATAGTAGCGGTGGCCGGGGTAGCCCTCGGCGTACTTGTTGGTCAGCACCGAGCCCATGGCGGCCATCACCGCCGGGCTGACCAGGTTCTCGCTGGCGATCAGCTCGATGTTCTGCCGCTGGCGGGCAAGCTCTCGCTGCATGGAGGCGGCAAGCTCGGGGTCGGCCGCGGCCACAAAGCCGATGGTGTCCATCATATTCTGATACATGGCATGTTCCTTTCTGTTGGGGGCTGCGCAGTTCGGGCCTGGGCCCACGAATGAACCTATTATAACGCGCCCGGCGGGGTTAGGCAAGCGCCGATGGGGGCGGTGAGCGTCTGAGAGCGCAATTCCCACCCGTCCGCGCGGGGGATATTCCCCTTCGAAAAC
>DKVN01000055.1:26815-30628 GCA_002491225.1 Faecalibacterium sp. UBA7177
GAAAACGCCCCCTTCGGGGGCTCTTAAACCATTCTCAGGGAAACATCCCCCGCGCGGACTGCGCAATCTGGACACTTCGCGGGCTCGCTTTTTTTGCCCCGGCAGGCTTGCAGGGTCTGCCGGGACATGGTATGATGAGCAAAAGAGATCGCGAAACCACGCCCCAAGAGGCAAAGGAGGCCGAGCCATGACGAAAAAACAGCTGGCGCTCGCGGTGATCGAACGGCTCAAAGCCCAGTATCCGCTGGCCGAGTGCACCCTTGATTACGAGCACGCCTGGCAGCTGCTGGTGGAGGTGCGGCTGGCCGCCCAGTGCACCGACGCGCGGGTGAACATTGTGGTGCAGGAGCTGTTTGCCAAGTACCCCGGCGTCGAGGCGCTGGCCGCCGCCGAGCCGGAGGAGATCGAGGCCATCGTGCGCCCCTGCGGGCTGGGCCGCAGCAAGGCGCGGGACATCAGCCTCTGCATGCGCAAATTGCGGGACGACTTTGGCGGAAAGGTGCCGGATGACTTTGACGCCCTGCTGAGCCTGCCCGGCGTGGGCCGCAAGAGCGCCAACCTGATCATGGGGGACGTGTTCGGCAAGCCGGCCATCGTCACCGACACCCACTGCATCCGGCTGTGTAACCGCATCGGGCTGGTGGAGGACGAGAAGGACCCCAAAAAGGTCGAGATGGCGCTCTGGAAGATCGTCCCGCCCGAGGAGGGCAACGACCTCTGCCACCGCTTTGTGCTGCACGGCCGCGCGGTGTGCGACGCCCGCAGGCCAAACTGCGCGGAATGCTGCCTGCGGGAGGTCTGCCGCACCGGCAAGGCCACCGCGAAGCCCTGAGCACGCGCCGCTCTGCGCTTTTTGCGCAGGGCCGCCGAAGATCAATAAAGTGAATGGATTCAAAGGAGGGAAATGGCAATGGCAAAGTACATCATGGCGCTGGACAGCGGCACCACCAGCAACCGGTGCATCCTTTTTAACCAAAAGGGCGAGATGTGCAGCATGGCCCAGAAGGAGTTCACCCAGTATTTCCCGAAGCCCGGCTGGGTCGAGCATGACGCCGAGGAGATCTGGTCCACCCAACTGGAGGTGGCCCAGCTGGCAATGGCCGAGCTCGGGGTCAGCGCGGCCGACATCGCGGCCATCGGCATCACCAACCAGCGGGAGACCGCCATCGTCTGGGACAAGGCCACCGGCCAGCCCATCCACAACGCCATCGTCTGGCAGTGCCGCCGCACCAGCGAATACTGCGACACGCTCAAAGCAAAAGGCCTCACCGAGCGCTTCCGGGCCAAGACCGGCCTTGTGATCGATGCCTATTTTTCCGCCACCAAGCTGCGCTGGCTGCTGGAGCATGTCCAGGGTGCGCGGGAGCGGGCCGAAAAGGGCGAGCTGCTGTTTGGCACGGTGGAGACCTGGCTGATCTGGAAGCTGACCAAGGGAAAGGTGCATGTCACCGATTATTCCAACGCCTCCCGCACCATGATGTTCAATATCAACACCCTTTGCTGGGACGAGGAGATTCTGGCCGAGCTCGGCATCCCCAGGTGCATGCTGCCCACCCCGATGCCCTCCAGCTGCGTGTACGGCGAAGCCGACCCGCAGTTTTTCGGCGGGCCGATCAAGATCGGCGGCGCGGCGGGCGACCAGCAGGCCGCCCTGTTTGGCCAGACCTGCTTTGCGCCGGGCGAGGCCAAAAACACCTACGGCACCGGCTGCTTTATGCTGATGAACACGGGCGAAAAGCCGGTGTTTTCGCAAAATGGCCTCGTCACCACCATCGCCTGGGGGCTGGACGGCAGGGTACACTACGCGCTGGAGGGCTCGATCTTTGTGGCGGGGGCCGCGGTGCAGTGGCTGCGGGACGAGATGCGGCTGATCGACAGCGCGGCGGACTCCGAGTACATGGCCCGCAAGGTGCCGGACACCGGCGGCTGCTATGTGGTGCCCGCCTTTACCGGGCTGGGCGCGCCCCACTGGGACCAGTACGCCCGCGGCACGATCGTGGGGCTGACCCGCGGGGTCAACAAGTACCACATCATCCGGGCGACGCTGGAGTCGATGTGCTATCAGGTCAACGACGTGCTCGCCGCCATGAAGGCGGACTCCGGCATCGCCCTCTCCTCGCTGCGGGTGGACGGCGGGGCCAGCGCCAACAACCTCCTGATGCAGATGCAGGCGGATATTGCGGGCGCGCCGGTGCACCGGCCGGTCTGCGTCGAGACCACCGCGATGGGGGCCGCCTACCTGGCGGGCCTCGCGGTGGGCTACTGGGCGGACAAGGACGAGGTGCGGGCCAACTGGGCCAGCGACCGCGTCTTTGCGCCTCAGCTGCCGGAGGAGGAGCGCGCGGTGCGCATCCGCGGCTGGAACAAGGCGGTGCGCTGCGCTTACGGGTGGGCGAAGGAGGAGTAGACCCGGGGGCTCCCCTGCCGTCCTCTCGAATCCGTATTTTTTGCGTTTTATCGCATAAAAGGAGTAAAATCTATGGTCGATATCGTGATCATCGGCGCGGGTGTTTCGGGCTGCGCCATCGCGCGGGAGCTCTCCCGCTACAAGGCCGATGTGCTGGTTCTGGAGCGGGAGGAGGATGTCTGCTGCGGCACCAGCAAGGCCAACAGCGCCATCGTCCACGCGGGCTACGACGCGCCCCAGGGCAGCCTGATGGCCCGCCTGAATGTGGAGGGCAGCCGGATGATGCCCGCGCTTGCCAAAGAGCTCGACTTTGCCTACGAGCAAAACGGCAGCCTTGTGGTACTGCTGAGCGAGGAGGACCGCCCGGCCCTTGATGCCCTGTATGAAAACGGGGTGGCGAACGGGGTCGGGGGGCTGCGGATTGTTGAGCGGGACGAGCTGGTAAAGATGGAGCCGAACATCAGCGACGAGGCGGTCGCCGCCCTCTATGCCCCCACCGGGGCCATCGTCTGCCCCTTTGGGCTGACCTTTGCCCTGGCCGAGAACGCCGCCGCAAACGGGGTGCAGTTCCGGTTTGACACCGCGGTCATCGGGGTGTCGGCCATCCCGGGCGGCTGGCGGCTGGCGACCACAACGGGAAGCATTGACGCAAAGGTCGTGGTCAACGCCGCGGGGCTTTACGCGGGCGAGATCCACAACATGGTTTCGGAGGAGGCCATGACCATCATCCCCCGCCGCGGCGATTATTTTCTGCTGGACCACGCGGCCAGCGGCCATGTGCACAGCACCATCTTCCAGCTGCCGGGTAAATACGGCAAGGGGGTGCTGGTAGCCCCCACGGTGCACGGCAATATCATCGTGGGCCCCACCGCCATCGACATCGAGGACAGGGAGGCCACCGCCACCACCCAGGGAGGCCTTGACGAGGTGCGGGCAAAATGCTCGCTCGCGGTCAAAAATCTGCCGCTGCGGCAGACCATCACCAGCTTTGCCGGGCTGCGGGCCCACGAGCCGCGGCACGAGTTCTTCATCGGGGAGATTAGACCCGGCTTTGTGGACTGTGCCGGCATCGAATCGCCGGGGCTCTCCAGCTCCCCCGCCATCGGCAGGATGGTCGCGGGCATCGTGCAGGGCATTCTCGGGCTTGACAAGGACCCCGCCTTTACCCCCACCCGCAAGGGCATTTTGAACCCTAACACCCTCTCCCCCGAGGCGCACGCCGCCCTCATCCGGCAAAACCCGGCCTACGGCACCGTGATCTGCCGCTGCGAGACGGTGACCGAGGGCGAGATCCTCGACGCGATCCACCGGGTGCCGGGGGCCCGCAGCCTCGATGGGGTCAAGCGCCGCACCCGGGCCGGGATGGGCCGCTGCCAGGGCGGCTTTTGCAGCCCGCGGGTGATGGA
>DKVN01000055.1:30974-34210 GCA_002491225.1 Faecalibacterium sp. UBA7177
TCCGAGCTGATCGTCGGCGTCAACAAGGATACCTTATAAAGGGGGCGGCAGTATGAAGGAATACGAGCTTGTCATCATCGGCGGCGGCCCGGCGGGGCTGGCCGCAGCCATTGCCGCCCGCGAGGCCGGGCTGCGGGAGGTGCTTATTCTCGAGCGGGACAGCGAACTGGGCGGCATCCTGAACCAGTGCATCCACAACGGCTTTGGCCTGCATACCTTTAAGGAGGAGCTGACCGGCCCCGAGTACGCCGGGCGGTTTATCGAACAGGCGCGGCAGCTAAACATCCCGTACAAGCTGAACACGATGGTGCTGGACCTCGCCGCGGACAAGACCATCACCGCCATCAACCGGGAGGACGGGCTGTTCACCCTGCACCCCAGGGCGGTGATCCTGGCGATGGGCTGCCGGGAGCGCCCGCGCGGCGCGCTGAACATCCCCGGCTATCGGCCCGCCGGCATCTTCACCGCGGGCACCGCCCAGCGGCTGGTGAATATGGAGGGGTATCTACCGGGACGCCGGGTGGTGATCCTCGGCTCGGGCGACATCGGCCTCATCATGGCCCGCCGCATGACCCTTGAGGGGGCCAGGGTGCAGGTGGTGGCCGAGCTGATGCCCTATTCCGGCGGGCTCAAGCGCAATATTGTGCAGTGCCTCGACGATTACGGCATCCCGCTCAAGCTGAGCCACACGGTGGTGGACATCCAGGGTAAAAAACGGGTCGAGGGGGTCACCATCGCCGAGGTGGACGGCAGCGGCAAGCCCATCCCCGGCACCGAAGAACACTACGACTGCGACACCCTGCTGCTCTCCTGCGGGCTGATCCCGGAAAACGAGCTCAGCCGCGCGGCCGGAGTGCAGCTGAACCCGGTGACCAACGGCCCCGCCGTCAACGAGAGCCTTGAAACCAGCATCCCCGGCGTGTTTGCCGCGGGCAACGTGCTGCACGTGCACGATCTGGTCGACTATGTCTCGGAGGAGGCCGCGGCGGCCGGGCGGCACGCGGCGGCGTATCTCGCGGCGGGCGGCGAGGAGGCCGGGCATTCTGAGCAGGCCGGCCTGCCCAGCCTGCCCATCCGGTGCGAGGGCGGGGTGCGGTACACCGTGCCGGTGAGCATCCGGCCGGGGGCCGCGGGCGAGAGCGTGACCCTGCGCTTCCGGGTGGGGAACGTTTATAAAAACAAAAAGATCGCCGTTTACGCGGGCGATGCCTGCATCTACAGCCGCAAACGGCCGGTGCTGGCCCCCGGCGAGATGGAGACGGTGCAGCTGAAAACCAGCCTGATCGCCGAGCACCCCGAGGCTGACAGGATCACCGTGACACTGGAGGAGGCGTGAGGAAATGGAACAGGTCGATCTCATCTGCATCGGCTGCCCGCTGGGCTGCCCGGTGCGGGTCACAATGGAGGGCGGCGAGGTCACAGAGGTGACCGGCAACACCTGCAAGCGGGGCGAGGTGTACGCCCGCAAGGAGGTGACCAACCCCACCCGCATCGTCACCAGCACGGTACGGGTGCGGGGCGGCAGGCTGCCGATGGCCTCGGTCAAAACCGCGGCCGATATCCCCAAGGGCCGCATCTTTGACTGTGTCCGGGCGCTGAAGGCGGTGGAACTGACCGCGCCGGTCCGCATCGGGCAGGTGGTCTTACAGGATGTGGCAGGCACCGGGGTGGACGTGGTGGCTACCAAGACGGTTGAGGCGGTGTAAAGGTCATCATCTTACCAATTGTGTCAATTATGTGAATTTTAGCACTCTCATATTGACAGTGCTAAAATTCCGTGATATGATAAAGGCGTTCCAAAGGAGAGCAGCCCAGAAAGCGGCTCTCAACAGGGCATTGGAAGAATAATTCAGAAATACGAATGGAGGAATGACTTATGATGCCCAGTATTTTTGGAGAAAACCTGTTTGATGATTTCTTTGGCCGCGATATGAGCCTGATGCCGGTGCTGCCCAGCTGCGACCCGCTGTACGGCAAGCACGCCAAGAACCTGATGAAGACCGACGTGCGCGAGACCGAGCAAAGCTACGAGCTGGATATTGACCTGCCCGGCTTTAAGAAGGACGAGGTGCATGTTGACCTGAAGGATGGCTACCTCACCATCTCGGCCTCCAAAGGGCTGGACAAGGACGAGACCGACAAGCAGGGCCGCTACATCCGCCAGGAGCGGTACGCGGGCACCTGCAGCCGCAGCTTCTATGTGGGCGAGAACCTCGAGCCCACCGACGTTTCGGCCAAATTTGAGGATGGCATCCTCCGCCTCTCGCTGCCCCGGCGCGAACAAAAGCAGCTGCCCAGGACGACCACCATCGCCATTGAGTAAGCCCCGTGCGGCCCGAAAAGCGGGCTGCACCGGATCCATGAAACAATACCCCCAATAGACCCCTTTCACCTGCACCCATGCAAAGCGGGCGCGGCAACCGGATCGGCTGCCGCGCCCGCTTTTTGCTGTTTTGGGCCTGTTTTAGCAAAGCATCTTCTGTTCTGCTAACCACCATCAAGGCAAAACCTCAACCTGCTGCTTCATCCCGGCATCGATGCTCTGGTCGGTGATCTTCTGCGCCTGTTCCAGATCCCCCGCGAGCAGCGCCTGGTACAGGGCCTCCTTCACCTTGTACAGTGCCCTGCAGCCGGTGCGGCGGCAGGAGATGGTCCACAGATGGACGCTCTCGGGCTTGAAGGAGTGGTAGAGCAGCGGCAGCAGCATGTTGCCGCTGAGCACCGCCAGCTCGTGGTGAAACGCGAACACCGCCTCGGCGCACCGCTCCGGGACGTCAGCACCCTCAATCTTTTTGAGCAGCGGGTTCAGCCCGGCGATCTCCTCCAGTTGGCAGCAGTTACACACCAGTTCCACACACAGCCGTTCCAGCGCCCAGCGCACCTGCAAAAGCGAGGTCACCTCATTGCCCCGCATGGCCCAGCCGTTGTACCGCATGATCGCCACCAGCGTCTCGACCGTGCCCTTGCGGCGGTAATCCGAGACAAAGGCCCCCTGCCGGGGGCGGATCTCGACAAAGCCCAGCTTTTCCAGCTCGACCAGCCCCGCCGAGATCACCGGGCGGCTCACCCCCATCTGGGCCGACAGCTCCCGCGCCGGGGGCAGCCGCTGGCCCACCCCGATGGCCCCCGAGAGGATCATGTTCTCGACCTGCTGCACGAACAGGTCGGTCAGGGAGACATTCTTGATCCGGGTAAATTCCATAAACGCACCTCAAAGCCTGCAGGGGCAGCGCCGC
>DKVN01000030.1:0-8919 GCA_002491225.1 Faecalibacterium sp. UBA7177
GCAGTTTACCTATGAGGACGTGGTGCAGGCCCAGCGCCGGATCGCGCCCTATGTGATGCAGACCGCGCTGGATCACTCGATCTACTTGAGCAATGGGCAGCGCGAGGTGTATTTCAAGCTGGAAAATCAGCAGCCGATCAAATCCTTTAAGCTGCGGGGGGCGCTGAACCGCATTTTGCAGCTGACCGAGGCGGAACAGGCGCGGGGCATCGCCGCCATCTCCTCCGGCAACCACGGGGTGGCGGTGGCCTATGCCACCAAACTGCTCGGGCTTGCGCCCGCCACCATCATCGTGCCAAAGACCACCCCGGAAAGCAAGGTGGAAAAGATCCGGTACTACGGCGGCCAGGTGCTGCTGATGGGCGATTGCTATGACGAGGCCCATGTGCTGGGCGCCCGGTACGCAAACGAACAGGGCTATACCATCATCGACGGCGGCGATGAGGACCCCATCGTCTTTGCGGGGCAGGGCACCATCGCGCTGGAGATGCTGCGCCAGAACCCGGAACTGGACACCATCCTGCTGCCGATCGGCGGCGGGGGGCTGGGGGTGGGCTGCGCGGTGGCCGCCAAGGGCATCAAGCCGGAGATCAGGGTGGTTGCCGTTTACACCGAGGCCTGCACCGCGTGGGTGGACTCGATCCGGGACGGGCGGCCCTACTATGTTTACGAGAGCGCGCCCTCGGTGTGCGAGGCGATGATCGGCGGGGTGGGCAGGCTGGGCTTTGCCATGGTGGACTGGATCGACGGGTTTATCGGCGTTTCGGAGGAGGCCATCAAACGGGCGATGGTGCAGATGCTGTTCCACGAGAAGGTGGTGGTGGAGGCGACCTCGGCCGCCCCGGTGGCCGCCGTGATGGAAAAGCCGGAGCAGGTGCCCGGCAAAAACATCGGCATTGTGATCAGCGGCGGCAACGCGGACAACCAGATTTTTATCGATGAGCTGAAAAAGCTGTGAGGGACAGGGCGGCCGCGCTTTTCGCCGCCGCCCGGATGTGCTATAATGAGGGCCGGGCGAAAAGCGCCCGGTTCCTGTGATAGAATAGAGGGGAGTGCATCGAATCATGTCAATCGAGCGTGCGCGGGCGCAGCTGGCCCGCTTTGGGCTGGAGGGGCGCATCCAGGAATTTTCGGTGTCGAGCGCCACGGTGGAGCTGGCGGCCGAGGCGCTGGGGTGCAAGCCCAGCCACATTGCCAAGACCTTATCCTTTGCGGTGGAGGACGGCTGCGTGCTGGTGGTGGCCGCCGGGGACGCCCGGGTGGACAACGCCAAATTCAAGGCCTTTTTTGGCACCAAGGCCAGGATGCTGCCCGCCGCCGAGGTGGAGGGACTGGTCGGCCACGGGGTGGGCGGGGTCTGCCCCTTTGGGGTGAACGAGGGGGTCAGGGTCTACCTGGACGAATCGCTGCGGCGGTTTGAGGTGGTGTACCCCGCCGCGGGCACCGCCGCCAGCGCGGTGCGGCTGACCCTGCCGGAGCTGGAAGCCGCCAGCGGCAGCCTTGGCTGGGTGGATCTGTGCAAGGGCTGGCAGGAAGCCGAGGGCTGAATATTTTATTGAATAAACAAGAACAGCCGCGCCGGGGTGCCCCATCACGGACACGCCCCGGCGCGGCTGTTCTTGTTTTTCTATGGCTTCAAGGCTCTGGCGGGGTGACGAGCGGCTTGCCGCCTGCGTCGAGCAGCGGGGTCAGGCCGCCCGCGTAGCCCGCCTGGATGAACAGGTAGTTGACCCCTGTTTCTCTGTCCACCAGGATCATCCGCTGGGCGTTGGTCAGGGCGTTGCCCTCCTTGAATACGATCTCGAAGCGATCCGATTTTGCCATTGTTCTCTTCCTCCTTTGTGTGTGTGATCTTACCCGCCCCGCACGCTGCTGTGCAGGGCCAGCCAGGCGGCTCCGGCGGCGAGGAGCGCCGCGGCGAGGGCTGCGGCCCAGCCCACCACCGCCAGAAGGCCGGGCTGCAGGGTGAGGGTGTCAAGGTCAAGCCAGGCGGCGCTGTTGGAGGGCAGCACGAACCCGACCATGAACACCCCCCACAGGATCCAGAAGCCCATGCGGCCAAACCGCTGGATGAGCACCCCGCTGACATACCCCAGAAAGACCGGCCCGGCCAGCAGGAGCAGCTTGCCCCACCAGGGCAGCCCGAGCAGAACGGCCATAAAATCCACCGCGAGGGACAGCCCCGGCTGCGCCTTTTGCAGCCAGCCGGTATAAACGCCCCACTCCAGCCCGCGCACCGCCGCGGTGGCGAGCAGCAGGACGCCCTCGAGGCAGAGGCTGTTAAACAGGCCCGCCGCCAGCATCCGCCGCCGGGTGGCCCCCATCGAGAGGCCGATGTCGAACTCGATGAAAAAGTACCCGGCAAACACCATCGTCACCATGAACAGCCCGATCACCAGCACCAGCCCGCTGGCAAGCAGCACGGTGTCCGGGTCGCGGCTTACGAGGGTGGCGGCGGCGATGACCGTCTCGGCCAGCAGCCCCAGCCCGGCGGCCAGGGCGAGGATGATGTGCCGGTCGGTGCTGTTCAGCCAGAATTGTTGTTTTAAGAATCGAAACATCCCGCATTCCTCCTTATTTGACCGAATAGCCGTGCATCAGCGCCCCACACGCCGCCCCGGCGGCGAGGGCCGCGGCGAGGCAGAGGCCGCCTAAGGGGCCCGGCTGCAGCAGCAGCGGCATGGGCAGCAGACCGCTTTGGCCAAAGGCCACCACCAGATAGAGGGCGATGCAGGCCAGAAGGATCCCGATCAGGCTGACGGCATAGCCCACCTTGCCGATGCGGCCCGCCAGAAAGCCGAGCAGCAGCCCCAACTGCCCAAACAGCGCCAGCATGCCGAGCATTTGCAGGCAGGCGGCGGGGCTGTTTGACTGCAGCAGCATAAAGCCCATCTCACGGTCGATCAGGCCCGCGAGGGTAAACTGATCCCAGATGGCCGAGGCCGCGAGCATGAGGGCGAAATACCCGGCAAGGCCCAGCAGCATGGCGGCCTGCATCCCCGCGAAGTACTGCCGCCGGGTGGCTCCCATCGAGAGGCCGATGCCCGGCCAGACGCTGCCCGACATGACCCCGGTCATCAGGTAAAAAATCAGGCAGAGCAGCGAGCTGGAGATGAAATAGGTGCCGAAGAGGTTTTTGTAGCCCAGCAGCAGCACCCCGCCCGCCGAGACCGCCACAAAGCCGAGGCTGACGGCGAGGTACTGCCACAGCCAGCCCCGGGCTAACACCCGCACGGTTTTGCCCATGCCTCACGCCCCCTTCCGCGCCGGGGCCGCGAGGCCGGCCTGCTCGTGCCCGCAGAGGGCCACGAACACCCGCTGGAGGTTGAGGGGGGTAAAGTCGAGGTCCAGCCCCGCCGCGGCGGCGGCCTCTTTGAGCTTTGCCTCGGGCAGGCGCAGGACGCAGGCCTTTTGGCGGCCCATGGTCTGGGTCTCGAGCGGGGCGGCCGAGAGGGCTTCGCAGAGGGTGTCCACCGCCGTCTCGTGGCCCGAGACGCAGCAGAACTGGGCGATGAGCTCCTCGGTGGGGGCCTTTTCGAGGATGCGGCCCTCGTCCAGTACGATGACCTCCTCGAACACCGCAGCGGCCTCCTCGATGATGTGGGTGGAGACGACAAAAGTACGGCCGGTGGCCATCTGGTCCTCCAGCAGCAGCTGATAAAAGCGCTCCCGCGCCACCACGTCCAGCCCGGCCACCGGCTCGTCGAGGATGGTGAAGGGCGCGCGGCTGGCCAGGGCCAGCACGATGGTGACCATGCTCAGCATCCCCTTGCTGAGCTTGTAGATCTTGGCCTTGGGCTCCAGCCCGAACTCGGCGATCAGCCGCTGGGCATAAGGTTCGTCCCAGTGGGGGTAGTAGACCCTGGCCGCCCGCAGATAATCCCGCACCTTGAGGGTGTTCTGGCCCATCAGCAGGGTGGGCGAGAGCTCGCGGGAAAAACAGATGTCGGCCAGCGCTTTGGGGTTTTCCCAGACCGGCGCGCCCCCGTAGCTGACCTCGCCCGCGTTGCGGGTGATCTGGGCGGTGAGGATGCCGAGCAGGGTGGTCTTGCCCGCCCCGTTGCGGCCGATCAGCCCATAGATGCGGCCGGGCTCAAGGGTCAGATCCAGCCCCTCCAGCACCTGTTTTTTGCCATACGCCTTGCAGATGCCGCTGGCGACAAGGCATTTTGTGTTCTGCTCACTCATCTTGTGTTCCTCCTTCGGCCGCGCGGGCCACCATCCGGGCCATCTCCGCCGGGCTCAGGCCCAGGCTTTGGCCCTCCTTGACCAGTGCGGTCACATACTGTTCGTAAAAGGCATCCCGGCGCTTCTGGCGGATGGCCTCTTTGGCCCCCGCCGCTACAAACATCCCGATGCCCCGCTTTTTGTACAGGATCCCATCGTCCACCAGCAGGTTGATGCCCTTGGCGGCGGTGGCCGGGTTGATGCAGTAGGCGCGGGCCAGCTCGTTGGTGCTGGGCGCTTGCTCCTCCTCCCGGTAGACCCCCCGCAGGATGCCGTCCTCCAGCATCCGGGCGATCTGCAGGTAGATCGAGGCCTGATCGTTCAGGGTCGCCTGCAAGTCTTTCCCCTCCCTCTTTTGGATGAGCGGATGAGCCGGGCAGGCCGCGGCATGGGGTGCACCGCCCGCCGCTGCCCGCCCCGCCCGGTACCAGGGCGGTTGGCTCATTGGTTCATTACTTGTGTAATTAACTATATACCTAAGCAGCCGGTCTGTCAAGGGGGTGGGGCAAAAAAATTTGAAAGAGGGCGGTTGGTAGCGTATACTGGTAAAAAGCGCAAAAAAGGCCGCCTGAGAGGCGGCGGAAGGGACAAACGGTATGAATGAGGTCATTGCATCGCTGCACCGGCGCAAATCGGTGCGGGCGTTTGAGGAACGGGCGGTGCCCGAGGAGGCAAAGCGGGCCGTGTTGGAGGCAGCGCTCGAGGCCCCCAGCGCGGGCAACCAGCAGCTGTACACCATTTTGGATATCACCGATCAGGGGTTGAAGGAGGCCCTCAGCGTCAGCTGCGACCACCAGCCCTTTATCGCCAAAGCGCCGATGGTGCTAATTTTTTGCGCCGACCTGCTCAAGTGGCTGGATGTCTTTGCGGAGGGCGGGGCCGCGCCGCGCCGCCCCGGCTGCGGCGACCTGCTGCTGGCGGTGGACGACGCGCTGATCGCGGCGCAGAACGCGGTGACGGCGGCCGAGAGTTTGGGGCTGGGCTCCTGCTACATCGGGGATATCATGGAGCAGTGCGAGACCCACCGGCAGCTGTTGGGGCTGCCGGAGTATGTGTTTCCCGCGGCGATGCTGGTGTTTGGCTGGCCCACGCAGCAACAGAAGCAGCGCGAAAAGCCCAAACGCTGCCGGCTGGAGGACATGGTGCAGCAGAACACCTACACCCGGCGCACCGGGGCGCAGCTGCGCCGGATGTTTGACAAGGAGACCGGGCACCGCAGCTTTGAGGAGTGGAGCCGGGCCTTTTGCCAGCGCAAGTATAATTCGGACTTTGCGGCGGAGATGAGCCGCTCGGTGCAGAAATATCTGGAGGAGTATTGGCAATAGGCGCAAACGGGGGCGGCGGCCGGAGTGAAACCGGCAGCCGCCCCGTTCTTTTTGCCTGTTTGGCCTACCCCACCGCGCGCTCGAGGGCCATGACGGCTACGGTGATATCGTCCGGGCGCTGGCCGGGGGCGAGGCGGGCGCGGGCGGTGTCGGCCAGGATGTCGGCGGCCTCCTGCGGGGTGTTGCCCACCGCGGCGCAGAGCGAGAGCTGTTGAGCGATCCAGCCGGTGCCGCCGGTGAGGGCCCCGTCGCTGAGCAGCACGATCCAATCCCCCGCGGCGAGGGCGAGGGTCTGCTGGCGGCCCACCACCTGCTCGAGGATGCCCACCGGCAGGCTGGCCCCCTCGAGCATCCGGGGCTCGCCGCCGCTGACCACAAAGCTCTGGGCCGCCCCCGCCTTAAAAAGGGCCGCCCGCCCGGTGTAGAGGTCGACCGTGAGCAGGTCGAGGGTGGCGCCGCCCTCCTCGTCGCTCTTGAGCGAGAGGGCCACGTTGACCAGCCGCGCCGCCGCCTCGGCCTCAAACCCGGCGGCCAGCAGCTTGGCGGCGAGGTTGGCGGCGAGGGCCCCGTCCACCGCGGCGGGCTGGCCGGTGCCCATGCCGTCGCACAGCAGCAGATGCGCGTTGCCAAAGCTGTCGCAGAACTGCCGGGAGGCGTCGCCGCTGACCTCGCCCCTGGCCGGGCGGCTGGCCAGCCCGAACTGCGGGCAGAGCAGCGGCTGCTCGGAAAAGGTGAGGGTGCTGACCGCCCGGCAGTGGGTCAGCTGGGGCGGCGCGAAGCTGCGGCGGCAGATGCGGCCCGCCTCGGCGGCCAATTCTGTGAGCTCCTCGGGCGAAAAGGGGGTGCGGTTGACCGTGACCCGCGCCTGCATCCGGCCCAGGGGGTCAAGGGTGACCGCGGTCTCGAGCGGCTCGAGCCCGAGCCCGACAAAAAAGGTTTGCAGCCGGGCGGTTTTGCCCTCGTCGAGGCTGGTGTCCCGGCCCAGCTGCTCGGCCATCTGGGCCAGCGCCCCGGCCACCGCGCCGTACTGCTCGGTGAGGGCGGCCCGCATGCTGCCCGCCTTGGCCCGCAGCTGGCGGCGGCTGCAGTACTGGGCCCAGGCCCGGCCCACCCCCGCGCAGAGCTGGGCCGGGTGCAGACAGCGGCAGAAGCTGCCGGGCAGCTGCTCGAGCGCCAGCCGCCCGCTGGCCTCCAAGGGCGCTTTCAGCTTGTAAAAGCCCTCGATGGTGGCGTCGTACTGTTTGCCCCAGCACGCCTCCCGCTGGGCGCACCCGGCGCAGACCTCCTGGGCGGTCTGGTCGATGACCCAGTTGAAGCCCTCGCCCCTGCCGGGCAGCTTATCATACACGGCGTTGACCGTCTCGGCGAGGTCCGAGAGGGTCTCGGCCACCACGGTCAGCCGGCCGGCCGCCCCGGCAAGGCTGGGCTTGGCCTGGGCCTCGGGCGGCACCTCGCCCTGAATGCGGGCGAGGAGGCGGCTGGGCAGCAGCCGCACCAGCGCCTCCACCACCGCCACGCTGCCCAGAAAGCGCAGGGCCGAAAGGGCATTTGGCGCGGCCAGCACCCCGCCGAGGCAGCCCGCCAGAAAGAGGGCCGCCCCGCCCAACACCTCGCCCGGCGCGAACACCGCCGCCAGCACGCAGCCCGCGGCGGTGCCAAGCCCCGCGTAGGCAAGCTCGGGGCTGGCGGCCATCAGGGCGGTGGCCAGCGCCACCGAGAGCACTGCGGTATCCCGCACCCGGCCCCGCCCGGCGAGCGTAAGACCCGCCGCGCCAAACAGCACCAGGCCGGGCTGGAACATCCCGGCCCCGAACCGCTGCAGCGAAGCCACCCCGCAGCCCAGCGCCGCCAGCAGCGCCCCCTTGCGCCCGGCCGCGCCCTGCCCGGCCATCGCCCAGCCCAGGGCAAGGGCAAGGGCACACTCGCCCACCGCGGCCAGCGAATCGCTGAGGCTGCCAAGCCCGGCCAGCGAGAGCAGCAGCTGCACCGCCAACAGGCAGCCGCACCCGGCCGCCGCGCCCGGCCAGAAGCGCGCCTTGCCCAGCACCCGCCCGGCGGCGGCCGCCACCACCGCGCCTAAGTACCGGGCGGCGGCCACCGGCTCGAGCAGTAAGAGGCAGCCTGCGGCCGCCCCCGCCGCCGCGGCCAGCACGGTGGGCCGCCCGGCCGCCAGCACCAGCGCGAGGCCAAACGGGTGCAGGCTGCCGAACACCGCGCCGCCCGCCGCCAGCGCCCCGGCCAGCGCGGCGGCCGCCTGCCAGAGCAGGGCCGCAGCGCGGCTGTTGGCGGCGATACCAAGGCCGCCCGTTTTGCCGGTACGGCCGGTGCGGCCGGTTTGGCTGATCCCATCGGCCCGATCGGGCCCGGCGGCCTCGGCGGTCTCCTCGGCCTCCGCGCCAAAGGCCCCGTCGGCCCCCTGCGCGGCGGGCCGGATCGCCCGCCAACGCTTCATCCATCCGCCCGGCTGGGGCCGGGCCGTTTTTTGCCGCAGTTTCTGCATCACGCGTTCCCCCTCGTTTGGGGCAGGAAAAAACTTGGAGCAACACCGCCGTGCGGTTCTGCCCCGCGCCCCTTTTGCATATACTGTAGGCCCGGTGGGGGGAATTTTTTGCCGGTTCGCATGAAGGCACAAAAAAGCCGCCGCGCTCCCATTTTTCGGGGGCGCGGCGGCGGATTTTGCGGGGGGGGCGTTATAGCACGCTGCCAGAGCGGCGAATTTTACAGCGCCGCCAAAGCGGCGTCGATGCGGGCGAGCGTCTCGGGCTTGCCCAGCATGGCGGCGAGGTCGGTGCCGCCGCCGGGGGTGCGCTGCTTGCCCGAGAGCGCGATGCCCAAGGGATAGAGCAGCCAGCCGTTTTTGACCTCGAGCGCGGCGGCCTTCTCTTTGCAGGCCTCGAAGATGGCGTCCTTGTTCCAATCGGACTCGGCGAGACCCGCCAGCAGCCCGCGAAGCTCACTCAGGGCGGTGCGGGCGGTGTCCGGGGTGGTCTTTTGCTTTTTGTTCTCGTAGAGCTCGGGGCCAAAGGGCAGCGGCGCGTCAAAGAAATCCAGCTGGGGCGGGATGTCCTCCAGCACCTCGCAGCGGGGCTGGAGGTTTTGGCAGAGCAGGGCGCGGTCGATGGGGCGATGCACCGCCCGGCTGATGAAGGGGTCGGCCAGGGCGGCGAACCGCTCGGGCGGAAGGCGGCGGATGTACTCGGCGTTGATGGCCCGGAGCTTGGCGGTGTCGAAGATGGCGGGGCTCTTGCTGATGCCCTTTTCATCAAACAGCTTGACCATCTCGTCCAGGGTGAAGATCTCCTCCTCGCCCTTGGGGCTCCAGCCCAGCAGCAGGATGTAGTTGAGCACCGCCTCGCTGAGGTAGCCC
>DKVN01000030.1:9262-11921 GCA_002491225.1 Faecalibacterium sp. UBA7177
TAGACCGGCACCGGCCAGCCGAACGCCTCGTAGAGCAGGTTGTACTTGGGGGTGCTGGAGAGATACTCCGAGCCGCGGATGACATGGGTGATGCCCATGAGGTGATCGTCCACCACGTTGGCGAAGTTATAGGTGGGGTAGCCGTCGGTCTTGATGAGGATCTGGTCCTCCAGCTCGGCGTTGTCCACCTCGATATGGCCGTAGACCGCGTCGTCAAAGGCGGTGACCCCCTCGCGGGGCATCTTTTGCCGGATGACATAGGGCAGCCCGGCGTCGAGCTTTTGCTGCACCTCTTCGGGCGTAAGGTCGCGGCAGTGGCCGTCGTACCGGCCCACCGCGGCCCCGGCGGCCATCTGGTCGGCCCGCATCTGCTCGAGCCGCTCGGGGGTGCAGAAGCAGTAGTAGGCCTTGCCCGCTTTGACCAGCTGCTCGGCGTACTGCTTGAACATGCCCATCCGCTCGCTCTGCACATAGGGGCCCACCGGGCCGCCGATGTCGGGGCCCTCGTCCCAGACAAGGCCGGTTTGGCGCAGGGTATCGTAGATGATGTCCACCGCGCCCTCGACATAGCGCTCCTGGTCGGTATCCTCGATGCGCAGGATAAAGGTACCGCCCTGGCTTTTGGCCTTGAGGTAGGCGTAGAGGGCGGTGCGCAGGTTGCCCACGTGCATATAGCCGGTGGGGCTGGGGGCAAAGCGGGTGCGGACGGTGTTGGACATCTTGTTCAGTCTCCTATCTCAAGATATGGCGGGCCGGGCGGGCTGCGGCACCTGCCGCGGCGCGGATGCTCCCGCCCTATCAGTGTATCCCGCCGGGCGGGGTTTGTCAATCCAAAAGGCAATCCAAAAGGGGCGGCGGCAGGGCATTTTTCAGCACCGCTTTCGATTGACCCCCCTGCCGCGGCGTGCTATAATAGCGTACACATTCACATAGTAAAGTTTTAAGAGCGAGGAGACTTGTTTCATGGAACAGCAAACGGCCAAAAAGCGCATCCTCTCGGGCATCCAGCCCACCGGGATGTTCACCCTGGGCAACTACATCGGGGCCATCCGCAACTGGGGCCGGATGCAGGAGGAGTACGACTGCCTGTATATGGTGGCCAACCTGCACGCGCTGACCGTGCGGCAGGACCCCGCCGCCCTGCGCCGCCAGACCCGCGAGGCCGCCGCCATGCTGCTGGCCTGCGGCATCGACCCGGCCAAAAGCATCCTCTTTATCCAGAGCCAGGTGCCCGCCCACTGCGAGCTCTCGTGGGTTTTAAGCTGCTGCACCCAGTTTGGGGAGCTGAGCCGGATGACCCAGTTTAAGGACAAGAGCGCCAAGCACCCCGAAAATGTCAACGCCGGGCTTTTTACCTACCCCTGCCTGATGGCGGCGGACATCCTGATCTACAACGCCGATCTCGTGCCGGTGGGGGCGGACCAGAACCAGCATCTGGAGCTTGCCCGCAATGTGGCCCAGCGGTTCAACAACAACTACAGCCCCACCTTTACCCTGCCCGAGGGCTACAACCCCAAGGTGGGGGCCCGGGTGCGCAGCCTGCAGGAGCCCACCAAAAAGATGAGCAAGAGCGACACCAACCCCAATGCCTATATCCTGCTGACCGACGATGCCGATACCGTGCTGCGCAAGTTTAAGCGCGCGGTGACCGACAGCGAGGGCAGCGTGCGGGCCGCCGAGGACAAGCCCGGCGTGACCAACCTGATGGGCATCTACTCCTCGCTGACCGGCAAGGAGCTTGCGGCCGTTGAGGCCGAGTTTGCGGGCCAGGGCTACGGCATCTTTAAGGAGGCGGTGGCCGGCGCGGTGACCGACGCGCTGCGGCCGATCCAGGACGAGTACGCCCGCATCCTGGCCGACAAGGCGTATCTCGACGGGGTGCTGGCCGATGGCGCGGCCGCCGCCGGGCGGATCGCCGGGCGCACCCTCGCCAAGGTCTACCGCAAGGTGGGGATGCTGCAGGGGTGAGGCGCGGATGTGCCGTCCCCCTCTTTTACAGGCCGCTTCAGGGCCCACCGCGCTTGCCGCGGCGGGTCCTTTATTTGGGGTGCGGGGGGCGGCTGTTGGGGGCCGGTTTTCTCAACACAGGGTATTTTTTTCTTGACTATTTCGGGCTGTATTTTTCTGTTCTGCTAAATTCTTGCGTTTTTTCGTTGTTTTTGCTCTTTTCCCCTGAATCTGTCCATAAATACCAGATATTGACATTTTCCCTCTGATATGGTACTGTAAATGCGGCAAAGCCGCCGGGCGGCTTGCCGTACACCACAAACCAGGAGGGAATGCAAGGTGAAGTCAACTGGAATGGTGCGCAGGGTCGACGATCTGGGCCGGGTAGTGCTGCCCAAGGAGCTGCGCCAGATGCTCGGGATCGAAAAGCGGGACGGCATGGACGCCTGCGTCGAGATCTTTGTGGAGGGCGACGCGATCGTGCTGAAAAAGTACGAGCCCGCCTGTATGTTCTGCGGCGAGGCGCGGGACGTTGTGTCCTTTAAGGGGCGGCTGATCTGCCCGGCCTGCATCGCCCAGCTGAACGAGGCCGCCAGGGCGGAACACTGAAAAAGTCAAAACCACCCGGGCAACGGGTGGTTTTGATTGGTTTTATGTGATACTGTGTTAATTTCCGCCTCGGGTGGGCGGGGGCGGGGATGCCCGGCATGAT
>DKVN01000030.1:12230-16955 GCA_002491225.1 Faecalibacterium sp. UBA7177
GCTCAGCCCAGCCGGTCGATGCGGGCCTCGCTGGTCTTGATGAGGTTGAGCAGGCTGGTGGCGTAGAGCGGGTACTCGTGGCTGAGGGTCTCGGTGGTCATGGCAAAGCAGGAGAGGTCCTTGAGGGGGGGCTCGCCGTCCATCCCCTCGCCGGCCAGGATGGCCCGGACGTTCGCCTCGGCAGCGCTCATGGCCGCGGAGGAGTAGCCCTCCCACCGGCCGGGGCGGACGCTGAACATGCTGGCCGCGTTTTTGGGCGCGGCCGAGTAGGCCAGCCGGAACATCTTGTACACCGCCAGCATCAGATAGCCGCTGACCTCGGTGACGAGGCCCTTGTCCTTGCAGCCGGAGAGCTTGTCGTACAGGATGTTGAGGCTGTTGGAGATGAGCTTTTTGTTGAGGGTGGGCAGCACACTGCCCTTATAGATGCCGTCCTTTGCGGTCTCGGGGCTGGGGATCTCCTCGACCGTGAGGGTGAGGCCGGTGCGGTCGGCGCTGCGGCCGAGCAGGTAATCGCAGGAGACGCCGTAGTAATCCGCCACACGCACCACAAAATCCAGCCCGCACTCCCGGATGCCTTTTTCATAGTGGGAGAGCAGCGCCTGGGAGATGCCCAGATCCTGCGCGGCCCGCTTTTGGGTGATGCCCCGCTCCTTGCGCAGCAGGGTGATGATGCGGTTGAATTCCATGGGTTCCTCCGTTTCTGATGGCGGGCGTAAAGGCATTGGATACAAAAGGGCGGGGATGCGCCGCATGCATCGGCCGCCCTGGCAAAAGCAATAAAACGTACCGTAAATTATAACCCAGCAAAAACGCCTTGTAAATACCTATTTCGCCAAGAAACGGGGCGTTTTTTCAGCGTTCTGCGCACAGGCGCCCGGGCCGGACTACATATGCCCCCGCCGCGGCGGCGGGGGGCCAAATGTTGTGGCGGGCGGGCGGGGCGGTTTGGCTTGTCATTATTTTGTAATCATTTGCGGGGCTGCCCCGCGCGAAAAAAGCATCCTGAAACGGGAGGGGTTTGGAGCGATGAAGACCTTTAAGCTGCATCTGATCCGCCACGGGCTGACCTCGGCCAATTTGGAAGGGCTGTACATCGGCAGCGGCACCGACCTGCCGCTCTGCGCCGAGGGGCGGGAGGATCTGAAAAAGCTGCGGGCGCGGTTCCGTTACCCGGCGGTGGACACGGTGTTTTCCTCGCCGCTGGCGCGGGCCACCGAGACGGCCGAGCTGTTGTTTCCCGGTGCGGCCCACCGGCTGGAGGTGCCGGCGCTGCGCGAGATGGCCTTTGGGGTGTACGAGGGGCGCAGGCTGGCCGAGCTGGCGCAGGAGCCGGACTTTGCCCGCTGGATGGACCCCAAAGACCCCTTTGCGCCCGAGGGGGCCGAGGAGGCCGGGGCCTTCCACGCCCGCTGCGCCGACGCGCTGATGAAGCTGTTTGAGTACCAGATGAAGGCGGGGGTGGCCGAGGCCGCCTGCGTGACCCACGGCGGGGTGCTGATGAGCATGCTGGCCCAGAAGGCGCTGCCCCGGCGCAGGCCGGAGGACTGGATGGCCGACCCCGGCTGCGGCTACACGGTGCAGTGCGACGCCGCCATGTGGATGCGGGATGGCCTGGTGGAGGCGGTGGAGGTACTGCCGGTGGGGTATCTGGGCGAGGAGTGAGGCGGGACGCGGGCCGAAACGCGCCGCAAAGCGCCCCGGCTGCGCCGCCCCTTGAGCGCCTCTGAGCGGGCGATGGAACATGAAAAAGCGCGGCCCTGCCTGGCACTCCCTTTTTGGGGGGGTGCGGGCAGGGCCGCGTTTCGTTTGCGTTTGGGGGTGCCGGGGCTCAGCCCTCCGGCGCGGGTCCGCCCTCGGGGGTCGGTTCCCCTTCCGGCGCGGGTTCGCCGCCCTCCGGGGCGGGCTCGCCCCCGGGCACCGGCTCGCCCTCGGGAACAGGCTCCGGGGTGGGCTCGGGGGTAGGCTCGGGGGTAGGCAGCGGGGCGGGCGGCTGGGGCAGGGTCAGGGCGGTGCCGGCGGCGTCCAGCACGGTCAGGCTCTGGCCCGCAAAGCCGCCGTAGATGGCGATGTAGGCCCGCCCCGGGATGACCGGCAGCGGCTGGCCCTGCAGATCGTAAAGGCGCAGGGGCTGGTCGGCCGCGCCCTTTTGCCATTGCAGGGGGTAGTAATTGCCCTGGGCCAGGTAGAGGCCGGTGCCCTCGGTGAAGCTGTAGTCCCGGGTATAGCCGTCGTCCTTGATGCCGGCGGCGCACTGCAGCACCAGCACCTTGTCGAACCGCAGCTCGGCCCCGGTGTCGCCGTCGGTGGGCAGTTCCCAGCTCTCGCCGCGCACTACCTGCTTGCGGTAGCTGCCGTCGACATACTCGAGCACGGTGGTGGTCTCGGGCGAGAAGGCGATGTCGAGACGCACGGCGCTCTGGCCGCCCGCGGGCAGCGCATCGGCGGTGTAGGCGACGAGCGGCTGCCCCCCGCCCGCGGCGCCCTGGCCCGCGAGGGTCAGGCCGTCCTGCAAGAGGGACTCCCTGGTGTACCAGCAGAACTCGTTGCGGTACCCGGCGGCGTCGCGGTCGCGGTCAAAATCATACGAGGTGACCCCGATGGCATAGCCGTCGAGCGGGGCAAGCCCGTAAAGGCTGAGCAGGTTGCGGGCGTAGGCGTTGCTGCCGATCTGCATC
Organism: Faecalibacterium sp. UBA7177; assembly: GCA_002491225.1. Classification (GTDB taxonomy): domain Bacteria; phylum Bacillota; class Clostridia; order Oscillospirales; family Ruminococcaceae; genus UBA7177. Next base: position 14,909 of record DKVN01000030.1, read on the forward strand.
AGCACCGGGTTTGTGGGCATGGCCAGCTGGAGCAGCGGATCCCGCGCCTCCCCCACCGGGCCGACCCGGGGCAGCTCGGCCGTGTGGCTATAGAGGGCCATGGCCGAGGGGATCTTGCCCTCGCTGAGCACCTCGATGAGCGCGTCCGCCCCCGCAAGGCCGAACTGCGGGTTCGCCTCGGCGGTGTTGCGCAGCATCACCGCCACCGGGCGCATCGCTTCGCCCCCGGCGCTGGGCTGGCCGGTGATCAGATCCCGCGGGGTCTCTTCGGCCTGCGGCGTGGGCTCGGCGGTCGGCTCCGGCGCGGCGAGCGGCTCGGAGGCCGGGGTGCTGACCGGCACGGCGCTGCCCGGCGCGCCGCCAAAGGCGCAGCCCGCCAAAAGGGCCGCGGCGCAGACCAGTGCGAAGATACGTTTCATCCTTTCCCTCCCCTGCGGCGCGCGGCCATAAGCCCCAAACCGGGCGGCCCGGCGCGCCGCTGCGGTGCGCCCCTGCGCACCGCGTCTCTCTAAGTAACAACTGAGTAACAAGCGATTTATCGCTTTTTATTGAACTGCCGTTTTAATCGTCGCTCTCCTCAAAGGTCTCCTCGATCGCCTCCTCGGGCAGGTCGGGGGCGGCAGCCTCGAGCGCCTCGGTGACAAAGCCGGTCGCCTCGTCGATGTCCACCACCGTGATGTAGGTTTTGCCGCAGTTGATCTCGAACGGGGCGGTCATATCATAATCGTACAGCACCAGGCCCTCGAGGTCGGTGCCCTTGGTCCAGCGAATCGGGATGACCCTGCCGCCGTAGCAGTAATAGCCCACCCCGCCCCAGCTGTACTCGGCATACTGCAGGTCCTTGGCCTCGTGGCCGGGGTAGGTGTGGATGTCGGTAAAGAGGATCACGAGGTTGTCGAAGGCGAGCTGTTCCTCGTTGTTCTCGTCGATGCTGTCCCGATAATCGCCCAGGGGGCTGTAGAACTGGCTCATGCGGTACCGGCCCAGCGCCTCGTCGTAGACAAAGCGGGTGCGGTAGCTGGCCGAGTGCCGGATGGTGACCCGCCCGGCGGGGGTGCCGTCGAGGGTGCGGGGCGGCTCGCGGTAATCGACAAATCGGAAGAAGGTACTGTTGTAGGTACGGCGGTCGTCCACCTGCTTGCGCTGGATGTAATCGGCGATGTGCTCGCCGTCGGTGTAGGCGGTGTGCTCGGTGGCCACGCTGTTGCCGGCCCAGTTGCGGCGGTCCCGGTTGCGCCACCAGAAGGCGCTGTCATAGTTGCCCTCGATGTTCCACTCGTCGTACTGGTAGTTGTCGATGTACTCCTTTTGCACCACGCTCTGGCCGATGTGGACATAGAGCGGCTGCCAGGGCAGCACCAGCCGGAAGAACTGATCCCGCGCCGAGCGGATCGGCCCGATGGTGGGGATCTCGTTGTAATCGTTGAAGAGGGCCATAAAGCGGGTGATGCCGCCCTCGACCTTGATCTCAAACAGCACCTGCGCCGCCGAGAGCCCGCGCTGGGGGCGGCAGCTGGTGAGGTTGTTGACCATGACCGCGGTGATGCGCTGGCCCTCGGGATAGGAGGCTTCCTTTTCAAACCCGGTGAGGACGTTGGCCTCGTAGGGCTCCGGCGTGGGGCTGGGCGAGGGGGTGGGGGCAGGCGTGGCGCTCGCGGGCGGGTCGGTGCGCCCGGCGCCGGCCGAGGAGGCCGCGCCCGAGCAGCCGCCCAGCAGCGCCGCCGCCAGCGCCAGGGCCAGCAGCAATGCGATCCAACGTTTCATCATCCATGATCCTCCCGGCGCACAGGGGCGCCCTGTTGTATTTTTGCCTGCTGGCCTGCCACGGACGGGGGCTTGCGGCCAGCACTTCTGTTTTTTACAGACACCCCGGCGCGGCCCGGCATCGTCTGACGCGCCGCGCCGTTTTCATTTGGCGAACCCGCACAAAAACCGCCTGTCAGCTTTGTGCGGTATTGCCATTGTACACTGCCCGCCGGGCTTTGTAAAGCACCCGGCAAAAAATGGGAGTGTTCAAATCGCAGTCCGTGCGGGGGATGTTTCCCTG
>DKVN01000166.1:0-6054 GCA_002491225.1 Faecalibacterium sp. UBA7177
GATGAACTGAGAAGTTTGTCCGCCAATACACCATAACGGATGAGGCTGCGAGACCAATGTACTAAGATGATAAGCACCCGCCTGGCACGGTCAGGCGGGTGCTTTTTTGTGTTTGGCGGCGGGTGCAGCGGGCAGGTGCGCGGCGGTGCGGGGGGAAATTCGCGCGGGTTTTGCCCTGCCGCCCTTGCACTTTGCCCGCTTCCCTCTTATAATAGAAGGGCACAACAAACTGTCAATGCGAAAGGGGGCCGGTGCGATGCCGCAAACGCAGGGCCGCCGCCCGGTGCTGGGGGTGCTGGGCGGGCTGGGGCCGATGAGCTCGGTGTATTTTTACGAGATGCTCACCACCCACACCCCCGCCAGGCGGGATCAGGACCATCTGGACATCATCCTCTCAAGCCGGGCCTCCACCCCCGACCGCACCGCCTACATCCTGGGCGAGAGCGAGGAGGATCCCTTTGCTACGATGGAGCGGGACGCCGAGATGCTGGTGCAGTACGGGGCCACCCTGCTCGCCATCCCCTGCAACACGGCGCACTATTTTTACGACCGGCTGGCCCGCAGCCTGCCGGTGCCGATCCTCAACATGGTGCGGCTGACCGTGCAGCGGGCCAAGGCCGGGGGCTGCAAGCGCTTAGGGATTTTGGCCACCACCGGCACGGTGGACAGCCACACCTACCAGCGAATGTGCAAGGCCGAGGGGCTGGACTGTGTGCTGCCCTCGGCCCAGCATCAACGGGGCCTGATGGAGATCATCTACGGCCAGATCAAGCGCGGGCAGCCCGCCGACATGGCCGCCTTCGCCGCCATCGCGGAGGACCTGCGGGCCGCGGGCTGCGAGCGGGCGGTGCTGGGCTGCACCGAGCTGAGCCTGATCAAGCGGGATCAGCAGCTCACCGACCCCTTCTTTTTGGACAGCACCGAGGTGCTTGCCAAAGAGGCGCTGCTCGCCTGCGGGATCACTCCGGTCGGGTTTTGAGCGGGCGGGCCGAAAAGAAGCGGGAAAGCGTCAAAAGCATTTGAGACGATTATTTTAAGAATAGAAAAGAAGGAGCGCAACACGCCTATGCCATCCAAAAACACCTTTACCATCACCACCCCCATCTACTACCCCAGCGACAAGCTGCACATCGGCCACAGCTACACCACCGTGGCCTGCGACGCTCTGGCCCGGTTTGCCCGCATGGAGGGCAAGGAGGTACTCTTCCTGACCGGCACCGACGAGCACGGCCAGAAGATCATGGACAAGGCCGCCGCCAAGGGGGTGACCCCGCAGGCCTATGTGGACGAGATTGTCGCCGGGATCAAGGACCTCTGGAAGCTGCTGGACATCAGCTACGATCGGTTCATCCGCACCACCGACGCCTGCCATGTCGAGACCTGCCAGAAAATTTTTACCCGGCTGTACGAGCAGGGGGACATCTACAAGGGGGTCTACAAGGGCCACTACTGCAAGCCCTGCGAGAGCTTCTGGACCGACAGCCAGCTGGTGGACGGCAAGTGCCCCGACTGCGGCCGCGAGGTGTATGAGGCCGAGGAGGAGGCCTATTTCTTCAAAACCGGCAAGTATGCCGACCGGCTGCTCAAGCTCTACGAGGACAACCCCGCCTTCATCCAGCCCGAGAGCCGCAAAAACGAGATGATCGCCTTTATCAAGCAGGGCCTGCAGGACACCTGTGTCTCCCGCACCACCGTGCCCTGGGGCATCCCGGTGCCGTTTGATCCAAAGCACACGATGTATGTCTGGGTGGACGCGCTCTCCAACTACATCTCGGCGCTGGGCTACGGCAACAGCCAGTACCACGATTACGAAAAATTCTGGCCCGCCGACCTGCACATGGTGGGCAAGGAGATTTTGCGGTTCCACACCATCCTCTGGCCCGCCATGCTGATGGCGCTGGACCTGCCGCTGCCCCAGCGGGTGTTCGGCCACGGCTGGCTGCTGCTGGAGGGCGGCAAGATGAGCAAATCCAAGGGTAACGTGGTCGACCCGGTGGTTTTGTGCAGCCGGTACGGGGTGGACGCGATCCGGTACTTTTTGCTGCGGGAGATCCCGTTCGGCAACGACGGGGTGTTTACCAACGAGGCGCTGATCGCCCGCATCAACGCCGACCTCGCCAACGACCTGGGCAACCTGCTCAGCCGCACGGTGGCGATGGTGGAAAAGTACTTTGGCGGCACTCTGCCCGGCCCCGAGGGCCGCGCCGCGGGCGAGTTCGACGAGGCCCTGATCGAGACCGTCTCGGCCATGCCCGGCAAGGCCTCGGCCGCGATGGAGCAGCTGCTGATCCCGCAGGCGCTGCAGGAGGTGTTCCGGGCGATCCAGCGGGCCAACAAGTACATCGACGAGACCGCCCCCTGGGCGCTGGCCAAGGCCGAGGAACACCGCCCGCGGCTGGCCGGGGTGCTCTACAACCTCTGCGAGAGCCTGCGGTTTGCGGCGGTGCTGCTGGCGCCCTTCCTGCCCGGCACCGCGCCCAAGATCGCGGCCCAGCTGGGCCTTGCCGAAAACGACCCCGCCCTGCGGTATGAGGGCCTCGCCTTCGGCAGCGTGGCCAGCTACACCGTGCACAAGGGGGAGGCGCTCTTCCCGCGGATCGACCCGGAGAAGGAGCTGGCCGCCCTGGCCGCCGAGCACGCGGCTGCCGCGCCCGCGCCGGAAAAGGCCGCCGAAAAGCCCGCGGCCCCCGCTGCCGAGGCCGCGCCGCAGGAGCACCAGCCCGAGATCAGCATTGACGACTTTGCCAAATGCGAGATCCGGGTGGCGAAGGTGCTGGAGTGCGAGAAGCTGGCCGAGAGCAAAAAGCTGCTCAAGTTCCGGCTGTTTGACGGCGAGCGGGAGCGCACCATCCTCTCCGGCATCGCCAAGTGGTACAGCCCGGAGCAGTTAGTGGGCAAAAATGTCTGCATCGTGGCGAACCTGGCCCCCCGCCCGATGATGAAGGGCAAGTACCTCAGCGAGGGGATGATCCTCTCGGCCGAGGACGACGAGGACAACGTGACGGTGGTGACCCTGCCCGACAGCGTCAAGCCCGGCAGCCTGCTGGGATGAGCGGCGGCGGTATGAGTGTGAACGAGCCAAACCGCGCCGCGCCGGACGTCGGTGCGCCGGAGGCCGCGCAGAGCGGCCCAACGGCCACCCCGGCCCCCGGGCCCATCTTTGACAGCCACGCCCACTATACTAGCCATCAGTTTGACCGGGACCGGGATGAGCTGCTGGCCAGCCTGCCGGGGTTGGGGGTGGCGGGCGTCATCGAGTGCGGCACCCATCTCGAGACCGGGCGCGCGGCGGTGGCGCTGGCCCACCGATACCCGTTTGTCTGGGCGGCGGTGGGCATCCACCCCGAGAGCCTGATCGAGGAAGACGCCGCCACCCAAACCCAGTTTGGCGGCGACTGGAGGGCCGAGCTGGCCGCCCTGCGCCCCCTGTATGAGGACGAGCGGGTGGTGGCCATCGGCGAGTGCGGGCTGGACTACCACTGGCCGGTGCCGAAGGAGGCCCAGCTGGCCCTGTTTGAGGCCGAGCTGCGGCTGGCGCTCGAGCTGGACAAACCCATCATCGTGCACGACCGCGAGGCCCACGCCGACACCTACGCCCTGCTGCGAAAGTATCAGCCCAAGGGGGTGCTGCACTGCTTTAGCGGCAGCGCCGAGGACGCGCTCTGGCTGGCAAGGCAGGGCATGTACATCGGGTTTGGCGGGGCGGCCACCTTCAAGGGGGCCAAGCGGGCAGTAAAGGCCGCGGCGGCCCTGCCCGAGGAGGCCCTGCTGCTCGAGACCGACTGCCCCTACATGGCCCCCGAGCCCTGCCGGGGACAGCGGTGCCACTCCGGCCTGATCGCCCACACGGCGGCCTTTTTGGCCGAACTGCGGGGGGTACCGGCGGCCGGGCTGCTGCGCAGCACCGACCGGAACGCCCGGCGGCTGTTTGGGCTGGCGGAATAGCGGCCGCAAAGGACCGCCCTGCCAAAAAAGGCCGACCGCTCCCCTGCCCCGGCCTGTCAAACGCGGGGCGGGAATGATCCGGCTGAAACGCCGCCCGCATTCCAAAAACAACACAAAAACAGGAGGAATCACCCATGAAAGCGCGGATCCCCAAACATCGCGAGTTTATCATCAATTTTGGCGAGCAGGCCGACGACGCCCGCAGCCAGGAGGCCTGGGACAAGCTGAACGCCATTGTCGAGGAGTACAAGAAGGCCCACAACGGCCGCAGCGTCTACGAGCCCACCTTTATCGAGGACACCGAGGAGCAGGTCAAGGCGCTGCAGGCCGAGTACGGCTTTACCTATACCATCGAGGAGCGCTGACCTTTTTGGCAGTCACACAGCCAAGGAACAAGAGGGGGAACAGGCATGGCAAGCCACACCAACACACCGTCCCGCACCCGCGCGATGGTGAACGCGGCGCTCTGCGCGGCGCTGCTCTGCGTCATCTCGCCCTGGTCGGTGGTGATCGGCCCGGTGAGCCTGACCCTGGGGGTCTTTGGGGTGTTTTACGCCGGGGCGATGCTCTCGCCAGGCTACGCCGCCGGGGCGGTGGCGGTCTACCTCGCGCTCGCGGGGATGGGGCTGCCGGTGATCAGCAATTTCCGCTCGGGCCCGGCGGCGCTGTTTGGGCCGACCGGCGGCTATCTGCTGGCCTACCCGGTGATGGCGCTGCTGGTTGCGCTGGCCAAAAAGCGCAGCGGGCGGCCCTGGGCGCTGGCGCTGAGCGTTGCGGCCTCGCTGGCCGTGCTGTACGGCTTTGGCACTGCCTGGTTTATGGCGGTGACCGGCACCCCCCTGCTGCAGAGCCTTGTCGCCTGCGTTTTCCCCTTTATAGTGCCGGACGCCTGCAAGGGCGCGGCGGCGCTGGCCTTGGCGGGCGCGCTGCAAAAACGACTGCCCGCGCTGCGCCCGGCCTGAGCGGATGTTTCATATTCTCAATACCTTAATGCGCCGCTGCCCAACATTCCGGACGGCGGTGCTTTTTTCCTTTTTCTGACCTGCAAAACGCCCTTTACAACCCGCCAAAATCGCCGTATAATCGACCTGTACAGACGAAAGCGGACGGGAGGGCGGCGGATGCAGCGGCTGCAGGAGACCTTTTTTGAGGAGTACAAGCGCACCGACGCGCTCTGCCGGGAGATGCTTGCGGCCGAGCGCGGGGTGAGCGAGTACATCGAGCAGATGCAGGCCGCCGAGGACGAGGGCAAGCAGCGGGTGCCGGGCTGGCAGGACGACTACTACGCCCTCAAGCACCTGCGCTGGCTGCGCAACCAGATTGCCCACGAGCCCGGCGGGGGGGACTGCACCGACGCAGACCTCGCGCAGCTGCGCGGCTTTCACCAGCGGGTGCTGGCGCGGGAGGACCCGCTGGCCCTGCTGTACCAGGCGCGTAAAGCGCGCGCGGCCCGGTGGGCGGCAAACGCTGCCCCGGCCCGCCCGCCCCAGAGCCCCAAAACGAGCGCCAACGCCGGGCGCGGCACGGCAGGGCAGGCGCGCGCGGCCTATGCCGCCCAGCAGCCGACCCTCCGCGGCAGCGCAAAACGTGCCCGCGGCAAGCGGCAGGGCCCCGGGCTGCGGGTGATTCTCTGCGCGGTGGTGCTGGCGCTGCTGTTTTTGGGGCTGTGCGGGTATCTGCTGTGGGGTTAAGCGCCCCGCTCACACAAAAACTGCAAAGGCCCCCAAAACGGGCTTTGGCATAGAGGGAACAGGCGGTTTCCGGCGCAGCGCGCCGGGGATCGGCAAAAAGGCAAACGGGAACAAGAGGGAGAGGGAGAAACGCATATGCTGTTAAAGGACGCCGCAGTGGGCGAGCGCTGCGTGGTGGAACAGATCGACCTGCCGTTTGAGATCGAGCGGCGGCTGGAGGCGCTGGGCATGACCCTGCAAACCGAGATCACGGTGCTGAACCGCAAGGGCAGGGGCATCCTGATCATCCGGCTGCGGGGCAGCCGGTTTGCGCTGGGGTATCAGATCACCGAGAAGATCACGGTGCGAAAGGCGGGTGAGGCGGCATGAACCAGGACATGACCATTGGGTTCATCGGCAACCCCAACTGCGGCAAGAC
>DKVN01000166.1:6351-18507 GCA_002491225.1 Faecalibacterium sp. UBA7177
GGCAAGACCACCCTCTTCAACGCCTACACCGGGGCCAACCTCAAGGTGGCCAACTGGCCGGGGGTGACGGTGGAAAAGGTGGAGGGGGCCATCCGGGAGCATGACCTCAACATCCGGCTGGTCGATTTGCCCGGCACCTACAGCCTCACCTCCTACACGATGGAGGAGACCGTCTCGCGGCAGTTCATCCTCAGCGACGAGGTGGATGTCATCATCAACGTGGTGGACGCCTCGGCGCTTGAGCGCAGCCTCTACCTCACCTTACAGCTGCTCGAGCTGGGCAAGCCGGTGGTTATGGCCCTGAACATGATGGACATTGTGGAAAAGCGCGGCATGGAGATCGACCTCCACCGCCTGCCCGAGATGCTGGGCATCCCGGTGATCCCGGTCTGCGCCCGCAAGCGCACCGGGCTGAGCGCCCTGCTGCACGCGGCGGCCCACCACCGGGAGGGCGCCCACGACCAGCTGATCCACCAGCACAAGCACACCGGCCAGCACGGGCACGACCATCACAAGGAGTACGCGATGGTCTACTCGGACGAGATCGAGGATATGATCGACAAGCTGATCCCGGCCCTGCGCGAGGCCGACCCCGCCCTCACCAACCCGCGCTGGCAGGCCATCAAGCTGCTGGAAAAGGACAAGGAGCTCTGCGAGCGCTACCCCATCAGTCTGCCCGGCATCACGGATGTCGACCACGAGGCGCAGATCATCAACGAGAAGTACGGCTTTATCGGGGAGGTCATCGACGAGGTGCTGCTGCACAAGCAGCGGCAGGACCAGCTGACCGATCGGCTGGACAGTCTGCTCACCCACCGCGTCTGGGGCATCCCGGTGTTTTTGGGCATCATGGCGCTGGTGTTCTTCCTCACCTTTGCGGTGGGGGACTGGATCAAGGGCTGGTTCGAGCAGGGCATCGATTTCGTCTCGCTGGCCGCCGAACAGGGCCTCGCGGCGCTGGGGGTGAGCGAGATGGTGCGCTCGCTGGTGATCGACGGGATCATCGGCGGGGTGGGCACCATCGTCACCTTTTTGCCCAACATCTGCATCCTCTTTTTGGCACTGGCCTTTTTGGAGGACAGCGGCTATATGGCCCGGGTGGCCTATGTGATGGAGGGGGTGATGGGCAGGCTTGGGCTGTCCGGCCGGGCCTTTATCCCGATGCTGCTCGGCTTTGGCTGCACGGTGCCGGCCCTGATGGCCTCCCGCGCGCTGGAGAGCAAGCGGGACCGCTACAAGGTGATGCTGGTGACCCCCTTTATGAGCTGCAACGCCCGGCTCACCATCTACATCCTCTTTTCCGAGATGTTCTTTGGGCGGTACGCGATGCTGGCCGCCTACTCGATGTACCTGATCGGCATTCTGGTGGCGATGCTGGTGTCGGTGGTGCTGCACCTGCTGGACCGCAAGCGGGCGGTGAACTACCTGCTGATCGAGCTGCCCGAATATAAGCTGCCGGACGCCCGCACGGTGGGCATCTATGTGTGGGATAAGGTGAAGGATTACCTCGGCAAGGCGGGCACCACCATCTTTGTGGCCACCCTGCTGATCTGGGCGCTGCTCAACTTTGGGCCCTCGGGCTACGCCGCCGACATGGCCGACGGATTCGGGGCGATCCTCGGGCGGTGGATGGTGCCCTTCTTTGCGCCGATCGGGCTCGGCTTCTGGCAGATCGCGGTGGCCCTGATCGCCGGGATCTCGGCCAAGGAGGTGGTGGTGTCGAGCTGCGCGGTGCTGTTCGGCATCGGCAACGCCAACTCGGCCGCCGGGATGGCCGCCTTCTCCGAGGTGCTGGGCAGCATCGGGTTTGGGCCGCTCAACGCGTTTTGCCTGATGGTCTTCTGCCTTTTGTATGTGCCCTGCGCGGCCACCCTCGCCACCATCCACCGGGAATCCGGCAGCTGGCGGTGGACCGGCTTTGTCACCGTCTTTCAGGTGGCGGTGGCCTGGCTGGTGACCTTTTTGGTCTACCGGGTCGGGCTGCTGCTGATTTGAATATGAGCGCGGGCGTTATTCAATACCATGAGAGGAGGGGCCGCCGTGGGGCTTTTCGTTGAAGGGCTGATTCTGGCCGCGCTGGCTTTGTACGCGATTTGGGCGGCGCGGCGGATTCTGCTGCGCCGCCGCAAGGCAAGGGCCAGGGGCGGCTGTGATTCCTGCGCAGGCTGCGATTCGTGTTCGGGCGGCTCCGGCTGCGCGGGCGGCGGCAATAGCTGCACAAGCACGCAGGGGCCCGGCTCACCACAATAAAGCCATAACGCCAAAACACAACAGCACGCGGCCCCCTCTCCCCGCCGTGGGGAGAGGGGGCCGCGCTGTTGTGTATGGGTTTTCCAATGATCCGGGGTTCACCACAACAGCAAAAGCCCTGGCTGCTGCCGCTCTCGTCTTTGCTCAGGAGGCCACCTCAAAAAAATACCAGTGTTCGCAGATTTTCTCGGTGTAGTAGCGGGTGCCGCCCTCCTCATAGGCCCAGCCGCTGCCGGAGGGGGTCATGGCGTGGTGGGAGGTGTATGCCTTTTCGGTGGGGGCGTCGGGGGTTGCCCAGTAGCAGCCGGTGCCCCAATCCCAGAAAAACGCGGCCAGCTCGATCGCATCGTCCTCATAAAGACGATAGTCGATATTGGCCAGCTTCATTTCCTGCAGGCAGCGCCCGAGCTGCTCGCCGGTGGGCAGGGCCGCTTGTTCCCCTGTCGGGTAATAAGTTCCGTTTGGCATCAGACCGAAGCGCTCGTATGTGCGCATCTCCTCTGCGTCCACCGAGATCCAGTGCGCGTCGAGGCTTTGCAGCTCCGCCACGATCGTTTCCAAATCCTCCCGGTTTTTCAGCACAAGGCCGCAGATCTCCTGCTGCGAGGGCGGGCTCGGCACAAGCTGCCAAAGCAGCAGCAAAAGGCCCAGACCCGCAAGCACCAACGCCGCCGCTGCAAGCAGCAGGCCGTTTGAGACGGCTTTTAGGATGGGCCGGTTCGGGGGGTTCTTCATGGCTTTGCCTCACTTTGCTTCCGGCTTTTTTGTTCGGTTTGCCTGTAAAAGAGGAGCATACCAATGGCCATCACGGCAAACGGCCAGCAGCAGCCCAAACGATGGACGAGCAGGAGCGAGAGCGAAAACGCCGCTTTTGGTTTCATGGGGGTCACATCCTGTTCTTTTCTCTGCGGCTGCGCGGGCGGGGGCGAACGCGGGGTGGGGTTACGGCGTGTCGGCGGCCTGCGGCGCGGCGGTGGCCGCCGGGAGGCGCAGGGGGCAGAAGTTAAGGGCGTCGGCCGAGATGAGGCGGTACTCGATGCCGTCCACGAGGCCCTGCCGGGCGGTGCGGATGGCCGCGCCGTGCAGGTGGCCGTAGTAGCAGCGGCGCACCCCATACTCATGCAGCAGGGCCACCATGCCCTCGGCCGTGCCGCCGGGAGCCACCGGGGGGTAGTGCAGGAAGGCAAGCTTCTCGCAGCCCGGCGCGGCGGCGGCGAGGCTCGCCTTCAGACGGCCCTGCTCCCGCGCGCGGACCTTTTCGTCCTGCGGGTCGGCGGCGTCGATCATCCAGCCGCGGGTGCCGCAGAGGGCGACCCCCTCGACCTCGTAGGCGTTGTTGTGCAGGATGGCGAGGCTGTCAAAACCCTGCGCTGTGAAAAAGGCCCGCATCCTGGCGGCGCTGTTCCACCAGTAATCGTGGTTGCCCTTGACGAGCAGCTTTTTGCCCGGCAGGCTTTGCAAAAAGGCAAAGTCGGCCGCGGTGTCCTCCAGCTTCATCGCCCAACTGGTGTCCCCCGCCAGCACCACCGTGTCCTCGGGGGTGATCTGGGCCCGCCAGCTGGCCTCGAGCCGCTCTACATAGCCCTGCCAGCCGCGGAAAACGTCCATCGGTTTGTCCGCCCCGAGCGAGAGGTGCAGATCGCCGATCACAAAAATTGCCATGGATTTTCCTTTCACCCGCCGGGATACCCTGCCGCCCGGCGGTTATACTAACTACTGCCTGCTGAGAGCAGGCCAAAATACGCGACCAAATACGACCAGACAGGGAGGCATTACCGATGGAACATCAGGATCCCATCCTCAACGGCATCCACTGCGACGTGACCCACTGCGTGCACAACAACGGCGACTGCTGCTGCACCGCGGGGCAGATCAACGTGACCAACCGCTCGCTGCACCCCGAGGAGACCATGTGCGAGACCTTCTCGGAGGTTTAAGCAGGCAGTAAACGCGAAAAAGCCCGGCGGCGGCGCACAGGGGGCAGCGACCCCCTTGGCTCCGCCCCGGGCCTTTTTGGTTTGTGTGTTCGTGTGCGGCGCAGGCGGGTTCAGCCCTGCGCCAGCGTGACGCCGGAAATTTCGCCCGGCTCGATGACCTGGGTAAAGCGCACCGGCTTTTGTTTGAGGCCCGCCAGCGCGGCCGGGGCCTCGGCCCCGGTGAGCTGCTGCAGGGCCTGCATGGCGGCGAAATCGTCCGCCGGGGCCTCCTTGCCCAGCGCGGTGAGCACCGCCCGCGGGAACTTGAAGGGGCTTGCGGTCGACAAGACCACCATCGGCGCTTTCCCCCGCTGCTCCCGCGCCGCCTTGAAGGCGACGGCGGTGTGGGTGTCGCAGAGGTAGCCGTCCTGCTCGTAGCGGCGGCGCAGCTCGGCCGCGGCCTCGGCGTCGGTGGCGCATCCGGCGGCAAAATCCGCTTGCAGTTTCGCCTTGACCTCCTCGCTGACCGTGTAGGCCCCGGTGCCGGCAAGCTGCTCCATCCAGCCGCGCACCGCCGCGTCGCTGCCCGAGAGGTGCCAGAGCAGCCGCTCTAAGTTGGAGGAGACGAGGATGTCCATCGAGGGGGACTCGGTTTTGTAAAACTCCCGGCGGGCATCGTAACGGCCGGTGGCGAAGAAATCGGTGAGCACCTTATTTTGATTGGAGGCGCAGACCAGCCGCCCCACCGGCAGGCCCATCTGCCTGGCGTACCACCCGGCGAGGATGTCCCCGAAGTTGCCGGTGGGCACGCAGAAATCCACCGGCTGGCCGGGCTGCACCGCCCCCTGCTTTGCCAGCTGGGCGTAGGCGCAGAAGTAATAGACGATCTGGGGGGCGAGGCGGCCGAAGTTGATCGAGTTGGCGCTGGAGAGGCGCACCCCGCGCGCGGCCAAATCCGCGGCGAGCCGCGGGTCGGTAAAGGCGCGCTTGACCCCGGTTTGGGCGTCGTCGAAGTTGCCGCGCACCGCAAAGACCGCGAGGTTGTTCCCCTCCTGGGTGGCCATCTGCAGCCGCTGGATCTCGCTGGTGCCGCCGGTGGGGTAAAAGACCGCCACCCGCACCCCCTCGAGGTCCTGATACCCGGCCAGCGCCGCCTTGCCGGTATCGCCCGAGGTGGCCACCAGCACGAGGGTGGTCTCGGTGCGGTGCAGGAGTTGCTTGGCCTCGACCAGCAGCCGGGGCATCAATTGGAGCGCGTAATCCTTGAAGGCGCAGGTGGGGCCGTGCCAGAGCTCGAGCGAGTAGACCCCCTCGGACACCGGCGCCAGCCGCCCGGCCCTGCCGCCAAAGGCGCTGCCGTAGACCGCGTCGGCGGCCGCGCGCAAAAAGGCGGGGTCGTAATCGGTGAGGTACTGGCTTAGCACCACCGCGGCGAGGGCCGGGTAGTCCAGCCCGAGCAGCGGGGCGAGCTCCACCCTGGGGAAGCTCACCGGCACGAACAGCCCGCCCTCGTCCGACAGGCCCTGCGCGATGGCCAGCGCCGCGCTGACCCTGCGGGAGGCATCCCGCGTGCTTGTATACTCCATCTCTCGCTCATCCCCTCTTTGGGGCCTGACGGCCCGTGTCCCGATCGGCCCGGCGGCTTTCGCCGGGCTTTTTCCTTTTATATATGGCGTCCCGCGCCTACCCCTCAAAGGCGGCCCGGATGCAGTGCACCGCGAAGCCCCCCGCGGGGGCCGGGGTGACCTCGACCACATCGAACCGCACCGGCAGCTCCCGGTAGGGCGAGGTTTGCAGGTACTGCCGCGCCGCCGCCAACAGCCGCCGCTGCTTGGCCGGGCCGACCGCCGCGCCGGGGCTGCCCCAGCCGGTGTCGTACCCGGCCCGCGCCTTGACCTCGGCGATCACGAGGGTGCCGCCCTCGAGCAGCACCAGATCCAGCTCGCCCAGCCGGGTGCGGTAGTTGTGGGCCAGCAGCCGGCAGCCCCGCTGCTGGTAGTAGCGGGCGGCCGCCGCCTCGGCCCGGCGGCCAAAGGCCGCGGCCCTGCTGCGCTCAGCCATCTGTGCCGGGGTGGCCGGAGCTGGCTGCGGAGGCGGCTTTGGGGGCGGCTGCGGGTTTGATTTCGGTCCTAATTTCGGCCCCGCTCCTGCTACCGGCCTCGGCCTGTTGGGCCAGCCACTTTTTCAAAAAGCTGCGCCGGTAAAAGGGCGCTATACCGTATTTTTTTAGCATCTCGTAGTGCAGCGCGGTGCCGTAGCCCTTGTGCCTGGCCAGCTGGTACTGGGGGTACTGGGCATCCAGTTCGCGCATATACCGGTCCCGCGTGACCTTGGCGAGGATCGAGGCCGCCGCGATGCTGGCCGAGGTCGCGTCCCCCTTGATGAGGCTCTCGCAGGGCAGACCGAGCTGTTCGGGGCAGCGGTTGCCGTCGATGAGGGCGAACGCGGGCCGCGGCCGCAGCCCGGCCACTGCCTGGCGCATCCCCTCCATCGTGGCCTGCAGGATGTTGATCTCGTCGATGACCTCCGGGCCGATGAGCACCGCGTGCCAGGCAATCGCCCGGCGGGCGATCTCCCCGTACAGGGCCTCGCGCTTCGATTCGCTGAGCTTTTTGGAATCGTTGACCCCCTCGATGGGGTCGGCCGGGTCAAGGATGACGGCGGCGCAGCAGACCGGGCCGCACAGCGGGCCCCGCCCGGCCTCGTCCACCCCGCAGAAGGCCCCGTGGGCCGCCCGCAGGCCGGCGTCGTAGGCGTACAGCGCGTCGCTTGTCATCCCTCTGCCTCCTTTGCGGGGTCGGCCGGGGCGTCCGGCGCAGTGTCCGCCGTCTGGGGCTCCGGCTCCGGCGCTTCGCCGCCCGGCGCAGGCTGCGCGGCTTCGTCCGGCGCGTCCGGCCCGGCGTCCGCCGCGGCCTCGGGCGGGCGCTCGAGGGTGATCCGCCCCCAGCGGCAGGCGCGGAATTCGTCCATCAGCATGGCGGCGGCCCGGGCGGTGTCCACCTCGCCGCCCCGCATCAGCATGCCGCGGGCCCGGCCGATCTCCTCCAGCAGCTGCCAGGCGGGCAGGGTTAGCTGGGCCTCGGTGAGCTTGTAGCGGGCAGCCAGCCGGTCGGGATACACCTCGCTCATCTGGGCCAGCAGCCCGGCGGCGAGCTCCTCCAGGTCGAGGATGTCGTCCCGGATCGAGCCGATGAAGGCGAGGTTCGAGGCGGTCTCGAGGCTGTCGAACTTGTTCCAGAGCACGCCGGGCAGGTCGAGCAGGTCGTACCGGCCGGCGGTGATCCACTGCTTGCCGCGGGTGACGCCGGGCCGGTCGGCCGCGGCGACACGGGCGGCCCCGGCAAAGCTGTTGATGAAGGTGGATTTGCCCACATTGGGGATGCCGGCCACCATCACCCGCACCCGGCCGCCGGTGATGCCCTTTTGGGCGTTGCGGGCCAGCAGCCCGGCCAGCGCCTCATCGACCGCGCGGCGCACTGCGGCGGCCCCGCCCTTTTCCTTGGCGCTGATGGCCACGCACCCGGCCCCGCTGGCCCGGAACCAGCGCACCCACCGGGCGGTGAGCGCGGGGTCGGCGAGGTCGGCCTTGTTCAGCACATAGAGCCGGGGCTTGGCGGCGGCGATCCGCTCAAGCTCCGGGTTGAGGCTGCTGTGGGGGATGCGGGCGTCCAGCAGCAGCAGCACCGCGTCCACCCCGCGCACGTCCTGGCGCATCTGGCGCAGGGTCCTGGCCATGTGGCCGGGGAACCACTGGATGCTGCGCCGGTTGACCCCGTCGCCGTTCATGCCAGCCACCCCGCCCGGCCGAGCGGGAAGACCCGGAAGATCGCCTTGCCCAAAATATCCCGCTCGTCGATAAAGCCGACGCTGGAAAAGCGGCTGTCGGTGGAGTGCTGGCGGTTGTCGCCCATGACAAAGACGCTGCCCTCGGGCACCACCGCGGGGAAGGCCATGTCCCCCAGCTCGGTGGTGGGCTCGGCGGCGTAGGGCTCGGCGAGCGGCTGGCCGTTGACCAGCACCACCCCGGCCTCGGGGTCGATCTCGACCGTGTCCCCCGCCAGCGCGACGATCCGCTTGACCAGCGGGCGGCCGTAGTTGATGTAGCTGTCGATCACCACGATGTCCCCGGCGGCCGGGCGGTAGCCCGCGCTGCGCAGAATCAGGCGGTCGCCGTTTGTGAGGGTGGGCAGCATGGACGAGCCGTCCACCGCCACCACCCGCGCCACCAGGATGAAAAAGGCCACCAGCACCGCCAGCGCAAACACCAGCGCGTCGTACCATTCGAGCATGTTCTGGTTGCGGGCGCGGCGGGCGGCCTCGGGGGTGAGCTTTTCGTTTTCGTCCTTTTGCCGGTTTTCGTCCATTGTTCCCTGTCCTCTCAAGGCTGCGGCGCGCGTTGGGCGCGGCGGCCCTCTCCACGGGCGGCGTCATGCGAAGCCGCCCGCTCGATTTATGGCAAGCTGAAATTCATCAAATGACAGAAAAAGGGAGACAATCGAAATTGTCCCCCTTTTCTGCGATCATCAAAGCTGTTCCTTGACCTTGGCGGCCTTGCCGGTGCGCCCGCGCAGATAGAAGAGCTTCGCGCGGCGAACCTTGCCCCGGCGGATCACGTCGACCTTTTCGACAAAGGGCGAGTTGACCGGGAAGACACGCTCGACACCCACGCCGTAGGAGGTGCGGCGCACGGTGAAGGTCTCGGCAACCCCGCCGTGCTTCTTGGCGATGACGGTGCCCTCAAAGGCCTGGATGCGCTCGCGCTCACCCTCCTTGATCCGCACCGAGACACGCACGGTGTCGCCGACGGAAAACTGGGGGCGGTTCTCTTTGACCATGCCCTCGGTGATCTTTTGCATTGCGTCCATTTGTTTTGTTCCTCCATTTTTTATGACGTTCATGCCCGGCGCTGCACGGCAGACGCGGCAGAGGACCGCCCGTTTAATGTATGCCATTAACCCCGCTGATGGATCCAGCGGACACTAACGCCTATCTATTGTAGCACAAAGGGTGCGTGGGTGCAAGGCTTTTTTGCGCAGCGGGGGCTGTATTTTGAAAAGGGGCGCAAAAAGGCAGCAAAAGAGTCGCGAAAAGGCAGCGGCGGCGGGCGGCCCCGCCCCTCACAGGATCACCGGCTTTTGGGTGTAGCAAAGGCCCATCGGGGCCGGGGTGCGGCGGCAGAGGGCGGCAAGGTCGGCGGCGGCGGCCTCGGCTTTGGCCACCGCGGCGGCGGCGGGGCTTTGGCGGGCAAGGTTCGCCAGCGAGACACCGCAGGGCAGCGCGGCTGTTTTACAGAGCGGCAGCGCCTCCCGCCGGGCCCCCAGGATGTGCAGATAGGGCGGCAGTTCGGGCAGGGCGGCGGTATACCCGAGGGCCGCGTCCAGCGCCAGCCGCCGCAGCCGGGCATGGGCGTAGCGCTTGGTCTTGGCGGCGGCGTAGAGCGCCTCGAGGCTGCCCGCGCCGCGCACCGCGGCGGCCAGCCGGTGCTGCAGCCCCTCGGTGCAGCCGCGCACGGCGGCCAGCTGCGCGGGGGTCAGCGCCCGCAGGCGGGAGAGCACCGCGATGTCGAAGGCGCGCGCGTCGAGCAGCGCCCCCTCGGCCTCGGCCTGCTGGCAGAGCGGCAGGGCGGCGGGGGGCAGGTATGCCGCGAGGGGCCCAACGCCCGCCTTGCGGATCCCGGCCCGCAAAAAGCTGCCGCTGGCAAAGCCGGGGGCGGCGGGCGTTTCGGCGTCGTGGGCCGCGCCCATCCGGGGCAGGGCCAGCGGCGCGAGGGCGCTGCCCTGCCGCAGGAGGGCGCGGCAGTACTCGACGGCGAGGGTATCGTTGGGATGGCTGAGCAGCGCGGCCGCGCCGGGGCAAATTTGTTCGGCGGCGGCGGCCCGCACCGCGGCGAAGGGGCGGCCGGGCGCGGCGGCCTGCACCTTTTGCAGCGCGGCGGCGAAGGCGGGGCTTTCGAGGGCGGCGGCCAGGCGCAGGAGGGCGGCGGTGTCCGGGTGCTCGGCCCCGAAGGCGATCGTATCCACGCAGCCCAGCGCCGACAGCACCGCCACTCCGCCCGCCGCAAAGCCCTCGGCGCTGGCGCAGGCCCAGGGGGCGGACAGGGCCAGCACAAGGTCGGCCCCGCAGCGCAGGGCCGCCTCGGTGCGCACCGCCGGGGGCAGCATCGCCGCGGTGCCCCGCTGCACCACCGGGCCGGAGAGGCAGACCACCACCCGCTCGGCCCCAAGCTGCCGCAGCCGGGCCAGCTGCCAGGCGTGCCCGGTGTGGAAGGGGTCGTATTCGGCAATTACGCCCACGATGCGCACCGGGTCATCCCTCCTTTGGGCGGTTTTTGCGGCGGCGGGGCCGGGACGGTTCGGCGGCCCGGCGGCTTTTCGGCAGCCCGCGGCGGCCCAGCGGCCCCCAGACAACATCGGCAGTCCCGGCACTCCGGCCGCTCCGGGGCAGCCCGCGCGCAGGCTGCGCCCCGCGGCACCGGCACCCCGGCCACCCCGGGACTGCCCGTCTCGCCCCGCCACCTGTTATAAAAAAAACATAGTGCGTTTTGGCTTTACACCCGATTTTCTCTATTATATAATAATTTTGTACGCCAAACAATGTTTGGCCCCCAAAAATGGAATTTCCGGCTCTGCCCGGCCCTGATTCGGTTCGGGCGGGGGCCGAGAGCGACAGGAGGAAAAAAAGAATGAAGATTCTCGTGATCAACTGCGGTTCTTCCTCGCTGAAGTATCAGCTGATCGACATGGACGGCGAAAAGGTGCTGTGCAAGGGCCTGTGCGAGCGCATCGGCATGGACGGCGGCACCATCACCCACCAGGCGGGCAACAACAAGCAGACGGTGGAGTGCCCTTTCCCCACCCACACCGAGGCGTTCAACAAGGTGGTCGAGATGATGACCACCGGCGCGGGCAAGGTGATCAGCGACAAGAGCGAGATCAATGCCATCGGCCACCGCGGGGTGCATGGCGGCGAAAAGATCCGCGAGAGCTGCCTTGCCACCGAGGAGATCATCAAGACCATCGAGGATCTTTCTCCCCTGGCCCCGCTGCACAACCCCGCCACCGTGCTGGGGCTGCGGGCGGCCCAGCACGTCTTCCCCGGCACCCCGAACGTCGCGGTGTTCGACACCGCTTTCCACAGCACCATGCCCCCCAAGGCCTACATGTACGCGCTGCCCTATGAGTATTACGAAAAGTACGGGGTGCGCCGGTACGGCTTCCACGGCACCAGCCACAAGTATGTCAGCCTGCGGGCGGCCGAGTTTATGGGCCGCCGCCCGGAGGAGCTCAAGATCATCACCTGCCACCTGGGCAACGGCAGCTCGATCGCGGCGGTGGACATGGGCAAGGTGTTGGACACCAGCATGGGCCTGACCCCGCTGGCCGGCCTGATGATGGGCACCCGCTGCGGCGATATTGACCCCAGCGCGGTCAACTTCCTCAAGTACACGCTGGACATCACCGGCCACCAGCTGGATGAGATCCTCAATAAAAAAAGCGGGCTTTTGGGCGTTTCCGGCGTTTCGAGCGACAAGCGGGATGTCGAGAAGGCCGCGGCCGAGGGCAACCCCCGCGCCCAGCTGGCCAGCGACATGCTCAACTACCAGATCAAGAAGCTGGTGGGCGCGTACATCGCCGCGATGGGCGGCCTTGACTGTCTGGTCTTTACCGGCGGCATCGGCGAGCATGACGACATCGCGCGCGCCAAGATCTGCCACCACATGGACTATCTCGGCATCCGCATCGACACCGAGAAGAACCGCGCCTGCAACGACGATGTGACCGACATCACCGCCTGGGGCGCGCGGGTGCGCACCCTGGTGATCTGCACCAACGAGGAACTGATGATCGCCCGCGAGACCAAGGGCGTGGTCGAGAAGCTGTAAGGGCAGAAGGGCCCCCCAAAACCCATACGCAAGCCAGCACCCGCTGAGAGGCAATTGCCTTTCAGTGGGTGCGGTGTTATATCGGCTTCGGCGATAAATCGGAATTTG
>DKVN01000179.1:0-5822 GCA_002491225.1 Faecalibacterium sp. UBA7177
CTGTACACCCTGCTGCTGCGCGGCAGCGAAAACGGCAGGGCCGTGGACGACCGCCGGGTGATCAGCTGCGTCTCCCGCTGCCTCAACCCCTATGAGGACTACGCCGCCCTGCTCGCGGTGGCCCACAACCCCGACCTGCGCTATATCGTCAGCAACACCACCGAGGCCGGCATCGTCTACGACCCCGCCTCCCGTTTTGAGGACACCCCCCCGGCCAGCTTCCCGGCCAAGCTCACCCGCTTTTTGTACGAGCGGTACACCGCCTTTTCCGGCGCGGCCGACAAGGGCCTGGTGATCCTCTCCTGCGAGCTGATCGACAACAACGGCAAAGAGCTCGCCGCCTGTGTCGACAAGCACATTGCCGATTGGGCCCTGCCCGCGGAGTTTGCCGCCTGGGTCAAGGCCAACTGCATCTTCTGCTCCACCCTGGTCGACCGCATCGTGCCCGGCCGCATCCGGGACGCCGCCGCGGCGGCAAAGCTTGAGGAGGAGCTGGGCTACCACGACCAGCTGCTCGACGTGGGCGAGGTGTTCGGCTTCTGGGTCATCGAGGGCCCGCAGAGCCTGGCCGACGAGCTGCCCTTTGCCAAAGCCGGGCTGCCGGTCATCTTTACCGACGACGTCACCCCCTACAAAAAGCGCAAGGTGCGCATTCTGAACGGCGCGCACACCAGCATGGTGCTGGGGGCCTATCTCGCCGGGCAGAACATCGTGCGCAATTGCATGCAGGACGAGGTCATCCGCGGCTTTATGAACAAGGCCATCTACGAGGAGATCATCCCCACCCTGCCGCTGCCCAGGGCCGAGCTGGACGAGTTTGCCGCCGCGGTGGCCGACCGGTTCAACAACCCCTTTGTGGACCACGAGCTGCTCTCGATCAGCCTCAACTCCACCAGCAAGTGGCGGGCCCGGGTGCAGCCCAGCCTCGAGGGCTACATCGAGGCAAAGGGCGCGCTGCCCCGCTGCCTCACCATGAGCCTCGCCGCCCTCATCGCCTTCTACGGCTGCCACATCGAGAGCAAAGAGGAAAACGCCCTCTGCTGCCGCCGCCCGGCCGGGGATGCCTACAAGGTGATGGACGACGCCTGGGTGCTCGATTTCTACTGGCAGCACAAAAGCGACGCCCCCGCCGCGCTGGCCGAGGCGGTGCTCAAAAACACCGGGATGTGGGGCCGCGACCTCACCGAGCTGCCCGGCTTTGCCGCGGCGGTCGAGGCGGACCTCGCCCTCATCCTCGAAAAAGGCGCCTACGAGGCCTACAAAAGCTGCCTGTAAACCGCGGGCAAGGAGGCAAACACCATGAGAAAGACCATCCAGATCGACCCCCGCGACAATGTGGCGGTGGCCCTCTGCCCGATCGCGCAGGGGGACACGGTCACGGCCGGGGCGCTCACCGTCACCGCCGCCGAGCCGATCCCCCAGGGCCACAAGATCGCCCTGCGTGCCATCGAAGCGGGCGAGGACATCATCAAGTACGGCTTTGCCATCGGCCACGCCAGCGCCGCCATCCCGGCGGGCAGCTGGGTGCATGTGCAGAACGTCAAGACAAATTTGTCCGAAGAGGCGTCCTATACCTACAACCCCCACCCCTGCCCGCTGCCCGCGGCCGAGCCCCGCACCTTTCTGGGCTACCTGCGGCCGGACGGCCGGGCCGCGGTGCGCAACGAGCTCTGGATCATCCCCACCGTGGGCTGTGTCAACGCGGTGGCCCAGAAGCTGGCGGCCGAAAACCAGCACCTTGTCACCGGCAGCATCGACGGGCTCTACACCTTCCCGCATCCGTTCGGCTGCAGCCAGATGGGGGAGGATCACGCCCAGACCCGCCGCCTGCTGGCCGCGCTGGCCCGCCACCCCAACGCGGGGGGCGTCCTGATCCTCAGCCTCGGCTGCGAAAACCTCACCCTCGACCAGTTCAGGCAGGAGCTGGGCGAGTGGGATGACGACCGGGTCAAGTTCCTGGTCTGCCAGGAGGTCGAGGACGAATACGCCGCGGGCGCAAAGCTGCTGGCCCAGCTGGCCGGGTACGCCGGGCAGTTCCAGCGCCAGCGCCTGCCCGCCTCCAAACTGGTCATCGGCATGAAGTGCGGCGGCTCGGACGGCCTCTCCGGCATCACCGCCAACCCCACCGTCGGCCGCTTCTCGGATCTGCTCATCGCCCAGGGCGGCAGCACGGTGCTCACCGAGGTGCCCGAGATGTTCGGGGCCGAGGCCATGCTGATGGATCGCTGCCGCAGCCGGGAGGTGTTCGACAAGGCGGTCAAGATGGTGGAGGACTTCAAGCACTACTTCACCAGCCACGGCCAGGTGGTGTACGAGAACCCCAGCCCCGGCAACAAAAAGGGCGGCATCACCACCCTCGAGGACAAAAGCTGCGGCTGCGTGCAAAAGGGCGGCACCGCCCCGGTGGCGGACGTGATCGGCTACGGCCAGCAGGTCACCACCCCCGGCCTCAATCTGCTGTCCGGCCCGGGCAACGACATGGTCTCCTGCACCGCCCTCACGGCGGCCGGGGCCCATCTCATCCTCTTCACCACCGGGCGGGGCACTCCCTTCGGCGCGCCGGCCCCCACCATCAAGATCAGCACCAACAACGCCCTCTACGCCAAAAAGCAGAGCTGGATCGACTTCAACGCCGGCCCGGTGGCCGAGGAGGAATCGCTCGATTCGGCCGGGCAGCGCCTTCTCGATTTCGTGCTCGAAACCGCCAGCGGCCGCAAGACCTGCACCGAGCAAAAGGGCTTCCGGGAGATCTCGATCTTCAAGGACGGGGTCGTGCTGTAAGAGGGCTGTAAGGCAGGCGGCCAGCCAGCCGCGCGGCCAGACCGGCCCGCCCCCCGTAGCTGCCCAAAAAATACAAGCACCCCGCCCCGGGCTTTCCCGAGGCGGGGTGCTTTTCTGCGTGATAACGGTGTTTTTTTGGGGGCGGGTGCCGCTCACCGCAGCAGATAGGAGGCATAGGCCAAGCTGTCCAGCTGATTTTCCTGGCCGATGCGGTGTACGTTGTTGCCCAGATCCGAGTGCTGGGTCACCCGGGCCAGGGCCACCACCACCCGCACCAGCCACTGCTCCTCGCTCTCGCCCTCCTGCCGATCCAGCAGCGCAAACAAAATGCGCAGCAGGGCGTACTGTTCGGCCAGCAGCACCCCGTGGTAGGCCGGGGAGAGCCCGCTTCTGCCGTAGGTCAGGGGGAACAGGGTCGAAAAGATGTAGTTGACAAAGTAGTTCTCGATCTCCTGCGTGTGGCTTTGCAAAAACGGGTCGGCCTTCTGCGCGGCCTGCTGCAGCAAAAACTCCAGCGCCTCGGGGCCCACCGTGACCTTGCTGTTCTCGATGGTGCACAGCGGCATCAGCTGCTCCCACACCCGGCGCAGCACCGGGCGGCGCATCGCCTTGACCAGATGCTGCGCGGGCAGGGTCAGCGCCCAAAGGTGGGCCTGGCGGCTGTAGCTCATCTTGTCAAACAGCCCGGCAAACGCGCCCTGTTCGGTCTGTGCGCAGTGCTCCTGCACCATGGCGGGCAGCTCGCTCAGCTTGTTCTCGGCGCCCAGCCGGTCCACCCGGCGCAGCAGCAGCCCGATCGAGAGGATCCGCTCGGGCAAAGGGCGGCTGTGCAGCTGCATCACGGAGATGCAGCCCTCCCGCGCGGCCTGTATCTCCCCGGCGTGCTGGCCCCCAACCGATGGCGCGGCGGCCAGCCGCCGGTCCTCGGCATCGGCAAAGTCCACCGTGTGGGGGATCGTCTCAAAAACGATAGACCCGTTCAGCAAGGCCAGCCGCGCGGCCTCCTCGCAGGAGAGGCTCAGGCTGCGCTCCCACCGGCCGGGCAAAAACTGGTGCTCCATCCGCGGGTAAACGGTGCAGGTGTGGCAGAGCGAGCCGGGCCCCAGTACCCGGTAGATGTGGCAGCCGCCGTCCTCATCCTGAAAGAGGCACCGGCCGTCCGTGCGCAGGGCCATGCGGGCATAGTCCTGCTCGCTGCCGCCCTGCTTGGTGCGCACCAGGCCGTACTTGCACATCTTTTGAAAATCCGGATCCTGCACCGCCTTGTACTGCAGATAGTGGGCCTTGTCCACCGTCACCACCCAGGAATGGCAGCAGTTGTCGCTGCAGTCCGGCCCGATGCAGCCAAAGGTTTTGTAGTAGGTGGGCTGATAAAACACAAACTCCTTCATCGACATCCCGATCCCTCCTCCTATCGCAAAATATCGCAAACAATCGTACAAACAACCGCAGCCAAACCCACAAAAAACCGCATCCCCCGCCGCGGCCCCAAACCGGGCGCGGGGCAGCCCATCGCCCGCGGCAAAGGAGCGCGCTTACTGCTTCAGCCCGGCGTAGTACTTGCCCATGTACTGCTCCAGCAGTTCGTTGTAGTTGGGCATCGCGCCGTCGTGCAGCGCCCGGCGCAGCTGGTGCGAGTCGAGCGCGGCGTCGCTCTCGCTGCCGATGATCCGGGTGGCCACGTTGGAGCAGTGATCCGAGATGCGCTCCATGTTGGTCAGCACGTCCAAAAAGATGATGCCGGTCTCCACCTGGCAGGAGCCGGTCTTGAGCCGGTCGATGTGCCGCTCGCGCAGATCCTCGCAGATCTGGTCGATCGTCTCCTCCAGCGGCTCCACCCGCTCGGCGGGGGCCATGTCGCTGTCCCGGAAGGCGTCGGCCGTCAGGGTCAGGATCTCGCTGATCGCATTCGACAGCACCTGCAGCTCGCCCTGCGCCGTCTCGCTGAAGGCGAGCTCCTTGTCCCGCAGCTCGGCCCCGCGCTCGGTGATGTTGATGGCATAGTCGCCGATGCGCTCAAACTCGGTGATAAAGTTGAGCAGCTCGCTCACCGCGCGGCTCTCGCCCTCCGTGAGGTTCTGGTTGCTGATGCGGATGAGATAATCCCCCACCAGCACCTCGGCGCGGTCGATCAGGTCCTCCCGCTGGTTGATCCGGGCGGCCACCTCGTCATCATAGCTGAGGGCCATCTGCACCGAGTTGCGGTAGTTGTGGGCCGCGCGGGCGGCCATCTCCTCCACCGCGCTCTTCGCCTGCTGGATCGCCACCGCCGGGCTGGTGAAAAGACGCTCGTCCAGCACCGGCAGGGCCAGCTCCTGCACCTCGCCGGCCTCGTCCGGCACGGTCAGCTCGGCCAGGCGCACCAGCAGCCCGGTAAAGGGCAGAAAGGCGATGGTGGCCAGAATGCTCGAAAGGGTGTGGATGTTGGCGATGCTGCCCTTGTTGAGCACCGCATCCCAGATGGGCAGCCCCACCAGGCCTTGAGCCAGATACAAAATGACCAGAAAGGCCGCCGAGCCGATGAGGTTAAAGTAAAGGTGGATCACCGCCGCCCGCTTGGCGTTTTTGGAGGCCCCCATCGCCGCCACCAGCGGGGTAAAGGCGGTGCCCACATGGGTGCCCATGATGATCGGCACCGCGTTGGAAAAATGCACCGCCCCGGTGGTGGACAGCGCCTGCAGAATGCCCACGCTGGCCGAGGAGGACTGGATCGCCACCGTCACCACAAGGCCGGCCAGCAGGCCCAGGATCGGGTTTTGCAGCCGGGTAAAGAGGTTCACGAACATCTCGCTCTCCCGCAAAGGGCGCACCGCGTCCTCCATCATGAACATGCCGGTAAACAGGATGCCGAAGCCCAGCATGATCTGCCCGACATTGCGGCGCTTGGGGCTCTTGAAAAAGACATAGAAGATCGCCCCCACAAAGGCCACGATCGGGCTGAAGGTGGAGGGCTGCACGAGGGTCAACAGCAGGCTGTCGCCCGAGATGTCGGCCAGGCGGATCAGCTGGCCGGTGACCGTGGTGCCGATGTTGGCCCCCAT
>DKVN01000179.1:6158-7347 GCA_002491225.1 Faecalibacterium sp. UBA7177
ATGGTGCCCGCGCTGCTCTGGATCACGGCGGTGATCAATGTGCCCAGCAGCACCCCGCGCAAAGTGGAGCTGGTCAGCTTTTGCAGCACCCCCTGCATCCGGCCCCCGGCGATCTTTTCCAGCCCGGAGCCCATGATGCTCATGCCGTACAAAAACAGCGCGATGCCGCCCGCGAGGTCGATCACATGAAAGATGGACACTCCTCATCCCTCCAGATACCGTTCGGTGGATGCGTTTGATGGCCGGAAAAAGCGGAACAATACCCGAATCAAATTCAGTATACCATGCCCTGCGCAAATTTGACAAGAGCCGACCTGCGGTGTGCAGCGAAAAAAGCAAAACCCTGCCCTTGGCGCCCCCCGTCCCGCCGCCCCGCGCCGGAACATCCCCGCCCGCCCCGCCATACAGTGAGGGGAAGCGGGGCGGGGCGCGGTGCGGCCGCACAGCCCCCTGCCCCGGCCCAACCTGTCAAAAGAGGGGAGTGGTCTGACCATGCAGGAGATCCTGTTGGCCCTGACGGCAACCGCCTTTCCGTGCGGGTGCACCGCACTGGGGGCGGCGGTGGTGTTTTTGCTGCGCGGTGAGCCGAAGGAACCGGCCCGCCGCGCCATGATGGGCTTTGCCGCGGGGGTGATGCTGGCGGCCAGCGTCTGGAGCCTGCTGCTGCCCGCCATCGAGCGGGCGGGCCGGATGGGCGCCGGGCACAGCTGGCTTGCCCCCGCGCTGGGCCTTGTGCTTGGCGCGGTGGGGCTGATGGCGCTGGAGCAGGCGGCGGGCGAGCTGCTGGCCGGGGGCCGGGGGCACAGCGGCCGGGTTGTGCTGGCGGTCACCCTGCACAACCTGCCCGAGGGCATGGTGGTGGGGCTGGCGGCGGCACTGGCAGCCGGGGGCAGCCCCGAGGCGATGGCCGGGGTGGCGGCGCTCAGCCTGGGCATCGGGCTGCAAAACCTGCCCGAGGGGGCGGCCATCAGCCTGCCGGTGCGGCAGGCCGGGGCCAGCCGGGCGCGCAGCTTTTGCGCCGGGGCCGCCAGCGGCCTGGTCGAGCCGCTGGGCGGGGTGCTGGCCGCGGCGCTCGCCGTCTGGGTGGCGGGCTGGATGCCCTGGCTGCTCAGCATGGCCGCCGGGGCCATGATCACGGTCACCGCCCAGGAGATGATCCCGGACGCCGCCGCCGAGGGCCGCGCGGGCA
>DKVN01000179.1:7709-12218 GCA_002491225.1 Faecalibacterium sp. UBA7177
GCCCGGCGGCCCAAACCTTAACCGAAGGGGAAGGGCCCCGGCGCGGGCAAACCCCAAAAAGGAGGTGCGCCCCCCATGACCGAGCAGGACCGGCAGCGCATGGCCGAGCGGGTGCAGCGGGTGCGCGCGCAGATCGACGCGGCGCTGGCCGCCGCCCACCGCCGCCCGGGCGAGGTGCTGCTCTGCGCCGCCAGCAAGACGCAGGGCCCCGAAACGGTGGCCGCTGCCGCCGCCCTCGCGGTGGACCTCTTTGGCGAAAACCATGTGCAGGAGCTGGTGCAAAAATCCGCCGCCGGAGCCTACGGCGGCAAGCCCTGCCACATGATCGGCCACCTGCAAACCAACAAGATCCGCCAGGCGGTCGGCTGCGAAATGATCCAGTCGGTCGACCGGGAAAAGCTGCTCCGCGGCATCGAGGCCGAGGCGGCCCGCCGCGGCCTCTGTCAGGACATCCTGCTCGAGGTGAACATCGCGGGCGAGGCCAGCAAGAGCGGCGCGGCCCCCGCGGCGCTGCCCGCCCTGCTCGAGCAGGCGGCCGCCTGCCCCCACCTGCGGCTGCGCGGGCTGATGACTATCCCGCCCGCCGCGGGCGAAGATGAGGCCCGGCGGTACTTCGCCGCAGTCCGGCGGCTGTTCGAGCAGCTGGCCCCCCATTGTCCCGCCACCGCCCGGTGGGACACCCTCTCGATGGGCATGAGCGGCGATTTTGCCGCCGCCATCGCCGAGGGGGCCACCATGGTGCGGGTGGGCAGCGCGATCTTCGGCCCGCGGCAGTACCCCGCACCCCCGCCGCAGCCCTGAACCGCCCGGCCACGCCGGGCCTCATAAACGCACAGGATCAAACACATCAAGGTATCAAAAACACAAAGGAGATGGACATCATGAAACAACCCATGCTGCATAGGGTGCTGGCCCTGCTGCTGGCCTTGGCGCTCGCCGCCGTCTGCCTCGCGGGCTGCGCCCAGCAGGGCGGATTCGGCAAGGATGAAAACGCGCGGTTTACCGCCTTTCTGGACACCCTGCCGCCCCTGCTGGTGGATGACACCGACTCCGCCCTCAACCAGCTGTTTGCGGATAAACAGGCCGCGGGCTTCGGCGAGGCGCTTTACGAGTGGGGCACCTATTCGCTGGACGATTTTTTGGAGTTCCAAGAGACCTGGGACGCACAGTACGAGACCCTCACCGGCTTTGACCGCAGCCAGCTCTCCCAGCAGAATAAGGACACCTACGACATCCTCGAGGCCTCCCTGCGCGAGGGGGTCAACGAGCCGAGCGACGAGGCGTACTTCTACCTCAGCAACAACCCCCTGGGCGAGTACGAGGGGGTGCTGTCCGACATCCCCATCACCCTCTACTTCTTTAACATTTACACCAAAGAAGACCTCGACTCCTATCTTCACCTGATGGAGACCCTGCCCGACTATGCCGCCGAGATCCTGCGCTTTGAGCAGGAGCGGCAGGACAACGGCTATGGCATGACCGCCCGGGAGCTGGCGGCGGTGCGGGAGATGTGCGAGGAGAACATCGAGGGAGACGTGCAGTTTTTGCAGGACACCCTTGAGGAAAAGCTCGCCGCGGCCGACTTTTTGACCGACGCCGCGCGGGAGGAGGCCGCCGCCAAAGGCGAGGCGCTGCTGGACGCCGGCTACCGCCAGTTCTTCCGGGATCTTCGCGACGGCATCGACGGCATCACGGTGCGCCAGCGGGAGGACGCGGCCCTCAACAACCTCCCCGAGGGCGAGGCCTACTACGCAAGCCTCATCGAGAGCTACACCGGCTTTACCGACCTGGACGAATACGAGGACTATCTGCTGACCCTGACCGAGGAGACCGTGACCGAGGTCCAGGCCCTGATGATGCAGCGGCCCGAGCTCTTCGATGAATATTATGACGACGAGCTGACCCTCTACGATTCCACCGACCCCGAGGAGATCCTGGCCTACCTGCACGACGCGATGCAGGCTGATTTCCCCGCCACCCGCGAGGTGGAGTACTCGATGAAGGTGCTGCCCGAGGCGATGCAGGCCCTGCTGCCTGGCACCGCGGCCTTTTATATGATCGGCATGCTGGACAAGCCGGACGCGCCCCAGTCGATGATGCTCTGCAGCGAGTACACCCAGGAGGACTTCACCACCATCGCCCACGAGGGCTTTCCCGGGCACATGTACCAGCACATTTACTTTAATGAGGTCGAGCATCCCCTCATCCTCGACCTGCTGGGCCAGACCGGCTACACCGAGGGCTACGCCAACTATATCGAGCGGGTGGCCGTCAACTATGCCGACGACCCAGAAGCCGCCCGCTTTGCCCAGCTGATGGACCGCTACACCGTCCTGCTCATCCTGCAGTTCGACTATCTCATGGCCTGCGAGGACGTGAGTATCGCCGAGGTGCGCCAGCTGCTCTGCGCCCAATTCGGCTATGACGACCCGGACAGCGAGGATACCTGGGCGCTGCTGGGCGATATCATCTACCGGCCCGGCGCGTTTTTGCCCTACTACATCGCGGGCGGCCGGTTTGCCGGGCTGCGCGCCGAGGCCGAGGAGACCCTGGGCGATGCGTTCGACCTCAAGGCCTTCCACGAGAGCCTGCTGCGCCACGGCCCCGCCCCGGTGGGCCTGACCCTCGATTTCATCCGGCGGGACCTCGGCCTCGCCCTGCCCGACGCGCCCGACACCAGCATCAACACCCAGCGCCCGGCGGCGTAACAGCACAAAAAAGCGCGCGGCGCGCCTGCCACAAAAGGGCTGCGCCGCGCGTTTTGGGCTTTTATTTGTCTTTTGTGACACCTGTGACGCCGGGTTTCCGCCTTACCGCCCGTGCCGGGCAAACAGGGCCCCCAGCTCGCTGAACAGATCATGCGGCAGCATCCCATAGCTGCCCCGCTTTGCCGCGCAGGCGTCTGCCGCCGCGCCGTGCAGCCACACCGCCGCAATGGCGGCGCTCAGCGCGTCCAGCCCCTGCGCCAGCAGTCCGGCCAGCATCCCGGCCAGCGCGTCCCCGCTGCCGCCCCGGGCAAGGCCCGGCCCGCCGGTGGTGTTGCGGTACACCTCGCCCCCCGGCCCGGCCACAATGGTGCCGTGGCCCTTCAGCACCACCACGCAGCCCCAGGCCCGGGCAAACCGGGCGGCCAGGGCCTGCCGGTCGGCGTTCACCGCGGCGGCGCTCAAGCCGCAAAGCCGGGCCATCTCGCCCGGGTGCGGGGTGATCACCAGCGGCGCGCCGTCCGGCTTGGGCAGCCGGCCCAGCGCCGCCGCGGCATTCAGCCCGTCGGCGTCCAGCACCAGCGGGCAGCCCACCCCCGGCACTGCCGCCCGCAGCAGGGCGGCCGTGTCGGCCGTGTTGCCAAGCCCCGGCCCAAACAGCAGGGCGGTGGCGCTGTCCGCCGCGGCCCGCAGCCTTGCGGCCTCGCCGCTGCCAATGCCGCCATCGCCGCTCATGCCCAGCGGCAAAAAGGTGCACTCGGGCAGCCGGGCGGCGGCCGCGGCCACCACCGGCTCCACCGACGCCAGGGTCACGATCCCCGCGCCCACCCGCAGCGCCCCCTCGGCCGCCAGCAGCGCGGCCCCGCGGTAGGCGCTGCTGCCCGCCGCGCAGACCAGGCGGCCAAACCGCCCCTTGTGGGCCTCGGCCGCCCGGGCGGGCAGGGCCTTAAAAACCAGTTCCTCGGTGATCGGCTGCGCCATCCCCGCATCCCTCCTCCTGTCTGCATCCTTTTCCATTCTATCATTCCTCCGGCACAAAAACCGTCAAAAAAACACCGCCGCGGGCGGGCTTGCAAAGCGCCCCGGCAGAAAGGAACCCACCATGAACCAGGCCCTCGAACAGCTCATCGCAGCCAGCCACCGCATCGTCTTTTTCGGCGGGGCGGGCGTCTCCACCGAGAGCGGCATCCCGGACTTCCGCAGCGTGGACGGCCTCTACCACCAGCACTACGCCTACCCGCCCGAGACCATCCTCTCCCACACCTTTTTCGAGCAAAAGCCGGAGGAGTTCTACCGCTTTTACCGCGAGAAACTCATCGTCAAAGATGCAAAGCCCAACCCGGCCCACCTGCGGCTGGCCCGGCTCGAGGCCGCGGGCAAGCTCACCGCCGTCATCACCCAAAACATCGACGGCCTGCACCAGGCCGCGGGCAGCAAGCATGTGCTCGAGCTGCACGGCAGCACCCTGCGCAACTACTGCACCCGCTGCCATCGCTTTTACCCGGTGGAGGCCATCGCCAACAGCACCGGGGTGCCCCGGTGCGCGTGCGGCGGCATCATCAAGCCGGACGTGGTGCTCTATGAGGAGGGGCTGGACGGAACCGTTCTCACCGAGGCGGTCGAGGCGCTGGCCGCGGCCGACCTGCTCATCGTGGGCGGCACCAGCCTCGCGG
Organism: Faecalibacterium sp. UBA7177; assembly: GCA_002491225.1. Classification (GTDB taxonomy): domain Bacteria; phylum Bacillota; class Clostridia; order Oscillospirales; family Ruminococcaceae; genus UBA7177. The sequence goes on from DKVN01000179.1 coordinate 12,088, forward strand.
TCTACCCGGCGGCGGGGCTGCTGCGCTACTACCGCGGGCAGGAGCTGGTGGTCATCAACAAAACCCCCACCCCCGCCGACGCCCAGGCCACCCTGCTCATCCGGGACCCCATCGGCCAGACGCTGGACGAC
>DKVN01000179.1:12496-12843 GCA_002491225.1 Faecalibacterium sp. UBA7177
CCGTCCTGCCCGTAATCGGACAGGATCTTCAGGGCGGCAGCCCCCGCCGCCAGCCCCAGCAAAATCGAAAAAAGCCGTCTCAAGGCCCGCATCCTGATTCTCCCCCTCCTGCCGCAAAACACAAACCGCGGCGCTTTTCTCCATCATATCCCACCCGGCCCCGTTTGACAAGCGCCCCGCCGCAAAAAAACAAAAGCTCTGAAAAGCCGTGCCCTCGGCAATTTATGATGATCGCGCGGCCGGAACCGCCGCCGGGGCTTGAAAAACGGGGCAAAATATAGTATACTGCCCATATTCACCCGCGGCCCCGCGGCCGCGGCTGCGCTGGATCCCATCAAAATAAAGAG
>DKVN01000121.1:0-284 GCA_002491225.1 Faecalibacterium sp. UBA7177
CAAACCACCACACCCCCCCCCCCCCCCCCCCCCCCCGCCGGGCCGCGGCGCAGCCGAACATCCAACATACAGGAGGAAACAGCCATGTCTGCCGAGTACATGCACATCGGGATCCCCATCACCAACCGCAAGCCCAACATGGTGTACAACGAGGGCGCGAAGTTCTGGGTGAGCAATGTCGATGACTACGACTACAAGATCGAGTACCTCAAGTTTGAGGAGGGCACCCCCTTCCCCGAGGCGATCCACCGCCAGCCCCATGTGGCCTACAAGGTGGACGACCT
>DKVN01000121.1:608-7354 GCA_002491225.1 Faecalibacterium sp. UBA7177
GTATGTGGCCGACGCCGACAGCGTGATCTGCGGCCCCATGCCCGCCAACGACAGGGGCGACCGCCTGGCCTTCGTCTGGAAGGACGGCGCGATTCTGGAATTGTATCAGGAGGCATAAACCTGTGGGAGGGGGATCATCGGGATCCCCCTCCAACTTTTTGGGTGGCTGGGGTTGCGCCCGGCGCTGCGGAACGGCTCCGGGCGGCACCGCCCGGCTGCCGCGCCGCGGGATCAGAATTTGACTGAGGAGGAATCCACCATGAAACGCTACATGAACACCGCCCTGCTCTACGCCCTGTTGGCCATGGCGGGGGGTGTCTTTTACCGGGAGTTCACCAAGTTCAGCGGCTTTGCCGCCAAAACCGCCCTCTCGGTGGTGCATACCCACTACTTTTTGCTGGGGATGGTGCTTTTTCTGCTGCTGGCGCTGCTGGAAAAGAGCCTCACCTTTACCGGGCCCAAAACCGGGCGGGTGCTGGTGTTCTACCACGTTGGGCTCAACCTGACCGCCGCGCTGCTGCTGGTGCGCGGGGTGGCCCAGGTGCGGGGCCTCGCGCTCAGCGCCGGGGCGAACGCGGCGGTCTCCGGCATCGCCGGGATCGGCCACATCCTGCTGGGGGTCAGCCTGGCGCTGTTGCTGCTGCAAATTCGCCGCAGCGCGCTGGCCGCCCAGGCGTAGAGCGGCGCTGGCATCCCCCTTTTTTCGCATAGTTCCTCCCTTTGGCGCATAGGCTTTAGAAGCATTGCAAACGCGCCGCGGCACGCTTTGGGCGCGCCTGGAACCTTTGCGCGCCGCGGGCCTTTGCACAGGAGGAATGGCGTATGAAGGGCAACCCCGAGGAGCGGGCCGTGCGGCTGGGGGAGTACATTGTGGAGCACGCCGCCACCGTGCGCGGCGCGGCGCGCGCCTTTGGCATCAGCAAATCGACCGTGCACAAGGACGTCACCTGCCGATTGCGGCAGCTGAACCCCGCGCTCTGCGGACAGGTGCAGCAGGTGCTGCGCCGCAACAAGGCCGAGCGGCACCTGCGCGGCGGGGCCGCCACCCAGCAGAAGTACGCGCGCAGCGGACGCGGGCGCTGAAACGGCGCGGACAGCCCGCGCGCAAAAAAACTTGCACAAAACGCCCCGCACCGGTGGAAACCGGGCGGGGCGTTGTTGTATAATAGAGGCAGATAAAAAAGCATCGCAGCGGGCCGCGGGCGGCGCAACAAGGCCCACATGCCGCCGCGGCCTGCTACACCCCGAAGGATGAAAGGAGGCACGCGGATGAAACGCACCGGTTACCTGCACTGGGACGAGTATTTTATGGGCATCGCCCTGCTGACCGCCCAGCGCAGCAAGGACCCCAACAGCCAGGTGGGGGCCTGCATCGTGAGTGAGGAGAACAAGATCCTCTCGCTGGGCTACAACGGCATGCCGATTGGCTGCAGCGACGACGAGATGCCCTGGGACCGCGAGGGCGAGCCCCTCAACACCAAGTACATGTATGTCTGCCACGCCGAGCTGAACGCCATCCTCAACAACGCCCACGGCAGCCTCAAGGGGGCACGGGTGTATGTGACCCTCTTTCCCTGCAACGAGTGCGCCAAGGCGATCATCCAGAGCGGCATTTCGAAGATCATCTACCTCTCGGACAAATACCACGACACCCCCATCAGCATCGCCAGCCGGCGGCTGCTGAAAACCGCGGGGGTGGAGTTTGTGCCCTACGAGCCCACCGGGCGCAGGCTCTCGCTGAGCCTGTAGTCCTGCGTTTTTTGGCATCACTGCACAAAAGCTGCCGGGCGGCTTTGTGCAGGATTGCCCCTGTTGTTGCCGGGCGGGCCGCATTGCTCCGCCCGGCGGTTGCGGACAAGCCCGCGCCCCGCCCCAATCCGGGGCGGCGGGGGCCAAAAAGGAGGAGACGGCGATGGATACGATCGTGATCGGGGTTGCGGGGGGCACCGGCAGCGGCAAGACCACCCTGGCCCGGCGGCTGCGGGAGCAGTTTGGCGAGCACGAGGTGACCGTGCTGAACCACGACAGCTACTATAAGCGCCACGACGAGATGCCCTATGAGGAGCGGTGCCTCTTAAACTACGACCATCCGGACGCCTTTGACACCGACCTGATGGTGGAGCATCTGCGGATGCTGAAGGCCGGGCAGCCGGTCGAGTGCCCCACCTACGACTACACCATTCACAACCGGGCCAGGGAGACGGTGACCCTGCAGCCCGCGCCGGTGATCCTGGTGGAGGGGATTTTGATCTTTACCAGCCCGGAGCTGTGCAGCGAGATGGACATCAAGGTATTTGTGGACACCGACGCCGACGTGCGGATTTTGCGGCGGATCATCCGGGACGTGAAAAAGCGGGGCCGCACCCTCGACAGCGTGGTGGCCCAGTATCTGACCACCGTGAAGCCGATGCACGAGCAGTTTGTCGAGCCGAGCAAGCGCAAGGCCGACCTCATCATTCCGCAGGGCGGCAAGAACGAGGTGGCGCTTGAGATGCTGATCCAGCGGGTGGCCGCCCATCTGAACGGCAGCAGCCAGCCGCGCAGCGGCTGAACCGCCCTTGCCGCGCCCTCATTCGGCAACCTGTCCAAAACCGCCGCACCTATATACAGCATAACGCCCAAACCGCCGCGCGGGGCCCTGACCTTACGGTCAGGGCCCCGCGCCGTTTTGTCTGTGTTGTTTTTCAGGCCCCTGCTCACCAGAGCCCGCTCACCTGCTCGTACATCTCCTTGTAGCGCTCGGCCGAGACGCCCCAGCTGAAATCGCAGCGCATCGCGCGCTCGACCAGCACCGGCCAGCCCTCCTTCTGCCAGTAGCCCTCGTTGGCGCGGCGGCAGGCCTCGTAGAGGTCGTGCGCGCTGTACTGGCTGAAGGTGAAGCCGTTGCCCTGGCCGTCGCCCGAGTCGTGGATCGAATCCCGCAGGCCGCCGGTCTCCCGGACGATGGGGATGGTGCCGTAGCGGCAGGCCACCATCTGGGCCAGGCCGCAGGGCTCGCTCTTGGAGGGCATCAGGAAGAGGTCCGCCCCGGCGTAGATCTTGCGGGCCAGCGGCGGCACAAACCCGATATAGACCCCCACCCGGCCGGGATGCCGGGCCGCAAGGTCGGAGAAGAAGGCCTCGTAGGCGTACTCGCCGTTGCCCAGGATCACCAGCTGCATGCCGAGATCCACCAGCCCCTCGGCCACGCTGCGCACCAGGTCGACCCCCTTGTGGCCGACCAGACGGGTGACCATCGCGATGACCGGGCTCTCGTCCTGATGCAGGCCGAACTGCTCCCGCAGGGCCTTTTTGCAGATGGGCTTGCCCTCCTTGAAGGTCTTGGCGTCGAAGTGCGCCTCGATGTTGGGGTCGGTGGCGGGGTCGTAGCCGATGGTGTCGATGCCGTTGAGGATGCCGCACAGCTTATACTGCTTCTGGCGCAGCAGGCCGTCCAGCCCGTGGCTGAACCAGGGGTCGAGGATCTCGCCCGCGTAGGTGGGGCTGACCGTGCTGATCCGGTCGCAGCATTCAAACGCGCCCTTCATGAAGTTGGCGCAGCCGTCGTACTCGACCACATGGGCGTCCCGGCGGCCGATGCCGCAGGTGTCCTCGAGGATCTCGAGCCCGTACTTGCCCTGGTACTGGATGTTGTGGATGGTGAAGACCGTCTTGATGCGGCTGAACTTGTCCAGATGCCGGTAATACAGGTTGAGGTAGACCGGCACGAGGGCGGTCTGCCAGTCGTTGCAGTTGATGACATCGGGCGCGAACTCGGTGTAGAAGAGCATCTCGAGGCAGGCGCGGCTGAAGAAGGCGAACCGCTCGCCGTCGTCGTAAAAGCCGTAGAGGCTGCCCCGCTTGAAGTAGTACTCGTTGTCCAGGAAGTAATAGGTAACGCCGTCCCGCTGGCAGGTGAACAGGCCGCAGTACTGGCTGCGCCAGCCCACCGGCACGCTGAAGTTGGTGATATAGGTCAGCTCATCCCGGAATTTCATGGTGCCGTAGAGCGGCAGCACCACCCGGCAGTCGACCCCGGCCTTGACCAGCGCCTGGGGCAGGCTGCCCGCCACATCTCCAAGGCCGCCGGAGGCGCAGAAAGGGTTGCCCTCGCTGGCGCAGAACAGAACATTCATGGGGTTATCCTCCTTTTTCGTACCGGCCTGCCCGCCCGGCGCTTTTTCCGATTACAGGGCCCCGCCCCCTGCCAAAACGGGGGGCGGCGGCCCGGCCGCAAAGCCGGGGGACAGGTTCGGGAAAGGGGCGGGAGCCGGCATAGCTCCCGCCCCAGCGAACGGATGCCGCCGGGGAGAGGGCGGCCCGCCGTCACACGGTATGGCCTTTTTCTACATAGACCGGGAAGGTGTCGGTGCCCACCAGCTTTTTGCCGGCGGTGATCTCGACATTCTTATCGGTGACTACATACTCCACGTTTGCGTCGGCCTCGACCACGGTGTCCTGCATCAGGACGCAGTTTTTGACCTTCGCGCCCTTCTTGATCTGCACCCCGCGGAAGAGCACGCAGTTTTCGATCTCACCCTCGATGATGCAGCCGTCGGCCACCATCGCGTTTTTGACCTTGCTGTCCATCGCGTAGCGGGTGGGGGCGTCGTCCCGCACCTTGGTGTAGATGGGGCCGCCGTCCATGAAGAGGGCCTTGAGGTTGGCGGGGTCGAGCAGGCGCATGTTCTCCTCAAAGTAGCTGCGGCGGTCCGAGATGCGGGCGACATAGCCGGTGTACTCGTAGGCCTGCACGTTGAGCAGCTCGAGGTTGCGGGCCAGCAGATCCCGCTCGAAGTAGACCAGCCCGCGCACGCTGGCGTCCTTGACCATCTGGATCAGCGCCTCGCGCTCCATCACATAGATGTTCATCGAGAGGTTCTGCACGCCGGGGCGGTAGTCGTTGCTGAGCAGCTCGGTGACCCGGCCGTCGGCGATCCTGATGGTGTAGTTGTCGCTCTTGGCTCCCTCGGGGATCTCGGTGCGCTGGTAGACCATGGTGGCATCCGCGCCGCTCTTGATATGCGCGTCGATCAGGGCGTTGAAGTCAAAGTTGACCGCGATGTTGGCATCGCACAGTACCACATACTTCTCGCGCTGATCCTCGAGGTAATCGACGATGCTGGCCAGGGCCTCGATGCGCCCGGCGTACATCTTGACATTCGCCTCGGCGTAGGGGGGCACCATGTTCAGGCCGCCCCGCTTGCGGGCGAGATCCCACTCGCGGCCGCTGCCGAGGTGATCCATCAGGCTGTGGTAGTTGCGCTTGACCACGATGGTGATGTTGTCAATGCCGCAGTTGGCCATGCTCGAGAGCAGGAAATCGACCATGCGGTACCGCCCGGCGAACGGGATGGAGGCCATCGTGCGCTCGGTGACCATCTCGGGCACGAGGTCGTCATAAGAGTTGGGGAAGATGATCCCCAGTGCGCTGGTGTTGGTGTTTACCATTGCTCCTCACCCTCCTTCACATCTTTGACCACCATGGCCTTGGGGCCCACCTTGGCGTTTTTGCCGATGGTGATGCCCTCGCCGACCACGGCGACCCCCCACTTGCTGAGGTCCTCCATCTCCTCGGGGCGCTGGCCGATGACCGCGCCGGACGAGACCCGCACGTTTTCGGCGACGATGGAGTACTGCACGGTGGCGCCGGGCTCGACCACCGCGCCGGGCATGAGGATCGAGTCCTCGACCACCGCGTCCTCGCCGACCGTGACCCCGGCGAAGAGGACGCTCTGGGTGATCTTGCCGGCCACCTGGCAGCCCTCGGTGATCATCGAGTTGTCGATCTCGGCCGTCTCGCTGATGTGATGGCCGGGCATGCCGCTGTTGCGGCTGTAGATCTTCCAGACGTCGTCCCAGACATCCAGCGGGACGTTAGGGTTGAGCAGGTCCATGTTGGCCTCCCAGAGGCTGTCGATGGTGCCGACGTCCTTCCAGTAGCCCTCGAAGGGGTAGGCGACCATCTTTTCGCCGCCGCTGAGCATATTGGGGATGATGTTCTTGCCAAAGTCGTTCTCGGAGTTGGGGTCGGCCTCGTCCTCGGTGAGGAATTTGCGCAGCTTCTCCCAGGTAAAGATGTAGATGCCCATCGAGGCGAGGTTGCTCTCGGGGTTCTTGGGCTTCTCGGCGAATTTGGTGATGGTGCCCTCGGCGTTGGCGGTCATGATGCCGAAGCGGCTGGCCTCCTCCCATGGCACCTCCATCACGGCGATGGTGCAGTCCGCGCCCTTGGCCTTGTGGAACTCCAGCATCTTGTTGTAGTCCATCTTATAGATATGGTCGCCCGAGAGGATGACCACATAGCCGGGCTGGTAGCGGTCGATGAAGTTGATGTTCTGGTAGATGGCGTTGGCGGTGCCCTTGTACCAGTCCGACCCGCTGGCCTTCTGGTAGGGGGGCAGCACATGGACCCCGCCGTACAGGCGGTCAAGGTCCCACGGCTGGCCGTTGCCGATGTACTCGTTGAGCACCAGCGGCTGGTACTGGGTGAGGATGCCCACCGTGTCGATGCCCGAGTTGACGCAGTTGGAGAGCGGGAAGTCGATGATGCGGTACTTCCCACCAAACGGCACTGCGGGTTTTGCCAGCCGTTGGGTCAGGGCATAGAGGCGCGAACCCTGGCCGCCTGCCAGCAGCATAGCGATACATTCTTTCATGTCTCTTCTTCTCCCCTTTATCCGGCCGGGCCGCTCCTGCCGGGCAGCCCGGGCCGGTGTGATACATGATGTGCGGCGCTGCGGCCCCTTAGGGCCCTTACGCCTTTT
>DKVN01000121.1:7669-12000 GCA_002491225.1 Faecalibacterium sp. UBA7177
CTTTTCGGCGGCCTTTTTGGCGGCGGGCTTTTTGGCTGCTTCCTTCTTGCCGGTCTCCTTTTTGCCCTCGCCCGCTTTGGCGCGCGGCTTGCGGGGGGCGGGCACCGAGAAGTAGAGGGTGGACAGCGGCGGCAGAGTGAGGGTGATGTGCTGGTCAAAGCCGTGCATCGGGCCCGCTTCGGCCCTGGCGGGCGGGTTGTGGATGTCGGTGCCGCCGAAGGCCGCGTCGTCGCTCGAGAGCAGCTCGGTGTAGGTGCCGGGCAGCGGCGCGCCCATCTGGTAGTTATCCCGCCGCACCGGATTGAAGTTGCAGACCACCAGGATCATCCTGCCCCTGGCGTCCCGCCGCAAAAAGGCGATGACCGACTGCTGGTTGTCGTCCGGCACGATCCACTGGAAGCCCTCCCAGCTGTAATCGACCTGCCAGAAGGCGCTCTGCTTTTTGTAGAAGGCGTTGAGCTCGCGGACATACCGCTGCAGCTGGCGGTGCTTTTCGTAGTCGAGCAGCATCCAGTCGAGCTGGTGCTCCTCGGTCCACTCGCTGAACTGGCCCATCTCCTGGCCCATAAAGAGCAGCTTTTTGCCGGGGTGGGCCATCATGTAGCCGTAGAAGGTGCGCAGGTTGGCGAACTTGGCGTCATAGTCGCCCGGCATCTTGTTGATGAGGCTGCACTTGCCGTGCACCACCTCGTCGTGGCTGATCGGCAGCATAAAGTTCTCACTGAAGGCGTAGAAGAAGCTGAAGGTCACCTTCTCGTGGTTGCCGGCCCGGAAGAGCGGATCGGTGCTCATGTAGCTGATCATGTCGTTCATCCAGCCCATGTTCCACTTGAAGTTGAAGCCGAGCCCGCCGTCCTGCGGGGGCTTGGTCACCAGCGGCCAGGCGGTGGACTCCTCCGCGATCATCAGCCGCTCGGGGTGGCGGCCCAGCACGGTGCTGTTGAGCTTTTGCAAAAAGGCGATGGCCTCGAGGTTCTCCTTGCCGCCGTCCTTGTTGGGCTCCCACTCGCCGTCCTGGCGGTTGTAGTCGAGGTAAAGCATGCTGGCCACCGCGTCCACCCGCAGCCCGTCGATGTGGTACTCCTCGATCCAGAACAGGGCCGACGAGATGAGGAAGCTCTGGATCTCGGGCATGCCGTAGTTGAAGACCATGGTGCCCCACTCGCGGTGCTCGCCCCGGCGGGGGTTGGGATCCTCGTAGCAGGGCTGTCCGTCATACATGTACAGGCCATAGGCGTCCTTGGGGAAGTGGGCGGGCACCCAGTCCATAATCACCCCGATGCCGGCGGCGTGGCACTTGTCCACAAACAGCTTGAAGTCGTTGGGCGCGCCGAACCGGCTGGTGGGGGCAAAGTACCCGGTGACCTGATAGCCCCAGCTGCCGTCGAACGGATGCTCGGTGATGGGCAGCAGCTCGATGTGGGTATAGCCCATCTCGAGGATGTAGGGCAGCAGCACATCGGCCAGCTCGGCGTAGTTGTAGGGCGAGCCATCCTCTTTGGTGCGCCAGCTGCCGAAGTGCATCTCGTAGATGTTGATGGGCGAGTTGATCAGATCGGCGCTGTGCTGGGCCTTCTGCCAGGCGGCATCCTTCCACTCGTAGCCCTCCAGCTGGTAGACCTTGCTGCCGTTGGAGGGGCGTGTCTCGGTGTGGAAGGCATAAGGATCCGCCTTGAAGAGCAGGTTGTCGGCCGCCGAGGTGATGCAGTATTTGTAGACATCATACTCCTGAATGCCGGGGATGAACGCCTCCCAAACCCCGCTGTCCTCCAGCTGGGTCATCGGGTGGCTGCCCGGCACCCAGCTGTTGAAATCGCCCACGACGCTGACCGCCTTGGCGTGGGGGGCCCAGGTGCGGAACACCACCCCGTCCGCCCCGTTCTCCTTTGTCAGGTGCGCGCCGAAAAAGCGGTGCGCCTCAAAGTTGGAGCCCTGCCGGAAAAGATATAAGGGAAAATCTGCTTGCTGCTTTTTTTGTTTCTCCACAGTCGTCTCCTCCCCGGGGGATATGCCGCCCCCCTTTTGCTTGCCGGGCCCTGTCTGGCCTGGCCGGGCCGTCCCGGAGGGCCTGCCGCGCCCTGACCGGAGCTTCTCACTTATTATAGTACCGAATTTGAATGTGGTTTTCAAGGTTTTTCTGTCAGATATCGCAAAAAAGATGGTTTCGCCGTTTTTCGTTTTGTAAGCTTTTACCAGTTTTGTCGGTAAATCCTTGTCAAAACGGAAAATTTCCGCTGCGAAATCGTTTTAGCAGCGGCCCGCCGGGCGAACCGTCGCCGGGGATGCGGGCGGAATGAGGGCGGCGGAGCAGACGGCGAAACGGGCGGACAAAAAAGAAAGGCCCGGCGCCCCGATGCGGTACGGGGTGCCGGGCCTTGTCAGGCGCAAAAAGAAATGCGGTAATATCAGCGCGCGCGGCGCGCGGAGTGGGCGAAAGGCTCAGCCGATGACATAGACATTCACCTGCTGCACCCCGTTCATCAACGCCTCGCTGTAGCTCTCGTAGAAGAGGTCGACCAGGGCGCTGCCGTCCAGCAGCGCGCCGCCGGTGTCGGTGGCGATGGCGTAGCCGTAGACAAAGCGCCCGTCGGTGGAGGTGATATACAGCTTGGTGCCGTAGGGGATGAGGGCGGGGTTGACCGCCACGGTGCCGTAGTGCAGCCCCAGCCCCGAGGCCCCCCGCCCGCGGGAGGCCGAGTAGCCGGTGGCGCGGCCGGTGTAGACGGCGGTGTAGCTGGAGGGCACCCCGTCCACCACGGCGGGGCCGTCCAGCGGCGAGACCGGGGCCCCGGCGGCGTAGGCCTTGATGATGGTGTTCTGGGGCGAGACGGTCTCGACGATGCTGACGATCTGGCTGGACTCCACCCTGCCGTCCACCACCCGCTCGCGGTTGGTGATCTCGTTGGTGCCCTCGTGGCCCTCCTGCAGGGTCACGGTGCGGTTGCGGTTGCGGTAGAAGAGGCTGGTGTAGACATACTCGGTCTCAAAGGGGATCGACTCATAGGTGAGGGTGTCCCGGTACTCGACCCGGTGTACCGTGATCACCGTGTCCTCGGTGACCGGCTCGTGCAGGCTGGGCTCGGTGTAGTCGTGCTCGCCCAAGCTCACCCCGCACAGCTCGAGCGCCCGCTCGACCGTGCCGCTGACCAGGCTGGCCACATGCTCCTGCCCGTCGGCCATCACCCGCACCGGGAAGGCCCGCTGGATGCTGAGCGAGGCGAGGCTGCCGTTGTAGGCGGTGTAGTAGAAGGCGTCGCTCTCCCGCGCTTCGATGCCCGCCTCGGCCATCAGGCGCTGCGGGTCCTGCTCGCGGGTGATGAGCACCTCGCGGCTGCCATTGGAGTCGGACACGATCACCACCCCGAGCGACCAGGTCATCGCGCAGAGGGCGAGCGCCAGCGCGCAGCAGGCGGCGGCCAGGGCGGAAAACCGCGGCAGCAGCCCCAGCAGGCGGCGGCGCAGATGTTCTGTGAATCGGATCATAGGGTCTCCTTTTCTGCAGGCGGGCAGCGGGATGGCGACGGTTCGCCAGAAGCCGCCCTGCTCTGCCGACAGGCGGGAGGAAAAGCAAGGTGCGCACAGGGGCCCCCACCGGCCCACGGCGCTGTTTTGCTGTCTCACCGCCCCATCTTGGTTTCGCGCCCCTGTTTGGGGCACTCCCGGCATTGTAGCAGAGGCGGGGCCCGGGGTCAAACGGCAGAAATCCGCGTTGGCAGGCGGTATGGGGCAAATTTGGGAGGCGGCGAAAAATTTTTGCCGCCCTGCTCGGTTTCTCTCGCTCAAACGGCCGAATACTCACGAATGCTCCGGTTTTGTCTGAAATTTTGGTTTTTTCGGCCCGATTCGGGGCGTTTTTCGGGTGTACAAAATGGCTAAACCCAAGAAAAACTCCTCTGCGTTTTGCACAAATTTCGGGCATGCGCGGGCGGTTCGCGGGCGGCAGCGGGCGCAATGCGGGCAGGCAAAAGAGAGCCGCCCCGCCTCACGCCCCGCCCACAGAAAAGGGGCTGTTGCAAAACGGAAGTGGAGCAACTGCCCCCTGGAAATAAATTTGGGACATGAATAATGGGTTTGCCCAGCAGCGGTTTTTTCCTTTTCTGCCGCTGGGCAGACTATGTTTTCTATTGCGCTTATTCTAATCTGTAAATATCACAAGAATGTCACCAGCTCGGCTCATTTCGACATAATAACAGGCTGAAATGTCACAAAGCCGTGACATTTGAAAACCGGGGGCAGTCTTGCCCCCGGTTTTCAATCAAAATTCAGTTTTGCCGCAGCCGTTCTATGATGCTGATTTTAGCGATCTGCCGGTACAAGAGTGCTGGTATTGC
>DKVN01000110.1 GCA_002491225.1 Faecalibacterium sp. UBA7177
CGAGGTGAAGGTCTACTCCAACCAGCCCGAGGTGGAGCTGCTGCTGAACGGCAAAAGCCTGGGCAAGCAGGCCGCCGAGAAGGTTTTCAAATTTACCGTGGCGCTCGAGCCGGGCCTTAACATCCTCACCGCCATCGCCGGTGAGGCGCGGGATGTCATCACCCTCGAAAAGGTGGACAAGGAGCCCGAGATCTACGTGCTGCCCGAGGTGAACGAGCGGGCCGAGGGGGTCGCCAACTGGTTCAAGATGGTCGGCGATCTCGACCTCAAGGCTCCGATGGAGTTCCCCGAGGGCAGGTACAGCGTGCGGGATACGATGGAGGCCCTGTCCGAGTGCCCCGAGGCCTTCGAGGTCGTGCGCAAGGCGGTCAAGCTGGCCACCAACTTTGACCTTGCGCCCGGCGTTGGGATGTGGAACATGATGAAGGCCAACACCCCCGAGGGCATGATGAGTATGCTTGGCGGTCTGGCGCCCGAGGGCTTCCTCGAAAGTCTGAACGCCCAGCTGATCAGGATCGATAAGAAATAACCGCGATCCTGCGCAGCCCGCGCCGTGGGCAAGGCGGCGCGGGCTGCGCCCGGCGGGCGGAGACGGCAAGGCTCCGCCCCTGCCTGCATCCATTCCAGCCAGGCCGGATCGCCCCGCTTTTTGCGGAGGGCGGGGCGATCCGATGGAATGGGTTCTGCGAAACGCGGGGCCCATAAACAGGATCCTATTTGTGAGAAGGGAGCAACGAACAATGGCAAACAACAACACCTCCAAGTACTATGCCGAGGGCGGCATCCATCGCGTTCCGCTCTGGCGCATCGGCGGCTTCGCGCTGAACAACACCGCCACCAACCTGTATCTGGTATTCATGGGCTATGTGTCCTTTTACCTGGGCGGGTTTGTGGGCATGGCCACCGTGCTGGCCTCGAGCTTTTCGATGATCATGCGGCTGTGGGACGGCGTGACCGACCCGTTCATCGGTTTTCTGGTGGACAAAACCAACACCAAATTCGGCAAAAACCGCCCCTTTATGGTCATCGGCAACGTGATTTTGTTCGTCACCAGCTTTATCATGTTCCATGTGACCCATCTGCTGCCGGACAATGCGATCCTGCGCTCGGCCTTCTTTATCGTGATCTCGATGCTCTACTACATCGGCTACACCTTCCAGTGCGTGGTCACCAAATCGGCACAGTCCTGCCTGACCAACGACCCCAAGCAGCGGCCGCTTTTCGCCGTGTTTGACGCGATCTACAACACCGTACTCTTCGCCGGGATGTCGGCCCTGGCCGCGATCGTCGCGCCCAAATACGACCCCAACGCCTCCTTCATCACCACCGGCTTCTTCCATGAGATGTGGATGATCGTGGCGATCCTGTCGGCCGTTTTCACCGCCATCGCCGTCTTCTCGATCTCCCCCAAGGATCGGGTCGAGTTCTTCGGCACCGGCAAGGCGGTCAAGGTCACCCTCAAGGATTACTGGGATACCCTCAAGAACAACCGCGCCATCCAGATGCTGGTTGTCTCCGCCTCGACCGATAAGCTGGCCATGCAGGCCAAGACCACCGCGGTCACCGCCGTCATGTACGGCGTTGTGGCCGGCAGCCTGATGCTCAGCGCCGCCATCCAGGGCCTGACCTCGGTGCCCATCGTCATCCTGACCATCCTGGTCATCGGCGGCCTGGCCACCACCCTGGGCCAGCGCAAGGGCATGATCATCGGCTCGGTGGGCGGCATGGTCACCTCGGCCATGCTGGCGGCCCTGTGGCTGTTTGGCGACCCCATGAGCATGAACAACGGCAGCGGCGGTTTGCGGATGGGCTTCTTTGCCATCGCGCTGATCGTGCTGACCATCGTCAACGGCGCTTTCAACAACCTGGCCGGCAACATCGTCATCCCGATGACCGCCGACTGCGCCGACTATGAGGTCTACCGCACCGGCAAGTACGTGCCCGGCATGATGGGCACCCTGTTCAGCTTTGTGGACAAGATGATCTCCTCCCTTGCGCCGCTGATCGCGGGCGTGATGTTCGCGGCCATCGGCTTTAAGGACGTGCTGCCCGACGCCTCCACCCCCTACTCGGACGCGCTGAAGTATGTCGGCATCTTTTTGATGTACGGGCTGATCATCATCGGCCAGGCGTTCAACCTGGTCGCGATGAAGTTCTATCCCCTGACCAAGGAGAAGATGGAGGAGATCCGCGGGGAGATCAACCGCATCAAGGCCGAGGCCGCCAGCGAGGCCTGAGCCGCCGTTTTGCGCGGGATCCCCTGATCCCCCGTAACCGATCGATAAAGCGACCCAGTGCCGGGTTTTCCCCGGCACTGGGCCGGGTTCTGTGCAAGGCTCCGCGAAAGGCCGCGTCCCGGCCCGCTGCCCGAGCCCGCCGGAAACCTGAGAAATGGGAGGCAGCATGGCCCATCCAAAAAAAGAGGAACGCCTGAGTCCGGAAGAACTTGAGGAGTACCTGGCCCTGGTGCAGGAGCTGGACCGGCTGAAGGCCGAGCGTGGCGAGGCGAGGCCCGAGGGCCGTGTTTCCCGCGCCATCTCCGGCTTTTTTGACTACCGCGAGAACCGCCGGAAACAGCTTTTGAACAAAAAGAAATACATCCTGCTGGCGGTGTTTACCGGCTGGATGGGCGGCCACCGCTTTTACGCGAGGCAGTGGGTCACCGCCATCCTGTACCTTTTATTTTTCTGGTGCGGTTTTCCGCTGGCGATGACCATTGTGGATCTGATGATCGTGATCCCGATGCAGCCCAACGAAAACGGCAATATCCTGTTGTAGCGCGGGCTTTGCGCGCTCAGCGCGGAGCCTTGCGGGGCGGAACGCAAAAGCAGCCCCACATAAAAGTCTGCCTGACTGCTTTGAGTGAGGCTGCCCAAAAAATCTTTCATCGAGGTGGGATATGACCCTGCAGGAATTTCGCAAGACCAAAGATTATCTCATCTGCGTGGACAGCGACGGCTGCGCGATGGACACGATGGACATCAAGCACTTCAAATGCTTTGGCCCCTGCATGGTGACCGAGTGGGGCCTCGAAGCGTGGGCCGAGCCGATCCTGACCCGCTGGAACGAGATCAACCTCTACACCATGACCCGCGGCATCAACCGCTTCAAGGGGCTGCTGCTGGCCCTGCGCGAGATCAATGACCAGTACACCCCCATCGAGGGGCTGGCCGAGCTGGCCGATTGGGTTGAGCACGCGCCCGCCCTCTCGAACGACGGGGCCCGCAGGGCCATCGAGGCCGGGGGCGGCGAGGTGCTCAAAAAGGCGCTGCGCTGGTCCGAGGCGGTCAACGCCAGCATCAACCAGCTGCCCTTCGAGGACAAAAAGCCCTTTGCCGGGGTGGCCGAGGGGCTGGCCTATGCCCACCAGAAGGCCGACATCGCCATCGTCTCCTCCGCCAACCTGCAGGCGGTGGAGGAAGAGTGGGCGCTGTACGGCCTGCTCGATCATGTGGACCTTCTGCTGGCCCAAAACGTGGGCAGCAAGGCGTTTTGCATCGCTGAGCTGTTAAAAAAGGGCTACGACCCCGGCAAGGTGCTGATGACCGGCGACGCCCCCGGCGACCTTGACGCGGCCAAAACCAATGGGGTATACTATTATCCGATCCTGGTGCGGCACGAGGGCGAGTCCTGGGCCGAGTTCCGCGAAACAGCGGTGGACAAGCTGACCGCGGGCGAGTACGGCGGCGCCTACCAGCAGCAAAAGCTGGACGCCTTTTTGGACAACCTCAAGTAACGCACAAAAAACAACGATAAAAGGGGGAAACCGCGTATGAAAATGACCTGGCGCTGGTATGGCGAGGGCAACGATCAGATCAAGCTCTCGGATATCAAGCAGATCCCTGGGGTAGAGGGCATTGTCTGGGCCCTGCATGGCAAGATGCCCGGCGAAATCTGGCAGCCCGAGGAGATCGCTGAGGTAAAAAAACAGCTGGATGAGTACGGCTTCAACATGGATGTGGTCGAGTCGGTCAACGTGCACGACGACATCAAGATCGGCCTGCCCACCCGCGATGCCTACATCGAAAACTACAAGCAGACCATCAAAAACCTGGCTCCGTTCGGGGTCAAGGTGATCTGCTACAACTTCATGCCGGTGTTTGACTGGACCCGCACCGACCTCTTCCACCCGGTGGGGGACGGCTCGACCGCCCTCTACTACGAGGCGGCCAAGATCAAACAGGACCCCCACGAGATGGCCGATTATGTCATGTCCTTTACCGAAAAGTACCACATGACCTTCCCCGGCTGGGAGCCCGAGCGGATGGACAAGCTGGACGAGCTGTTTGAAAAGTACAAGCCGGTGACCAAGGAAAAGCTCTGGGAGAACCTTCAGTACTTCCTCGAGGCGATCATGCCCACCTGCCGCGAGTGCGACATCAAGATGGCCATCCACATGGACGACCCGCCGTGGGATATCTTCGGCCTGCCGCGCCTTTTGGTGGACGCTGAGTCGGTCGACCGGTTCCTCGCGATGGTGGACGACCCCTACAACTGCCTGACCCTCTGCTCCGGCAGTTTGAACGCCAACCCCGACAACGACGTGGCCAGCATCGTGCGCAAGCACTGCGACCGCATCGCCTTCGCCCACATCCGCAATGTCAAGCACTTTGCCAACGGCGACTTCTCGGAGGCCAGCCACCGCGACTGTGACGGTGACACCCACATCCTCGAGATCCTCAAGGCCTACCACGACTGTGGCTTTACGGGCTACATCCGCCCCGACCACGGCCGCCATCTCTGGAACGAGGGCCCCGGCACCGTGCGCCCCGGCTATGGCCTGTATGACCGCGCGCTCGGCATCATGTACATGCTGGGCGTCTGGGACATGCTGGACAAGCTGGACGCGGAGAAAAAGTAAGCAAATACCCTTTTCGTTTTTAACTCACACAAAAAACAGGAGGAAACTGCGCTATGGATCTGCCTTTGAATGTGAATTTTGCCGGAAAGGTCGTCGTTGTCACCGGTGCAGGCGGGGTGCTGTGCGGCACCATGGCCCGCGCCTTTGCCCAGGCGGGCGCCAAGGTGGCGGCTCTGGACCTGAACGAGGAGGCCGTCAAGAAGCTGGCCGACGAGTGCAAGGCCGAGGGCTGGGTGTGCGAGGGCTACAAGGCCAACGTGCTGGAGCCGGAGGCGCTGGCCGCCGTGCACGAGCAGGTGCTCAAGGATCTGGGCCCCTGCGACATCCTGATCAACGGCGCGGGCGGCAACAACCCCCGCGCCACCACCGACAACGAGTACCAGCACGAGGCCAAGGACGGCCAGAAGACCTTCTTCGACCTTGAGGCCAGCGGTGTGGACTTTGTCTTCAAGCTCAACTTCCAGGGCACCCTGCTGCCCACCCAGGCCTTTGCCAAGGACATGGTGGACCGCCAGCACGGCTGCATCCTGAACATCTCCTCGATGAACGCCTATATCCCGCTGACCAAGATCCCCGCCTACTCGGGCGCAAAGGCCGCCGTCTCCAACTTTACCCAGTGGCTGGCCACCCATTTTGCCAAAAGCGGCATCCGCTGCAACGCCATCGCCCCGGGTTTCCTGGTCTCGAACCAGAACCGCGCGCTGCTCTTTAACCCGGACGGCACCCCCACCGCCCGCTCGGCCAAGATCCTGAACGGCACCCCCATGGGCCGCTATGTCGAGAGCGAGGAGCTGCTGGGCGGCGTCTTCTTCCTGTGTGACGACAAGGCCGCCTCGGCCATCACCGGCGTGGTGCTGCCCATCGACGCGGGCTTTGCCGCCTACTCCGGCGTGTAACCCGCGCACAGGCCCTTTCCCCATTTAGCAAAAGCGAAAACCCCCTCCCGCAGGCCGTTTGCAGGCCCCGCGGGAGGGGGTTTTGGTGTGTGAAAAGCGGGTTTTCGCGGGGGAATATCCCCCGCGAAAACCCCACCGGCGCTCAGAGCATCGCGCGCTCGGGCAGGTCGCTGACCACCACGTCAAGGTTTGCGTTGCGGGTCCGGATGGCGTCCAAAAAGCCCTTGGGCACCCGCGGCTCCTTAAACACCACCTCGTAATACAGCTCGAACAGGGTGCCCATATCCACCGAGCGGATGCGGGTAAGCTTTGCCCTGGTGGTATACTCGGCAAACACCTCGTCAAAAAGGCCGTTGTGGTCGCAGTTGTCCGGGATGGTGATGCGCAGATACTTTTCCTGCGGGAGGGCCGCGCCGAGGTCGATGCGGGTAAGCAGCAGGATGCACACCGCCGCCAGCGCGAAAAACAGCACCGCAATGCCGATATAGCCCATGCCGAGCGCGAGGCCGAGAGTCATGGACATGATCACGGCGGTGATCTCCCGGGCGGTGCCCTCAAAGCTGCGAAAGCGCACCAGCGCAAAGGCCCCGGCCATCGCGATGCCGGTGCCGAGGTTTCCGTTGACCATCATGATCACCACCGCCACCAGCAGCGGCAGCATGGCCACGGCCAGCACAAAGCCGGTGCTGTGGCGGCTGCGGTACAAAAACAGCAGCGCGGTAAGCACCCCCAGCAGGATGGCGGCGGCCATGCAGGCCACCACCCCCACAAGGGTGACCGGTTCGGCAAGGACGGTGTTCAGCATCAGCGATCGCTCCTTTCCGCCTGCAAAACCGGGGCAAGATGCTGCCGGTAGCAGACGCCGTATTTGGAGAGGCCCCCCGGGCGGATGGCAAGCCCGGCCAGCAGCCCGGACAGCCAGAGGGGAACCGCGCGGTCAAACCGCAGTTTCAGCATCACCGGCCGGGGCGGGGCGTCTGGGGCCCCGGTTTCAAACCGCAGCGGCGCGCCGTCGGCACCCCCCGTAAGGCCGAGCCGGTCGGCCCGCCAACGGATCGCGCGGTCGATCGTGATCCGCAGGTCCGGCTCCGCAAGGCCGGTACAGGCGGTGCGCTCGCAGCCGATCCAAACGCGGGGGGCGATGCCGTACCGCCGCACCATCCAGTGGATCTCCCGCTGCACCTCGGCGTCGCAGCCGGGCAGCACCTCGCCGCCGAGCATCCGCCCCAGCTGGGCCAGCGGGGCGGCAGCCCGCCGCTTGCAGACCGCATCGTCGAGGGTGCGGCGAATTTCGGCGTAGGCCACCGCGTCCGGCCCCAGCTGCCCGTGCCCGCGCAGCCGCAGCAGCTCCCTGCGGCGGGGCGCTTCGAGCGAGGCGCGGGCCATGCCGCAGGCGGGGGTGTCGTAGTAAAGGTCGCTGAGCGGGTAGGGCCCCCGCGCGTCCGGCTGCACCCGTCCCGCGAGGCGGGCGGCGAGGGTGTCGGCCTGCGGTTCGGTCAGCCAGGCGCACCACTCGCAGTAGCGCAGGGTGTGCGGCATCCCGGTCATACGGCGTCGCCTCCCCTCCCCTGTTCGTTCTGGGCCCTTTCGGGCGGATGGCTCTGGCCCGGCGGGCACTGCGGTCTGCGGCGGATGGCTCGGGCCTGCCGGGCACCGTGGCCTGCGGCGGGCAGTTCGAGCCCGGCGGGCACCGTGGCCTGCGGCGGGCAGTTCGAGCCCGGCGGGCACCGCGGTGTGCGGGGCAGCTGCCGCCAAAGGGCCGATTCTTCGCTCTCATTATACCGCAGAATTGCAGCGATTTCACGACAAAATCACCCCAAAACCCCCATCAAACCGCACAAAAAAACGGCCTGTTTTTTGGCAAATGGAGGCTTTTCGGGCGGCCCGGGCCGTTTTGGCCGGGGCCGCGGCACAAAAAAGCGCCCGGCGGGGCATGGGGTTCATGCTCCGCCGGGCGCTTTGCCTGCCTATGGAAAAGAGGCGCGGCCCACCATCAGATGTAGGTGTCGATATGGCCCGCGGCCGGGGCCGGCAGGGCCTGGGTCATGCCCTCGATCAGGCTCATGGCCTGCTGCTCCATGCTCTCCATCGACTTTTTCAGCAGCGCCGTGTTGCAGGCCGCCTCCAGCTGCATCCCGCTCATCGTGATGGATGCAGAGGCGACGCCGTCAATCCCGCCCATGATTGATCCCTCCTTTCCGTGTGGTACCGTTTTGCCGCTAATGCGGCAAAAAAGCGGCAGTGTTTATCCAAAGTGGAACGGATCCGGGATGCCGCCGCCAAAGGTTTTGCGCGCCATGCGCCACATCGCCCTGGCGTGGATGCGGTCATGCCAGACAAACCGCCGCAGCACCTTTCGCAGGGTCCATTCCTCGTCGTAGCTGCCCAAAAAGACCGGCTTGTGCAAAAAATCCGGCTGGGCCTCCAGCAGCGCAAAGCCGCGCTGGCGGCAGGCGAGGATGCTGCCCTCGTGGTCGGTTCCAACGCCGATCTCGCCGAAATAGTAGTCGTTAACCCCCTTGGTGTGCCCGTACATCTCGGCCGCCGTGCGGGGCACCGGGCCGTAAAAGCTCTGCCGCTGCGGCAGGCAGCTTTTGTCCGGATCCGGGATGGCCTGGTAAAGTGCGAGAAAATCCTGTGCCGAGCGCAGGGCAAGCGCTTTTTGCCGCTGGTATTCCGGCAAGGTGAGGGGGGCTTTTTCCTCCTCGAACAGCACGTCCGAATCGGCGTCCGAGACGGTGAGGGCCGAGGCCTTTTCCTGCACGATCACCGGCTCGAAGGAGTCCGGGATCGCCCCGCCCTGCCAGCGCAGATACGCGGCGGCCTCGGCGGGCATCTTTTGCAGGGCCGTCTCTTTAC
This sequence comes from Faecalibacterium sp. UBA7177, assembly GCA_002491225.1. Classification (GTDB taxonomy): domain Bacteria; phylum Bacillota; class Clostridia; order Oscillospirales; family Ruminococcaceae; genus UBA7177. Next base: position 8,617 of record DKVN01000110.1, read on the forward strand.
TCTCGCCGCGGGTATAGGCCCCGATCAGGTCGACGGCGTACAAGAGGCTGTCGTCCCCGTTGTGCTCCCAGACACACCGGATTTCCATGCCGCTTCCCTCCGTAGCAGGGCCGCCCCAAGGCGAAGGGCCCCTGTGTTTGGCCGGTAAAATCGGCCGGGTTTCCCGCTTTTATTTTACTACACCGGGCCTGCCCTTGTCAAACGGCGGGGCCCCGGCGCGGCGGTGCCGGGCGCTCGGCGGGCTGCCGGGGGCCGCGGTGTTCTTTGGGCTTACTCGATGCCCTTCTGGCGGGCGTACTCCTCGATCAGCTCCCGCTCGAGGAAGGGGGTCTTGACCCCGGCGCGATCCCGGTAGGTCTCGTGGCCCTTGCCGATGACGCAGATGAGGTCGCCCTCCTCGGCGTGGTCGATGGCGTAGTGGATGGCGTCGAGCCGGTCCGGGATCTTGACATAGGGCACCTTGGGGTTGCCTTTGGCGATGCCCGTTTCGATGTCTTTCAGGATATCCTCCACCGCCTCGAAGCGGTTATTGTCCTCGGTGAGGATGAGGAAATCCGCCAGTTTGCTGGCCGCCTCGCCCATGCCGTACCGCCGCAGTTTGGAGCGGTTGCCGCCGCAGCCAAACAGGCAGACGATGCGGTGGGGATTGTAGGCCCGCAGGGTGGTGAGCAGGCTCTCGGTGCCGCTCTCATTGTGGGCAAAGTCGATGAGGATGGTAAAATGGCGGCTGATGGGCACCATCTCGACCCGGCCCTTGACCACCGTGCTGTGCAGACCCTGCTGGATGGCGGCGTGGGGCAGGCCCATCTCCCGCCCAAGCGCGATGGCGGCGAGGGCGTTGTAGACGCTGAACCCGCCCGGCATGTTCACCTCGGCCGAGAGCTCCTCCTTGCCGTGCACCTCAAAGGCGATGCCGAGAAAATGCTCGTCCCGGCGCAGGGCGAGGTGGTCGGCCCGGTAGTCGGCCTCGGCGTGCATCCCGTACCGCACCAGGCGGCAGGTGTGGCCCTCAAGCAGGGCGGGGGTGTTGGCATCGTCGGCGTTGACGATGCCGAGGTCGCACCGGGTGAAGAGCTGGCCCTTCCACCAGCGGTACTCCTCGAAGGTCTTGTGCTCGCCGGGGCCGCCGATGTGGTCGGGGTAGAGATTGGTGAAGATGCCGTAGTCGAAGTGGATGCCAAAGACCCGGTCCATCATGAGGCCCTGGCTGGACACCTCCATCACCACGCTGTCGCAGCCCGCGGCGAGCATCTGGGCAAAGATGCGGTGCAGCTCGTAGCTTTCGGGGGTGGTGTTGGGCAGTTCCTGGGCCGTGTCGCCCCAGGCCACCCCGTTGGTGCCGATGATGCCGGTGCGCCGCCCCGCCGCCTGCAGAACCGCCCGGATCATGTGGGCGGTGGTGGTTTTGCCCTTGGTGCCGGTGACCCCGATGACGGTCATTTTTTCGGCCGGATGGCCGAAGTGGGCGGCCGAGAGCAGCGCCAGGGCGCGGCGGGTGTTGGACACCTCGATGACCGGGGCGGCGCAGCCCGCGGGCAGGCTCACCGGGTGCTGCACCACAAGCGCCGCGGCCCCGGCAGCGAGGGCCTCGGCGGCGAGGTCGTGGCTGTCCCGCTGGGTGCCGACGATGCAGACGAAGAGCGCACCCGGCACGAGACGGCGGGTGTCGTAGACGATGTCGGCGATCTCGGGGTCGCCGGTGCCCTGCGGCTGGGTGTAATCGAGCCCGGCGGCGGGCAGGCCGGATAACAGCGCGGATAGTTTCATGGATGGTTTCCCCCTCTGAAATGATTGGCACGGATCAGATTTTCTGGCGCTTTCGGCCAAGATAGCGGCGGACGGTTTTGCGGTATTGCAGATAGTCCTCCCCAAAGGCGAGAATCATATGATCCTCCTCGACATTGACGATCTGCAGATGGTACATCAGGATGGCAAGGGCGGTCAGCGCGCAGAGGGGCCCGCTGAAGAACATCAGGAGGGTGCCGAGATGCAGCAGGTCAAAGCCCAGAAAGGCGGGGTTGCGGCTGAACCGGTAGATGCCGGTGGTGACAAGGGCGGTCTTTTCGCGCTCGGAGACCCCGGCGCGCCAGCTGTCCCCCATGGTATGCACGGCGGCGATGAAGACGGCCGCGCCCAGCACGGCCAGCACCGCGCCCGCCGCCCGCACCGGGGCGGGGCTGCGGCCGGTGTTCAGGAAAATGCTGGCAAGCCCCGCCAAGAGGACGAGGGCGGCGGCGAGTTTCGTAGTAAGCTCGACAGACCTGACAAAGCCCTGTTTGCCCTCGCCGAGATGGTCGGTTTGGATGCCCTGCTTTTTCTGCGCCAGCATCTTGGCGAGATAGCAGCCGTAGAGCGCGGCAAAGCAGCCAAGTGCGATCAGTTGAAAAATCATCTTCTTTTTCCCTCCCCTGCCAAAATGCGGAGTGCCGTCCGTTCGTGCGGGGGATATTCCCCTGCGAAAACGCCCCCTTCGGGGGCTCTTAAAACATTCGCAGGGAAACATCCCCCGCAAGGACTGTGCG
>DKVN01000071.1 GCA_002491225.1 Faecalibacterium sp. UBA7177
CTCATCCGGGAGCGGTGGGGCCTTGCGGGCGGGGATTACATCCTCTTTCTCGCCCGCATCGTGCCGGAAAAGGGCCTGCACTACCTGCTCGAAGCCTACCGGGGCATCCAAACCGACAAAAGGTTGGTTGTCGCGGGCGGGGACAGCCACTCGGGGGACTACTGGCCCAAAATTCAGCAGATGGCCGCCCAGGACAGCCGTGTGCTCCTCACCGGCTTTGCGGCGGGGCAGCTCAAGGCCGAACTGCTGACCAACGCCGCCCTGTATGTGCTGCCCAGCGACATTGAGGGGATGCCGATCAGCCTGTTGGAGGCGATGCGGTACGGCCTGCCCTGCCTTGTCAGCGATATCCCGGAGAACACCCAGCTGCTGAACGGCTTTGGGGCCAGCTTTGCCAAAGGGGATGTGCCTGCTCTGCGGGCCGCGCTCGAGGCCGCGCTCAAAAATCCGCCCAGAGCGGGCGGGGAGCAGGCGGAATATATCCGCACCCACTACTCCTGGGATGAGACGGCAAAAAAAACCGCGGAAATCTACCAGAAAGCCGCCCAAAAGCACCGCGGAACGCTGGACTAAAAGGGGGGAAATGCCATGCCAAACTACGAATATAACGCCGCCGGTCTGCCCAAGGTGATCCACTACTGCTGGTTTGGCCGGGGCGAAAAAAGCCCCCTCATCCAGCACTGCATCGGCACCTGGCGCGCCCTCATGCCGGATTGGCAGATCAAAGAGTGGAACGAGGACAACTTCAATGTCGGCAGCATCCCCTACACCGCCGAGGCCTACAACGCAAAAAAGTACGCCTTTGTGTCGGATTATGCCCGGTTTGCCATCCTGCACCAGGAGGGCGGGGTATGCCTTTGCACCGATGTCGAGCTCTTCAAGCCGCTGGACGAGCTGCTCGAAAAAACCCCCGCCCTGATGGGCTTTGAGCTGGAAAACACGGTGAACCCCGGCTCGATCATGGCCAGCCCCCCCGGCAGCCCGCTGATTGCTGAGATCTTAAAAGATTACGCTGCACTGCATTTTTCTAACCCGGACGGCAGCCTCAACACCAAAACCATCGTGGCCTATACCACCGAGTGCCTGCGCCGCCACGGCTTTACCGGCGGCAACCGGATGCAAACGGTGGAGGAGTTCACCATCTACCCGTCCGAGTATTTCTGCCCGTTTGAGCACGAGACCCAGATGTTTTTGCCCACCGAAAACACCTACTCCCGCCATCACTTTGCGGCCACCTGGTCGCCCTGGTACCGCAGGCTGCGCTTTCGCTGCATCGGGCTGGCCGCCCGGGTTTTGGGGCGCCAGCGGTACCTTGCCCTCAAGCGCAAGCTGCTGCGGCGCTGAACACCCCGCGCCGCTACTCCAAAAATATGGCGTTAATGCGCATATTCTGCGCAATATTGCCTCGTTATCAGGAGAGACCCCATGAACATCCTTCTGCTGCGCACCTATCCCAGCGTGATGGACCCCGCCGCCTACAACTCGCAGGAGGTGGGGCTGGCCCGCGCCTTTGTGCGGGCCGGGCACCGCTGCGGTATCCTCTACTACTGCGCCCGCCAGCCCGCGCACGACCAGGCCGTGCCGGTGCCGGGCAGCAGCGAGACGCTCACCATCCACTGGCGGCCGGGGTATAACCTGCTCAAAAACGGCATCTTTCCGCATCTGTCCGAGCTGATCGCCCGCTACGATGTGCTGCAGGTGGCCGAGTACGACCAGCTCACCAGCTGGCAGCTCTACCGGCACCCCCCGGCGGGCAAGCTGGTCACCCTCTACCACGGGCCTTACCAGAGCGAGTTCACCAAAGGCTACAACCTCAAGTGCCGGGTGTTTGATTTGTTGTGTAACCGCAAACGCAAAAACGCGGCCGTGCCCTGCTTTGCCAAAAGCGGCCTGGCAGCGGATTTTTTGCGTCAAAAGGGCTTCGAGACGGTGTATCCGGTGGGGGTCGGGCTGGACAAAGACACCCTCGCCGCCCCGTATGATGCCACCGCGCGGGTGGCGGCGGCCATCCGGCCGGGATTTGAACTGCTCTACATCGGGGTGCTGGAGGAGCGGCGCAACATTCGCTTTTTGTTTGAGGTGCTGGCCGAGACGGCAAAACGGCTGCCCGAGGTTCGGCTGGTGCTGGTGGGCCGGGGCGAAGAGAGCTACCGCGACGCCTGCTTTGCCTATGCCAGAGAGCTCGGCGTCTGGGACCGCATCGACTACCGCGAAAAGGTGCCGCAGGCCGAGGTGCACAGCCTTTATGACCACGCAAACCTGCTGCTGCTGCCGACCCAGTATGAAATCTTCGGCATGGTGCTGCTCGAGGCCATGTACTTTGGCCTGCCTGCCCTCACCAGCCTCAACGGCGGCTCGAGCGTGCTGATCCGGGATGGGGTCAACGGGCTGGTGCAGCAGGGCTTTTCGGCCGCGGAGTACGCCGGGCGCATCCAGGCCCTTGCCGCCGACCCCGAGGCCCAGGCCCGCATCGGCGCGGCGGCCCACGCGGCCATCGAGCGGGATTTCCTCTGGGACAGCATCGCCGAAAAGATGCTGGACGTGTACAAAGCGCAGCGGCAGGGCGAAGGGTGAGCCAGCCGGGCGGACGAACACAGAAAGGAAACGACGGTATGTCAGCAAAAAAGATTGCGGTGGCCGGTACCGGGTATGTCGGGCTGGTCACGGGGGTCTGCCTTGCGCACCACGGCCACAGGGTGACCTGCGTGGATGTGGACGAGGCGAAGATCGCCTGCCTCAAAGCGGGCAAGAGCCCCATCTATGAGCCGGGCCTCACCGAGCTGTTACAGCAGGGCATCGAGGCCGGGCGGCTGCAGTTTACCACCGACGGGGCGGCCGCCTACCGGGACGCCGAGGTCATCTTCATCGGGGTGGGCACCCCCGAGCGGGAGGACGGCTCGGCCAACCTCGACTATGTGTTCGGGGTGGTGCGCGAGATCGCCGCCTCGGCCGGGCGGGACTGTGTGGTGGTGGTCAAATCCACCGTGCCGATCGGCACCAACGATGAGGTCGAGCGGTATCTCGCCGGGCACCGGGCGAATCCGGTCAAGCTGGAGGTGGCCTCCAACCCCGAGTTTCTGGCGCAGGGCACCGCCGTGCGGGATACTTTGCACGCCAGCCGCATCGTCATCGGCACCGAGGCCGAGCGCCCGCGCCGGGTGCTGGAGGAGGTCTACGCCGATTTTGACGCGCCCAAGCTCTTTACCGGCCGCCGCAGTGCCGAGATGATCAAGTACGCCTCGAACGATTTCCTCGCGCTCAAGATCAGCTATATCAACGAGATCGCCAACCTCTGCGAGACGGTCGGCGCGGATGTCGACGAGGTGGCGGCCGGGATGGGGTACGACCGGCGGATCGGGCGGCATTTTCTGCGGGCGGGCATCGGGTACGGCGGCAGCTGCTTCCCCAAGGACACCAAGGCGCTGGACAGCTTTGCCGCCATCCGGGGCACCCGGCTCAAGACGGTGGCCGCGACCATTGAGGTGAACGAGGGGCAAAAGCGCCGCCTGCTCGAAAAGGCCCGCGCCCACTACAAAAGCCTCGCCGGGGTGACGGTGGCGGTGCTGGGGCTGGCCTTTAAGCCCGGCACCGACGACCTGCGCGAGGCACCCAGCCTGCTGTGTGTGCCGCGGCTGCTGGCCGAGGGGGCGCAGGTCCGCGCGTGGGACCCGGTGGCCCGGCAGAACTTTGCCCGCCGACTTGCCGGGATGCAGTGCCCCGGATGCGGGGAGATTACCTATTGTGACAGCATTGAGGAGACGCTGACGGGCGCGGAGCTCTGCCTGATTTTGACCGAGTGGCCCGAGGTCTGCGCGCTCGACCCGCAGCTGTTTGCAAAGGCCATGCGCGCGCCCATCGTGCTGGACGGCCGCAACTGCTTTGCGCCAAAGGCTGTGCGGGACTCGGGCGCGAAGCTTTTGTACGAATCCATCGGCCGCGCGCCGGTGGACACCCGGGAAAAGGCCTGAGAAAAAGCAGGAGAAAGGGGGCGGGGGAGATGCCGCCGCTCATCAGCATCATCATCCCGGCCTACAATGTGGCGGACTACCTGCCCGCCTGCATGGACAGCCTGCTGCCGGACGCCGGGGCCCTCGGCTGCGAGGTGGTCCTCGCCGACGATGGCTCGGCCGACGGCACCGGCGCGCTCTGCGATGAATACGCAGCGCAGCACCCCTTTGTGCGCACGCTGCACCAGGCCAACGCGGGCCAGTCGGCCGCCCGCAATGCCGCCATCCGGGCGGCGGCGGGGGAGTGGCTGGTGTTTGTGGACAGCGACGACCTGCTGGCCCCCGGCGCGCTGCGAAAGATCGACGCGACGCTGCGAAGGGAGAAGGCGGGCCCGGTGAGCGGGCCGGATGGGGCGAATGCGCCCGGCGAGCACAATCAAACCGATGTGCCCGGCGGGCCGGATGGGGCTGCCGCGCCCGGCGGGGCGGGCGGTGTGCCCGCGGCCCCCGGCGATGCGCCCGCGGCTACCGGCATCGACCTGCTGCTCTACAACAGCCGCTCGACCCGCGACAACGCGGTGCGCTCGCCCTTTTTGACCGCTCAGTTTGCGGGGGGCATGGCGGGCTATCTCGCCCGCGCGGTGCGGGACATTCCCTTTGTGGCGGCCCCCTGGCGGTACGCGGTGCGGCGGGCGTTTCTCGTTGAAAACGGCCTCTGGTTCCACGAGGGCATCTACCATGAGGACTGCGAGTGGTGTCCCAAGCTGCTGGCCCGCGCGGCGGGGGCGGCGGTCTGTGAACAGCCGCTCTACATCTACCGGGACGCCGACGACGGCCGGGAGAGTACCCTGCTCAGCCCGGCCCGGCGCGCCAAACGGCTTGTGAGCCTGGCCGCCGTTGCGGCCGAACTGCAAAAGGAAGCCGCCCGGTTCGCATCGGACGAGACCCGCCGCATCTTTCTGCTGCGCTGCGCGGCCCTGGCCGAGCAGCAGCGGCTGGAGCTGGCGGCCGCGTGCGGCACCCTCGCGCAGGCCGCGCGGGAGGATCAGGAGGCGCTGCGCGCCCTGCGGCCCTACCTGCCCCGGCGGTTTGCCCTCTGTGTGCGGCTGGCCGGGCCCAATTGGGGCACCCGGCTTTTCCGCCGCCTCTGGAAGAACCACTGAGGGCGGCCAGGCCTTTGCTGGATAAAAGGAAAAGGAGCGCGATCTCTCATGCAAAAGCCAAAGATTTGCCTGGTGCTGGTGGGCAAGCTGCCGCTGCCCGCGGCCCGGGGCGGCGCGGTGGAAACCCTGGCCGAACATCTGCTGCGCGAGAATGAGGCCCGCGGCGCGCTGGAACTGACCGTCCTCTCGGTGCGCGAGGAGCGGGCGGTGCGGCAGGCGAGCGCCTACCCGAACACCCGGTTTGTCTGGTTTGGGGAGTACCCGCTCTGGAACAAGTTCTGGTGGCGGGTTTACGCGCTGGCCAAAAAGCTGGGCAAACAGGAGCTGCCCTTCCCCTACCAGCGGGTGCGGGCGGCGGCCTGGCTGAAACGGCATGGCGGCGAATTTGACTATATCCTCGCCGAGAGCGAGCTGGAATTGATCCGGGACGCGAAGCTCCCGCCCGAAAAGGTGCTCTACCACATGCACTGGGTGGGCGCGCCCACCCGCTGGCGGGACGCCTGCTTTGGGCGGCTGCTGGCGGTGAGCCATTTTGTGGCCCGCCATTGGCAGGCGGAGACCGGCCGGTCGGACGCGGGCGTGTCGGTGCTGCCCAACTGTGTTGACACCGCCGTCTTTGGCGCCTGCCTGCCCGAAGAGGAGCGGGCGGCGGTGCGGCAGAGCCTGGGGTTTCCGGAGGATTGCTTTGTCCTGCTGTTCTGCGGCCGGCTGGTGCAGGCCAAGGGGGTGCGGGAGCTGCTGGCGGCGCTTGAAAAGCTGCCCGAGCGGGTCTGCCTGGTTCTGGCGGGCAGCACCAACTATGGCCTGCCGGTGACCGAGCCCTACGAGCGCGAGGTGCGGGCGATGGCCGAGCGGTTCGGCCCGCGGGTGGCCTTTACCGGCTTTGTGCAGCCGGAGGGGATGCCGCGCTACTACGCGGTGGCCGACGCGGTGGTGATGCCCAGCCAGGTGGAGGAGGGCGCGCCCCTTGTGGCCCTTGAGGGGATGGCGGCCGGCCGCCCGGTGATCGCCACCCGCTCCGGCGGCATCCCGGAGTACCTCAATGGAGACTGCGGCATTTTGGTCGACCGGGAGGGTGATCTGCCCGGCGCGCTGGCCGCGGCGGTGCTGCGGCTGCAAAGTGACCCTGCCCTCTGCCGGACGATGGGCGAGGCGGGCCGGGCCCACGCGCAGCAGTACGGCACGGCGCAGTATTATCAGAACTTTTTGGACATCCTCAAAACCCTGTGAGCCCCGCCGCGCAAAGGCAAGCGCGGGTGCGGCACGCAGGAGTGCCCAGATCGCACAGTCCTTGC
>DKVN01000134.1:0-3527 GCA_002491225.1 Faecalibacterium sp. UBA7177
CAGCAACCTGCCCGACACCTCCCGGGAGCCGCGCCCCAAAACCCTGGACGCCCACACCAGCAACGGCAAGATCGACCTGCGCTTTGTGCCGGAGGGGGAAAGCGCCGGTTGAGCGCGGACCGCGGGCTATGAGCCGCTGTGCGCGGGCCTTTTGGGCCGCATACCCGGGGCCGCCCTCCTTGCCGCAGCATTCCCTGCACCTTCCTTTTATGCTCTGTACGCGGGCCCCACTCCCCCGCCGCAGATAAAACGCCCGCCGGGCTGCGAACAGCGCAGCCCGGCGGACGTTTTGGGTTCTGATCGTTTTTGAGGGACCGAAAGAAAAATTATCCAAAACAAAAATTTTAGCGAAGCAGGGTTATTTCTCCTCGTCCTCGTCATCCTCGGCGCAGGCGTCACAGTCGCCGTCGCACTCGCCAAACTCGATGTCGAAGGCCGCGCCGCAGTTCTGGCAGGTGATCTCCTCGCTCAGCAGGGTGTCCTCGTCCACCACGGTCACCGCGCCGCAGTTGGGGCAGGTCAGCTCGTAGCGCACCCCGTCCTCGTCATCCTCGTCCTCATCCTCCTCGCCAAAAACGGCCTCCTCGAGGTCGTCCATGTCGGCGTCCATCGCGTCCAGCTCGTCATACACCTGGTCGAGGTCATCGTCCAGGGTGGTCACGGCCTCGCAGATCTCCTCCAGCAGGCCCTGCATGGCCAGCAGCACCTTGCCCTCTTTGGTGGAATCGTCGATCGCAAGGCCCTCCATCAGGCCCTTGAGGTAGGCGGCTTTTTCCTTCAGCTGCATGGTGTGCTCCTTTCTCTTGCGCCGCGCCTCAGCGGCGCGGCGCGGCAGGGCGGGCGGCAGACACCGCCCGCACACAAAAGAACCGTCCGCCCCACACGGAGCTTTTTTCGCTGCGCGGGGACGGGCGGGGTGGTCAAACAGCGGCTCAAGCGCGCTCCATATACTCGCCGGTGCGGGTATCGATGCGGATCTTGTCCCCCTCGTTGATGAACAGGGGCACCCGGATCTCGGCGCCGGTTTCGAGCTTGGCGGGCTTGAGGGTGTTGGTGGCGGTGTTGCCCTTGACGCCGGGCTCGGTCTCGGTGACCTCGAGCACCACAAAGTTGGGAGCCTCGATGCCGAACACGTTGCCCTTGTAGCTCAGCACCTTGACATGCTCGTTCTCCTTGACGAAGCGGAAGGCGTCGCCCAGGTCGGCCCGGTTGATGGGCACCATATCATAGGTCTCGGAGTCCATAAAGTAGTACAGATCGCCGTCGGCATAGCTGTACTCCATGTCCCGGCGCTCGATGTAGGCGGTGGGGAACTTGGCGCTGGGGTTGTAGCTGGTCTCGGTGACCGCGCCGGTGATGACGTTCTTGGTCTTGGTGCGCACAAAGGCCGCGCCCTTGCCCGGCTTGACATGCTGGAACTCGACCACCTGAAGGACCTTGCCGTCCTCCTCAAAGGTCACGCCGTTGCGAAAATCGCCTGCAGAAATCATATCTGATCCTCCAATGAATCTGTATTGATGAATGGATGCCCATATCTATAAGTATTCTACCCGATAACCGGCCGCTTTGCAAGTACTTTGCGCGGGTTTTGGGCGACTTTTCGGGTTTTTGCGCCGCCCGGCTCCCGCCGCTTACCCGGCGGTGAACTCCCTTTCCAGCAAAAGTGCGCCGTCCGGGTCAAGGTAGCGGATCACAAGGGTGCTGTGGCCGCTTTCGAGCACGCTGTCAAAGACGGCAGCCTCCTGCTCAAAGCTGGCGGCCTGCGCGTCCACCAGCTGTGCCAGCTGATCCGCAATGTCCTCCACCATCAGTGAGGAGTCGATGATCTGGAAGGTCATCTCAAAGGTATTGCCGCTCACCTCCACCGACGCCACCTTGAGCTGATCGTTGCTCATCGAGGCCATCTGTTCCTCCACCTGCTCGCGGGTGCCGGGCTCGGCCCAGAATTCCTCCAGCGTCGCGTAGCCGGAACCGCCCGCACCCTCCGGCAGCTCGTCCGTGGCGGTATAGGTTTTTTCGGACAGGAGGGTCCCGGCCGGGTCAAGATAGCGGACCGTCATGACGCAGCTGCCCGCCTGCGCCCCGATCTCGTCATCCAGCGCCTGCGCGGCAGTGATGAAAATCGACGCGCTGGCGTCCATTGCCTCATCGAGGGCCTCCCCCAGCCCGGTGTAGTCCAGGCTGGCATCGGTAAACTGGAAGGTGCAGACGAGGGTGTTGCCCTCCACCTCAAAGCTTGTGGTCATGCTGCCGTCATCCTCGCCAAACCCGGCGGCAAACCCGGCCTCAAAGGCCTCGCGCTGGGCAGGGTCGGCCCAGTACTCCTCCAGCGAGGCGTAAGCGCCATCGGCCTGCGGGGCCGGGGTGGCGGTGGGGGCCGGGGTGGCGGTGGGTTCCGGTTCCGGAGTGCTGGATGCCGCAGGGTTGCCCGCGGTCGTTTTGCTGCCGCACCCGGCAAGTGCCAGTGCGAGCGAGAGCGCCGCCACAAGGGCGAGCAGCTTTACAAGAATGCGTTTCATGAGATCCCCTTCCTTTTGTTTTGAATCTGCGGCCCAGAACATCGCCCGGCCAGGGGGCCTGGCAGCCGCTGTTTGATACCCACTATACCCAAAAGCGCAAAAAATGTCAATCTGCCCTGCATCGGCCGGGCTGCGGGCGTCAAAAGGCGTTTTGGGCCGCCGTTACAGGCTGTTGTAGTACTGCATCATGGTGCGGGCGTCCTCGGCCTGGGTACCGGCGGATTCGCAGATGATCACCGGCGCGAGGCCCCGCTCGTGGCAGAGCTCGAGCAGCGGCTCATAGTCCGGGCCGTAGACCGTATCGGCAAAGGTCAGGTGCTGCTTTTCGCCGCCGGTGGTGTACTGGATCTTGCTGAAATGCACATGGAACGCCCGGGCGCGCTCGTCCTGCAGCGCTTCGCCCATCCGGTCGAGGATGGCGGCATAGTCGGCCTTGCCCTTGATGACGCCCTGGTCCCGGGCGTTGAGGTGGCCGAAGTCGATGCAGGGGGTGATCCGCTCGTCCAGCCTGCAGAGGGCCAGCACCTCGTCGAGGGTGCCCAGTTGGCCCACCTTGCCCATCGTCTCGGGGCAGAGGGTCAGGTCGGCGTAGCCCGCCTCGTCCAGCGCGGCCTGGGCGCGGGCAAGGGTGTCCAGCGCCTTGCGCAGCGCCTCCTCGCGGCTCTGCTTGCCGCAGCTGCCCGAGTGGAAGATGATCCGCCGCCCGCCCAGCGCGCGGACGGCCGCGGCGCTTTGCAAAAGGTAATCGATGCTGTGCAGGCGCTTGTCCTCCTCGAGGCTGCTCATGCTGATGTAGTAGGGCGCGTGCAGGCTGAAGAGGATGCCCCGCTCGGCGGCGTCCGCGGCCATCTGCTCCCCTTTTTCCCGCCCGAGGCGCACCCCGCGCCCACACTGGTACTCGAAGGCGTTGAGCCCAAAGCGGGCGGTGTACTCCGGGATGTCGAGGCTGGATCTGTAGCCCATGGCGGCAAAGCTCTCGCTCTGGCCCGCGGTGCCAAACCGGATGCC
>DKVN01000134.1:3857-5198 GCA_002491225.1 Faecalibacterium sp. UBA7177
CTCACAGCAGCGTTCCTCCCTGATCGTAGTATTTTTGGATGTAGGGGGCCTCCCATCTGCGGCGGCGCTCGATGCTCTTGTGGGTCTCGGGCGCTAAGGGCAGCACCACCAGCCCCGGCACCCCGTAGAGGGCGGCGGCCAGCCGGTCGGTAAACAATTGATCCCCCACCGCGGCAAAGGCGCGCTTGGGCACGGCGCAGCGCCGCCGGGCCGCCGCGAGGCCAAACGGCAGCGGCTTTGCCGCCAGCGAGACGAAGGGCAGCCCGAGCTTTGCCGCAAAGGGGGCCACCCGGGCCTTATTGTTGTTGGAGACGATGCACATGGCGATGCCAGCAGTGCGCATCTGGCCGAGCCAGGCGGCCACGGCGGGCGGCAGCTCGGGCGAATCGTGCACCGCGAGGGTGTTGTCGACATCCAGCGCCAGGGCGCGGATGCCCCGCCGGGCCAGAAACTCCGGCGTGATGGCCGACACCCCGCGAAAGAGGTATTCCGGCGTGAGCAGCATGGCGGCCGCCCTCCCCTCCTGTTTTTTGATCCTGCGTCGATCCAATCCGGCCCGGCGCGCCACGTCGGCTTTGCCGGGCATTGGAAAAGGGCAGGCCCCCCTTTGAGAGCCTGCCCTTGAAAGGCGTTTTGCAACGCTGCCAAAGCTACCCCGAGTTTACTTATACTTGCGCTTGCGGGCGGCTTCGGACTTTTTCTTGCGGCGCACGGAGGGCTTTTCGTAGGCCTCACGCTTGCGAACTTCCGCCAACACGCCACTGCGCGCGGTGGAACGCTTAAAACGACGCAGCGCGCTTTCCAGCGATTCGCCGTCTTTTACACGAATTTCCGACATCTTGTTCCCTCCCTTGGCCATGATGGCAGGAGTATGCTGGACGCCTTTGCCGCCCGGTGCAGCGCGAAAGCTGCCAAACGGCGAAAGTACCCAACGTTATCAATTATACTATGCCCCGCCGGTTTCGTCAACCGATTTTTGGGCCGGGATGGATTATTTACAAAAACTTCACCGGAAAACGCCACAACTGCCGCAGGGCGCTGCGGCCCGGTTTACTTGACCGCGATGTTGATCAGCTTGCCGGGCACCACGATCTGCTTGACCACCGTTTTGCCCGCGATGGCCTTTTGCACCGCCTCGTGGGCCATGGCGGCGGCGAGGGCGTCCTCTTTGGAACCATCCGCGGGCAGGGTGAGGCGGGCCTTGATCTTGCCGTTGACCTGCACGGCCAGCTCGACCGTGCTCTCGGCGCACTTGGCCTCGTCATACTCCGGCCATTTGGCCCCGCTGATCTGCCCGGCAAAGCCCTGCTGCTGCCAGAGCTCCTCGGTGATGTGGGGGGC
>DKVN01000083.1 GCA_002491225.1 Faecalibacterium sp. UBA7177
GCCTCGCTCGAGAGCCCGGCCCCCCCGATATAGGGAAAAGCGTAGAACGCCCCCCGCGGCTCAAAGCAGCCAAGGCCCATCTCACGCAGGCTTTTTACCACAAAGCGGCGGCGCTGGTCGTACTCGATGCGCATCAGCTCGATCTGGTCGTCGCACTCCCGCATGGCGGTGATGGCGGCGTGCTGGCTGGTGGTGGGGGCGCACATGATGCAGTTCTGGTGCAGCTTGGTCATGGTGCGGATGATCGGCTCGGGGCCCGCCGCATAGCCCAGCCGCCAGCCGGTCATCGCGTAGGCCTTGGAAAAGCCGTTGATCACGATCGTCCGCTCGGCCATGCCGGGAAGGCTGGCGATGCTGACATGCCGCTCGCTGCCGTAGGTCAGCTCGGCGTAAATTTCATCGCTCAGCACTAAGATATCGGTGCCGCGCAGCACTTCGGCGATGGCCTCGAGGTCGGCCCAGCCCATCACCGCGCCGGTGGGGTTGCCGGGGAAGGGCAGCACCAAAAGCTTTGTTTTGGGGGTGATGGCGGCTTTCAGCTGTTCGGCCGTCAGCTTGAACTCGTGCTCAGCGTCGAGCCGCACCGGCACCGGCACCCCGCCGATCAGGGTGGTGATGGGCTGGTAGCAGACAAAGGACGGCTCGGGGATGATCACCTCATCCCCTGGGGCCACGAGGGTGCGCAGGGCCATGTCGATGCCCTCCGAGCCGCCCACCGTGACCAAAATCTCATGCACGGGGTCGTACTCGAGCGAAAAGCGCCGGGCAAGGTAGCGGGCGATCTCGGCCCGCAGCTCCTTGAGCCCCGCGTTGGCGGTGTACTGGGTGCGCCCCCGCTCAAGGCTGCGGATGCCCGCGTCCCGGATGGCCCAGGGGGTCTTGAAGTCCGGCTCGCCCACGCCGAGGCTGATGCAGTCCTGCATCTCGGCCGCGATGTCAAAAAACCGGCGGATGCCGGAGGGGCGCATCGCGGCGGCGGCGGGGGCGATCAGCTGGTCATAGTTCATCACAGGGTGGTACACTCTCTTTCGTCGATCTCCTCGCCCGCGAACACCTGCCCCTCTTTTTTGTAGGTGCGCAGCACAAAATGGGTGGCGGTGGACAAGACATCATCCAGCGGCGAGAGCCGCTTTGCCACAAACAGCGCGATCTCCTGAAAGCTTTTGCCGGTGAGGATGAGCTGCAAATCGTACCCGCCGCTCATCAACAGCAGGGTCTTGACCTCGTCAAAGGCGGCGATGGTGGAGGCGATCTCGTCAAAGCCGTGGTTCTTTTTGGGGCTCACCCGCAGCTCGATCACCGCCTCCACGTGGTTCACGCCGGTCTTCTCCCAATCCACCAGGGCGCGGTAGCCCCGGATGTAGCCCAGCCGCTGGGCCTCGTCCATCTGGGCGGCCACCTCGGCGGTGGTGCGGCCGAGCATCACGGCCAGGTCCTCGACGCTCAGGCGGCCGTTCTGTTCGAGCAGCTTCAAAAGGCGTTCCATTTCGCATCCCTCATTTCATTTTTCTCTATCAAAAAGGTCCTTTCTCAGCTATTATAAAAAAAAATCGGGCCAAAGTAAACAAAAAACGCGCAAGACCTGTTATAATAGCCGCAGGGCCGCCCCGCGAACGGCAAAAATGCGGGCGGCGCAGGGGAGAAAACCGGGAAAGAACAACAAAGGAGGCAGCCAAGATGAAAGCTGTGATCACGGTCATCGGGCGGGACACCGTGGGGGTCATCGCGAGGGTCAGCGGGGTGTGCAGCGAGATGAACATCAACATCGAGGACGTGACCCAGAGCATCATGCAGCAGATGTTCTGCATGATCATGCTGGTGGATCTGAGCCGCTGCAGCGTGCCGCAGGAGGAGATGCGCCGCCGCCTGGCCGAGGTGGGGCAGGAGATGCGGATGCAGGTGAATGTCACCCGGCAGGAAGTCTTCGACGCCATGCACCACATTTGAGCACTACAAATCAAAGAAAGGGACCGCCATGAGCATCCTCAACACCAAGGACATCTTAGAGACCATCCACATGCTCACCGACCAGAGCCTCGACGTGCGCACGGTCACGATGGGCATCAGCCTGCTGGACTGCATCTCGCCCGACCCGGGCCGGGCCTGCGAGAATATCTACCGCAAGATCACCACCCGGGCCGCCCGGCTGGTGGAGGTGGTGGAGGAGATCAGCGCCGAGTACGGCATCCCCATCGTCAACAAGCGGATCAGCGTCACCCCGGTGGCGATGCTGCTGGGCGCGGCGCCGGGGGCCGACCCGGTCAATTACGCCCGCACCCTCGACGCCGCCGCCAAGGCGGTGGGGGTCAACTTCATCGGTGGGTTCGGCGCGCTGGTGCACAAGGGCTTCGGTCCGGGGGACGAGCGGCTGCTGCAGGCCATCCCCGAGGCGCTGGCCGTCACCGACGTGGTCTGCTCAAGCGTCAATGTCGGCTCGACCAAGAGCGGCATCAACATGGACGCGGTGGCCCGGATGGGCCGCATCGTGCGGGCCACCGCCGAGGGCACCGCGGGCAACCAGTGCATGGGGGCGGCAAAACTCGTCACCTTCTGCAACGCGCCGGAGGACAACCCCTTTATGGCCGGTGCCTTCCACGGCCCCGGCGAGCCGGACTGCGAGCTGCATGTCGGGGTCTCCGGCCCCGGCGCGGTGCGGGCGGCGCTGGCCAGCCTGCCCAAGGACGCCCCGCTGGACGCGGTGGCCGAGCTGGTCAAGCGCACCGCCTTCAAGATCACCCGGCTGGGCCAGTTAGTGGCCGACCTCGCCAGCGAGCGGCTGGGGGTGCCGGCCGGCATCATCGATTTGAGCCTCGCCCCCACCCCCGCCGTGGGGGACAGCGTGGCCAACATCCTGGAGGAGATGGGTCTTGAGAGCTGCGGCTGCTGCGGCACCACCGCCGCCCTGGCCCTGCTGAACGACGCGGTGAAAAAGGGCGGGGTGATGGCCTCCAACCATGTGGGCGGGCTGTCCGGGGCGTTCATCCCGGTCAGCGAGGACGACGGGATGATCTGCGCCGCCCAGCGGGGCAGCCTCACCCTCGAAAAGTTAGAGGCGATGACCGCCGTCTGCAGCGTGGGCATCGATATGGTGGTGCTGCCCGGCGACACCCCCGCCGAGGTGATCAGCGGGCTGATCGCGGACGAGGCGGCCATCGGCATGGTCAACGGCAAGACCACCGCGGTGCGGGTGATCCCGGCCATCGGGCGCGGCGCGGGCGAGGTGCTGGACTTTGGCGGCCTGCTGGGCCACGCCCCCATCATGCCCATCAGCCGGTACAGCCCGGCCGTCTTTGTCGGCCGCGGCGGCCGTATCCCGGCCCCGATGCAGGCGCTGAAGAACTGAGCCTTTTTGCGCGAACCTCCGGCCGGCAGCGCATAAATCGGCCCCCTGCTGCGCATCCTAACGGCAGGAAGGGAGGTTTATGCCAAAATGGAGACATTTTTCAAGATCTGCGTGCTGCTGCTGATCGTGGGCGGCATCAACTGGGGGCTGGTGGGGCTGTTCAGCTTCAACGCCGTGGGTTGGCTGTTCGGCGGCAGTGCCACCCTGCTCAGCCGCATCGTCTTTGTGGTGGTGGGCGCGGCCGGGCTCTGCGCCATCCCCTACCTGTTCAGCGATCACGGGCAGGACAGCGCCGCCGCGCAGTGAGCCTGAATAGAAGAATACGCAAGAACACGCAAAAGCCGCCGCACCGGGCCGTTTGAGCCCGGCGCGGCGGCTTTTTGCCTGCCCGACGGGGCGGCGAACGCGGCACGGCGGCCCCGCACGCTGCCCCGCCGCGCGGCATTTTCAAAAATTTTTCTGCGCGGCGGAAATAAATCCTGATTATGGGACATTCCATCCTGTATACTGAAAGCACCGAGAGAAAGGCAGACAACATGCCGGGCTCTCCGGTTCGATCAAAACTACCGAGTGCGAAAGGCAGGTGCGACGGGATGGAGTACATTTTGCGCGATGTGGGCGGCCATGTGGAGGTTTATTCGGCGGCGGGCAGCTTTTTGTTTTCCGCCGACACCACCCGGGAGGCAATGGAGGAGCTGGCTGGCTGAGGGCTGTGCCCCGGTGGCCGGAATCCGGCCGTAAACACCCATGAAATACCCATCAAGCTCGCCTTGCAAACTTTTTTGCAAAGTGGGCTTGACATTTTTTGCAAAGCAGACTATACTAAAATTGCAAAGCGAGCTTTACATCGCGCTTCGCGGCCCCGGTGCACAGGGGCGGCGGGGCGCTGCCCGGCAGGGAGCGGGGCGCGGGGTGCAGCGGAAGCCGCCGGAGGCGCCCGGCAGAGTGCTGCCGCGGCCCTGCCGCCACGCCATGCCGGGCTGCAAGGAGGTACTGTCTGTTGAAAAACCGGATCCCGCAGCTGCGCAAGGAGCGCAGGCTGAGCCAGAGCGAGCTGGCTGAGGCCGTGGGGGTGACCCGGCAGACCATCACCAGCCTCGAGGTGGGCCGGTACACCGCGAGCCTGGCGCTGGCCTACAAGATCGCCCACTATTTTGGGCTTGCCATCGAGGATGTGTTTGATTTTTCGGAACTGGAGGAATAACGATATGATCATGAAAAGCCTGTTTCACACCCACGCCAAAACGCTGGAGGAATACCGGCGCACCCTGCGGCTGCGGGAGGGCTGTTTTTGGGGGCTGGCCCTGCTGGGCGCGGCCACCCTTGGGGTGACCCTGCTGCTGATGCGGGGCAGCATCGCGGACGAATCGGACGCCGCCTACCTGCAGGGGGTCTGGTGCGGCATCGGCACCGGGCTGATCGTGGCCGGAGTGCTGTTTGCGGTGCGCACTCGGCGGATGCTCTCGCAGGACGAGGCGGCCCTGCGCAGCGCTTTGCGGGAGGAGCAGGACGAGCGCAACCTCGCCATCATCCAGCGCTCGCTGGGCACGGCGGGGGGGATCGGGTTCATCCTGCTGTATCTGGCGCTGCTGGCCTTCAGCTTTATCGACCTGACCGTCTTTCACACCCTGTGCTGCTGCGCGGTGGTGTCCGCGGCGCTCTTTTTCGCGGCAAAAACCTTTTACAGCCGCAGGATGTGAGCGGCGCGGGGCAAAGACGTTCAAAGCGTGAAAAAAAGAGGATCCCCCCGGCAGGGCGGTTCGCAGCCCTGCCGGGGGGATCTTGCGCGTTTTTTGGGGGGGCGTGAGGCGGGGTACGGGGCAGGGGAGCCGCCCCGCATGCCGCGGGCCCTATGGGTGGCACCGCCTGCCGCTGTGGGCCGCGCGTGCCGTGTGGGGTCACTGCCCCGGGCCTGCCGCGCGCCGCCCAGTTCTTCGCCGCGTAGCCCTTCGCCAATCAGCCCTTTGCCGCGCGGCGGGCCGCGCAGTACGCCTCGATGGCCTGCCCGGCAAAGGCGGCGGTGCCCTCGCCCCCGGCGGCGTCGATGTTTTTGCGCATCCGCTCGTCCGCGGTGTACATCTGGCCCAGCCCCTGCAAAATTTCATCGGTGCAGGTGTAGTAGTGGGCGGTGATGTGGGCCTGCAGCGCGGCCACCTTCGCCTGCGCCGCGGCGCTCTCGGGGCCGTCGGCCCGGCATCCGCCGAGGTCAGTCAGCAGCGCCATCAGCGCATTCCCCGCCTGCTCCATCGCGCCGGGGGCCGCGGCCTGCTGCCGCTCTTCAAACTCGGCATAGGCGGCGGTGTCGCCCCAGCGCTCGCGCACCTCGGCGGCGTAGCGCTGCTGCTCGGTCTTGTCAAAGGGGGTAAAATCGGTGTTCATTGTGTCATCTTCTCCTTTCTGCAAGCGTTTGGCAAGGGCGATCAGCCGCGCGGTGTGGGCCTGCCGCAGCTCCAGCAGGTGGATCTGCTGGCTTAGGGCCTCCTGCTGGTCAAAGGCGGGCGCGTTCAGCATCGCGGCGATCTGCCGCAGCGGAAACTCCAGCTCCCGCAGCAGCAGAATGCTCTGCAGCCGCCTCAGGCTGGCGTCGTCGTACAGCCGATACCCGGCGGCGGTCGTGCGCGCAGGCCGCAGCAGGCCGATGGCGTCGTAGTGGTGCAGCGCGCGCACGCTCACCCCCGCCATCCGGCTCACCTCGGCCACCGTGTACTCCCGCATGCTGCCCGCTCTCCTTTGCTCCGTGCTCCGGCGCTAATTCGGCGCTGGGTTTTGCGCCGCCGTTCCCGGCGTGTTGCGGCCGCTTTGCGGCCCGCCGTCCCTGCCATGGTTACAGGATAGACCATGACGTAACGTCAGAGTCAAGAGAAAAACCGAAAAATTTTTCATGCGTCTGTTTGCCCCGCTCCGGGCGGTATTCCCGCGGCGGTTTCGCGGGGCCCTGCCAAAAACTTTACCGGGCGTTATGGGGCTGTGACGCCGCCCTCCCCGGCTCGCCCGCGGGTGCAAAGCCAGTATTCGCCCATGCTCTGGCCGGGCTGGCCGGTCACCTCATGGGCCAGATAGCCCGTTAGCGGCGCGGGCGGCTGCCAGGCGTCCGCCTCGGCCAGGCTCGCAAACTCCACCTCGGCATACCAAAAGGCGGTGGGCTGGCCCGCGTCCACCTCGTTCACCTCCAGCGTCAGCCCGCCGGGCAGAGGGTAGCGCCGCTGCACCTTTTCGATCAGCGGCAGGCCCAACAGCCCCTCCAGCTGCGCAAAGAGTGCCGGGTCGATCCGGTGCTCGATCTCCTCCCGCGCCAGCCCCCCGGCCGAGGGCGCGCCCTTAAAGCAGAGGACGTATTCGGTCTCGCCGCCCTGCCAGGCCTCCTGGCGGATGCGCACGGTAGGCCGCACCGAAAAATACCCCTGCCGCATCCGGCATTCGGCCATGGCGGCAGGCGCTTCGGGCCAGCCGTCCACCATCCATTTGCGCTCGATCTCCATCCGCAATCACGTCCCTTCGCAATCCTTTTCGCGGCCCGTTCTCCCGGCTCACATGGTACACCCAACCGGTCCGCCGCGTCAATGCGCAAAGCGCGCGAAAGCCCCCAAATGTGAAATTTGAACCGCGGAGAAAAAGCCGATTGACAGCAAAAGACCTTCCCCCTTATAATACCATCAGGATAATAGGCGTACCCGGCGAAAAAGCAGAGAAAACCGCCCTGTTTTGGGGCGCGGCGGCCCGCTTTGGGGTGGGGCAGGGCGGCCGGGCCGGGGCGCAGGATGAGGGGGAAGATGAGGGTGAACCGTCGTGTCCGGGCGGCAGCTGTGCTGCTTGCCGTCTGCCTGCTGCTGGCGGGCTGCAAAGAGGCGCAGAGCCAGCCCCCCGAGGCGGTGACCCTCGCCGCACTGCAGCAGGCCGCCTACGAGGCGATCGAGGCGGTGGACGCGCCCGCGGGCGCGCAGCCGGCGGGCCAGACGGACGCGCCCCCGCCGAGCGAGGCGGAGGTGCAGGCGGCGATCCTCGCGGCCGAGGAGGCGTATCCGGGCGAGCTGGACAGCGCCCTCTACTGGCGGCTGGCCAAAGGGGCGGACGAGACCCTCTCCGGCCCCGGCCAGAAGGCGGCCTACCTTGCCCTGCAGGCGCGGGGCGAGCTGGACACCGCCCAGATGGTGCGGCTGGGCCGCCGGATGCTGGAGGACGGCGAGGTCCGCGACGCGCGCGATCTATGGGAGCTGGCCGCCCGCCGCACCGATGGCCAGGAAGCCGCCGCCCGGCTGGAGGGGGTGGTGGTGCCCATCGCGCAGGAGACCGATGAGACCGCCGAACTGCTGCGGCAGGCGGTGGCCGCGGCCGCGGCGGGGGAGATGCCCGCCCTGATCGACCTGGTGCAGAGCACCGAGTGGCTCAACGCCGTGATGCCCACCACCGGCTATGGGGCGCGGCGATACCAGAGCACCGCCGCGGACGGCGCCGAGGGGGAGCTGACCCTTTACGCGCAGGGTGCGGCGCCGGTCTGCGATATGACCCTGACCCTGCCCGAGGGGCGTGCGCTCTGCCTGCGCATCACCCCATTGACCGCCGCCGTGCTGCGGTGCGACTCGATGCGCCAGGGCGGCAGCGGCGCAGCCGAGATCGAGTATCTCAGCTTTGACGGCGGCGCGTTTTTGGCCGTGACCGGCCAGCTGACCGGCGGCCTCTTCACCGGCGAGACATCCTTTGCCGCCTACCAGATCCCCTGCGAGGGGGACGCGCCCGCCCGCTGGGCCGACCGGCCCGAGGCCCCGCAGGGAGAGTACACCGGCACTTTTGATGAAAACGGCCAGCCTGCCGCCAAGCAGCGGGGCGGGGCCGACAGCATGACGGTTGGGTACGATGCCGCCGGGCGGCACTACCTCAATCTGGCCCGCCCGGAGGGCGTGGCAGAAGAAGAGGGCTTCGGCGTCGCATGGCTGCCGCTGCCCCAGACACAGGAGGGAGAAGCATGAGACAGACAGGACAGCGGCTTTCACGCTTTTTGCGGCATGGGCGGGGCCCCGTCCGCCGCGTGCTTTGCCTTGCGCTCTGCGCGGTGTTCGCGGCGGCGCTCTTCCCCTCGTCGGCCCTCGCGCAGGGCGAGCTGACCGCCCCCAACTCCACCCGCGCCCAGGGCACCCTGGCCAATCTGGTGATCGGGGTGCGGTTCAGCGACACCACCGAGGAAAATGATATCCTTGCCGACCCCGCCGTCTGGCAGCTGGTGCGCGGCATGTATGACACCGACGAGGACTCCTTTGCCAACTACATCCGCACCGTGTCCCAGGGCAGGCTGACCGTGCAGAACTATTTCCCGCAGGAGACCGCCGAGGCCGAGGTCGTGGCGCCGTTCAGCCTGTTTGCGGGCCGGATGGAGGAGCAGGAAACGGCCGAGCCGCTGCCGGAGGACGAGACCCTGACCGAGGAGGGCGGCGAGACCGGGGAGCCCGAGGAGCCGGAGGAGCCCGCCGGGGAGAGCCCGGACGCCGACACCGCGCCGGAGCCCACCACTGCGCCGGAGGATACGCCACAGGAGAGCCCGGAGGCCCAGCCCACGGCCGCGCCGGAAGGCGAGACGCCCGAACCGCCCGAACTGCCCGAAACGCCATCCTCGGCCCCGGAGGCCGGTGCTGCGCCCGAGGCCCAGCCCACCGCCGGGCCAGCCGCGCAGCCGGAACAAACGCCGGACGCCGGCCTCGCCGGGGAGCCTTCCTCCGAGGCAGATACCACCTTGGAACAGGCGGCCGGATCGCCTGACCTGACCACCGCAGACGGACAGGACGCGGCGGTGCAGCCCGCGCCGCCGCCCGAGACGCCGGCCGGCTTTGCGGCCGCGCGCGCCGCGTCCGGCACGCAGCGCACCGAGGATGCCCCGGACGCCGCCGAGAGCGGCGAGCCTTACTGCGTCACCCTGCAGCTGAGCGGCACGGCGGCCAGCTACCTGCAAAACGAGCAGGCGATGATCCGCGAGATCATCGCGGCGCTGGCCGACGGGACCATCCCGCTGCCCGCCGGTACGCTGGACAACAGCGCGGCGGGGGTGCTGGATAACCTCACGGTCATCGTACCGGCCGGCACCCAGTTTATCGCCCACAGCACCACCTACGCGGGCGGCGAGACCTTCGCCGCCAAGCAGGTCGGCTGTTACAATGTGCAGCTGGCCGACGGTCTGGTCAGCACCCTGAACAGCACCCCCTCGGTGTCCCTGTCCGGCGGGCAGGGGGTCATCATCCACGAGTTTTTGCACACCCTCGGCCTGCCCGACCTCTACCGCAAGGACGGCAGCGGCGCGCCGGTGGGCATCTTCAGCATCATGGCCAGCGCCCTCTCGGCCCCGCAGTACCCGCTGGAGGCGCTGCGCGAGCAGCTGGGCTGGATCGACCCGATCCCCGAGATCACCACCTCCGGAACCTACACCATCCGGCTGCCCAACGCGCCGGTCGACGAGGCAAACAAGGATATCCCCACCGCCTACAGGCTGCGGGGGGTGCGCAGCGGGTATGACAGCGAGACCTTTGTGCTGGAGCACCGGTATGAGAAATACCCCGGCAGCCCGTTCGACCAGTATCTCACCAAGAGCGGCCTGCTTATGTACCGGGTGGATACCTCGGTGCCCGACCACACCAACTATGGCGGGGAAAACTACATCTATGTCTTCCGCGAAAACGCCGAGTCGATCGCCGGGGCCAATGAGAAGGTGGGCACCGCCAACCGGGTGCTTTATGCGCCGCGCTATCCGGTGGCCGAAAGCAACGGCATCACGATCACTGTCCCGGCTGAGACCTCCTACGGCTCGACCGACCTCGACGCCACCTTCCGGGAGAACACCCTCTTTTACTCGGACGGCTCAAACAGCGGCATCGCCATCACCGACATCCACTATTCCAAGGATCACCAGCTGATGACCTTTACGGTCACCCTGGCCGACCCCTCGGCGGGCGAGTGGCAGGCCAGCGGCGGCGCGGTGAGCGGCGTGGGCCCGGGCTGCGTGGCGCTGG
>DKVN01000174.1:0-1583 GCA_002491225.1 Faecalibacterium sp. UBA7177
GTGTCCAGCGCGATGGCGGTCTTGCCGGTCTGCCGGTCGCCGATGATCAGCTCGCGCTGGCCCCGGCCGATCGGGAACATCGAGTCGATGGTCAAAAGGCCGGTCTCCATCGGCTCGTTGACCGGCTGCCGGTCGAGGATGCCGGGGGCCGGGGCCTCGATCGGCATCTGCCGCTCGGCCTCGATCGGGCCCTTGCCGTCCACCGGCACGCCCAGCGCGTCGACCACCCGGCCGAGATACCCCTCGCCCACCGGCATCCCGGCGGTGCGCAGGGTGCGGCGCACCATCCCCCCGGCGGCGATGTCCTCGCCGTCGCCAAAA
Source organism: Faecalibacterium sp. UBA7177 (assembly GCA_002491225.1). Lineage (GTDB taxonomy): Bacteria > Bacillota > Clostridia > Oscillospirales > Ruminococcaceae > UBA7177. The sequence goes on from DKVN01000174.1 coordinate 322, forward strand.
AGGATGCAGCTCAGCTCGTTTTTGCGCAGATCCTGCACCATCCCCTTGACCCCGGAGCCAAAGATCAGGATCTCGCCGTACTGGGCGTGCTCGAGGCCGGTCACGGTGGCGATCTCGCCGTCCACCGCCAGCACCTCGCCGATCTCCTCCGGCACCACCGCGGGGGCCCACTCCTCCATCGTCTGGCGCATCAGGGGCAGAATGTCCTCCTGCCCCTGCGCGTGCAGATGGCGCAGCTGGTCCTGCAATTGGCGGGCCTTGCCGTCCAAGGTCCAGTCGTAGACATCCGAGCCCACCTGCAGCCGGAAGCCGCCCTGCAGGCTCTCGTTCTCCTCCCAGTGCAGCGGCACCTTGCGCTCGTACTTTTTGGCAAGGAACTCGCTAAAGCGGCGCAGCTGCTCCTCGGTGGGTTTGGCCGCGCTGCGCAGGGTGGCGGTTAAGCGGCCGCGGTCAGTTCTTGCCATGGGCCGCGCCTCCCTGCTGGTCGGCCTCGGCCTGCTGGGCCTCGGCCTGGTTCAAAAACTGCTCGAACTGATCCTCCTGCGCCCGGGCGGCCAGCCGTTTGGCCACCTTGGCCGCCAGATCCTTGATCTCCCGCTGAGACTCCCGGCGCGCGCGCTCCTTGGTGTAGTCGGCCTCGGCGCGGGCCTGGGTCAGGATCTCGTCGGCCTGGGCCTGGGCCTGGGCCAGCTGCTCCTCGGTCGAGCGCTGCATCGCCGCCTGCGCCTTGGCCTGGGCGGCGTGGATCTCCTCGGCCGCACCGTCCAGCTTTGCCTGATAATCGGCTTTCAGCTGCTCGGCCTCGGCCAGCCGCCCGGCAATGTCCGCCTCGCGGGCGCGGTAGCGCTCCTCCCGCTGGGCCATGAACTTTTTTACCGGGGAATACAGCAGAAAATACAGCCCCCCGGCCAGGATGGCGAGGTTCATCCAGTGCAGCAGGATCTGCTGCCAGTCAATATTCAGTGGAATATTCACGCCTCACACCTGCCTTACAACACAAAGATGATCAGGATCACGACCAGCAGCGCGTAGATGATCGCCGTCTCGATGAAGACAAGGCCCAGCATCAAAGTGGTGCGCACCTTGCCCTCGGCCTCGGGCTGGCGGGCGATCGACTCGGCCGATTTGGAGGTGGCCATGCCCATTGCGATGGCGCCCGCCGCGGCCGCGATGCCCACCGCGAGGGCGGCGGCGATGGCCTTGACGCCGACAGAGCCCGCGCCGGTGTCCTCCTCGGCCGTGGGGGCCTCGGGGGCCTCGGT
>DKVN01000174.1:1875-3047 GCA_002491225.1 Faecalibacterium sp. UBA7177
CCCAGCGCAAGGGCCAGCTTTTTGACAGAAAGGGTTTTCATGGCAGAATGACCTCCGTTTTTTGATGTATAGTAGTATTTTAAGGGCTTTGACATGTTCGGCGGGCTCACCGCTTTTTCGCGGCCTTGACCTTGGGCAGCGGCGGCTCGGATACCTCGCCGTAGTAAAGGGCGGCCAGCATGGTCAGCACGTAGCACTGGATCAGCGCGTGCAGCAGGGTGAACAGCACCCCCACCACCACCGGCAGCACAAAGCTGAGGTTGACGTAGTAGTAGACCAGCTCGGTGACCAGCAGCCCGCTGAGCAGCGCGCCGAAGAGACGGAAGCTCATCGAGATGGGCAGCGAAAACTCCTTGAGGGTGCGCCCGATGCCCTTGACCCCCGCCCCGGCGATGCCGCCGCTGAGGATGACCAGATAGGTCAATGTGCCCATCGCGATGGCGGCGTTCACGTCCGAGAGGGGCGCGGGCAGGGTGATCGGCCTGCCGCCGGTGGTCACCGCCTGCAGGCCCAGCAGCTCGAACAGGGTGCTGACAAAGATGTAGGAGCCGGCCGAAAAGAGATACACCCCCAAAAAGGAGTTGCGATGGGGGCTGTTGCTTTTGGCCATCCCGTCAAACAGGCCCACCAGCTCCTCCAGCGCAAGCTGGAACCGCCCCGGCGTATCCTTGAATTTGGGGATGACCAGCAGCCGGATCAGCGCCGCCGCCAGCAGCAGGATGCCGGTGACCACGAAGGCCGAGATCATGCCGGGGTTGACCTCCTTGATCCCAAACAGGCTCACCCGGTTCAGCTCGTGCAGCACGGCGTCCCGCATGGTCTCCTTGACCGTTTCGGCCCGCGGCTGGCTGCCCGCCGCCAGCGCGCCGAACAGCAGCGCCAGCACCACGGCAGCCCAGACCACGAGCCCCTTTTTGTGTTGCTTCATCAAGATCCCTCTTTTTGAAACGTAGTGTGGTTGGCCGGGCGGCGAACCCCGTTTTTTGCGAACCCGCCGCCCAGATTTTACCGCCATAGATTATAGCACTTTTGTCAAGGGGGCGAAACCGGCGCGCGGGCGCGCGCGGCGGAGATTTCGGCCCGTTTCGGCGGGTTTTGCCAATTTCTTAACGATTTCTTGATGAGGGCGGCCGGGAATGTTCAAGAGACGCAGTCCGCGCGGGGGATGTTTC
>DKVN01000115.1 GCA_002491225.1 Faecalibacterium sp. UBA7177
TGTTTCCCTGCGAATGGTTTAAGAGCCCCCGAAGGGGGCGTTTTCGCAGGGGAATATCCCCCGCGCGGACGGATGGGGTCTGCGCCTTGGACACTTCCGGCGCCCGCCAGCTTGCGCAGCCCGAAGGCTTGTAGTATACTGAAACAACCGCAAACGGCAGCCCCCGCGCCCGCGGGGGATAAGCCCGGCAAGGAGGCAGGAAACACCCATGCAGGGGGACGAAACGATCCATTATCTTGACAACGCGGCCACCACCCGGGTGGCCCCGGAGGTGGCCGACGCCATCCGCGCCGCGATGGATACCTACTGGGCCAACCCCTCCAGCCTCTACGGCCCGGCCGTGCGCAGCGAGCAGGCCCTCACCGCCGCCCGGGCCGCGGTGGCAAAGGCGCTCGGCTGCACGGCGGGGGAGCTGGTCTTTACCGGCTGCGGCAGCGAGAGCAACAATATCGCCCTGCGCGGCCTCGCCGCCGCCCGCAGGGGCTGGGGCAAAAAGATCCTCGCCAGCGGCTACGAGCACCCCAGCGTCACCCGCCCGCTCGAGCGGCTGGCTGAGGAGGGCTGGCAGGTCGAGTTCATCCGCCCCGGCCCGGACGGGCGCCTGCCGGTGGAGGAGCTGATCGCCCGGGTCGATAAAACCACCGCCCTCGTCGCCTGCATGCAGGTCAACAACGAGACCGGCGCGCAGGTGGACATCCCGGCGCTGGCCGCGGCGGTCAAGGCGGCCAACCCGCGCACCGCCGTGCATATCGACGCGGTGCAGGGCTTTCTGCGGCTGCCCGGTTTTTCAAAAGCGGCGCTGGCCAACATCGACACCTGCTCGGTCAGCGGCCACAAGATCCACGCGCCCAAGGGCATCGGGGCGCTCTATTTGAGAAAGGGCTGCAACCTGCTGCCCCCCTACCTCGGCGGCGGGCAGGAGCGCGGCGTGCGCCCCGGCACCGAAAACACCCCCTACGCCGTCGGCTTTGCCGCGGCGGCAAAGCGGCTGATGGGCAGCCTGCCCCAGCGCACCGCCGCGGCCGCGGCCCTCAACGCCCGGCTGCGGGCGGGCCTTGCCAGCCTGCCGGGCATCACGATCAACAGCCCCGCGGACGCGGTGCCCCAGCTGCTCAACTTCAGCCTCGGGGATGTGCGCAGCGAGACGATGCTGCATTACCTTGAGGAAAACAGGGTCTATGTCTCCAGCGGCTCGGCCTGCTCGAAAGGGGCGGCCAGCCACACCCTCGCGGCCATGGGCCTGCCCGCCCGCCGCATCGACACCGCGCTGCGGGTGAGCTTCTGCGCCGAGAACACCGAGGCCGATGTCGACGCCCTGCTCGAGGGGATCGAATCCGGCCTGAACAGGCTGGCGAAGCTGCGGTAAAGCACAATCAACACAAAAAGGACGGTAACCCGATGAAAGAGATCATCATGTGCTATCAGGGCGAGATGGCCCTCAAGGGGCTGAACAAGGCCACCTTTGAGGCCAGCCTCGCCAAAAGCCTTCGCTGGCGGCTGCGGGCGCTGGGCGAGTTTAAGGTCTACAAGGCCCAGAGCACCATGTACATCGAGCCGCAGGATCCCGCCGCCGATGCCGCGATGGACGAGGCCTACGCACGGGTGCAAAAGGTGTTCGGCATCGCGGCCCTCTCCCGCGCGGCGGTGTGCGAAAAGGAGTTTTCGGCCATCTGCACTGCGGCCGCCGCCTACCTCGCCCCGGCCCTCACCGCCGCCAAAACCTTTAAGGTGGAGTCGAAGCGCAGCGACAAGCGGTTCGGGATGAAGAGCCCCGAGATCAGCCGGGAGCTCGGCGGCTTTCTGCTCGAGCGGTTCCCGCATCTCACGGTCGATGTCCACCACCCCGACCTCACCGTGATGGTCGAGGTGCGGGACTTTGCCGCCTATGTCCACGCGGACAAAACCCCCGGCGCGGGCGGGCTGCCGGTGGGCACCAGCGGCCGGGCGCTGGGCCTGCTCTCGGGCGGCATCGACAGCCCGGTGGCCGCCTATCGGATGGCCCGGCGGGGCCTCGCGCTCCACCACATCCACTTTGCCAGCCCCCCGTATACCAGCGAGCGGGCGCGGCTGAAAGTCGAGGCGCTGGCCCGCATCGTCAGCGGCTACACCGGCAGCTGCGTGCTGTATGTGGTGCCCTACACCGCCCCGCAGGAGTATCTGCGGGACCACGCTCCCGCCCCCCTCTTCACCGTGCTGATGCGCCGCAGCATGCTGCGGATCGCCAAACAGATCGCGGACGAGATCGGCTGCACCGCCCTGGTCACCGGCGAGAGCCTCGCCCAGGTGGCCAGCCAGACCCTCTGGGCGCTGGCCTGCACCGACTCGGCCCAGAGCCTGCCCATCCTGCGCCCGCTCATCGGCATGGACAAAACCGAGATCATCGAGACCGCCCGCGCCATCGGCAGCTTCGAGACCAGCATCCTGCCCTACGAGGATTGCTGCACCATCTTCACCCCGCCCCATCCCAAAACCCGCCCCTCGCTCGAGGAGATCCTCGCCGCCGAGGCCGCCATGCCCGAGCTGCTGGGCCTCGAGGCGGCCGCGGCCGCCGCGGTCGACCGGGTGCGGGTCTCGATGGATGCCGAACAGGCCGAACAGGAGGAATTGCTATGACCGCAGAGATCATCGCCGTCGGCACCGAGCTGCTGCTGGGGGACATCCTCAACACCAACGCCCAGTTTTTGAGCCAGGAGCTGGCCGCCATGGGCATCACGGTGCTGCACCAGCATGTCATCGGGGACAACGCCGGCCGCCTGCGCGAGCTGGTCGAGACGGCCAAGGCCCGCAGCGAACTGCTGATCTTTTCGGGCGGGCTTGGCCCCACCGCCGACGACCTCACCAAGGAGACGGTGGCCGACTGCTACCACGACACCCTCGTCTTTGATGAGGAGGAGTGGGACAAGATCACCGCCTTTTTCACCCGCATGGGCCGCGAGACCACCCCCAACAACCGCAAGCAGGCGATGGTGCCCGCCCGCGGCAAAAAGCTGCCCAACGCCAACGGCACCGCCCCCGGCGTCTGGTTTGAGGACGGGGGCCGGATCGCCATCCTGCTGCCCGGCCCGCCAAATGAGCTGCGCCCGCTCTGGCGCGCTCAGGCCGCCCCGATGCTGGCCGCCTGGCAAAACTGCGTGCTGCACTCGGTGGTGCTGCGGGTCTGCGGCCCGGGCGAGAGCGAGGTCGAGGCCAAGGTGGGGCACCTGTTTGAAAACGCCAACCCCACCGCCGCCATCTACGCCAAAACCGGCGAGGTGATCATCCGCATCACCGCCCGCGCCGCCACCGACACCGAGGCCGAGGCGGCCTGCCGCGAGTACGCCAAAAACTTCTACGCCCTGCTGGGCGACGCGGTGTATGATGAGGACGTCGACGGCATGGAGGATACCCTCGTGCGCATTTTGCGCGGGCAGGGCAAGACCATTGCCGCGGCCGAGAGCTGCACCGGCGGGCTGATCAGCCAGCGGATCACCAGCGTGCCGGGCTCGAGCGAAGTGTTCGGCTACGGCTTTGTCACCTACGCCAACGCCGCCAAGCAGCAGCTGCTCGGGGTCGAGCCCCGCATCCTCGAAAAGTACGGCGCGGTCAGCAGCCAGACCGCCGCGGCCATGGCCTTCGGCGCGCTGGACGCCTCCGGGGCGGACATCGCCATCGCCTCCACCGGCCTCGCCGGGCCGGGCGGCGGCACGCCGGACAAGCCGGTGGGCCTTGTGTATCTCGCCGCCGCGCAGAAGAACACGGTCTGGGTCAAAAAACTCACGATCGGCGGGCGCAGCCGCGAGACGGTGCGCTTGCGCGCCAGCCAGCAGGCGCTGGACATGGCCCGCCGCCTGCTGCTTGAGCTGCTGATCCCGGAGGCCAGGATGTTCCTGCGGGGCGAAAACGCCGACTTCGAGGCCCCGGCGCTGGATCTGTAAAACGACAAGAGGACGCCCCCACGCGCACGCGGTTCTTCCACGAACGCAGCGAACGACATGGGGACGGTGCTTCTGTCCGCAGCGAAGCGGAAGACAGAAGAACCGTACCCTGTGTCGGCAGCGGACGGCGAGCACCGCCTGTG
>DKVN01000103.1:0-2108 GCA_002491225.1 Faecalibacterium sp. UBA7177
TGCGGTTTACTGGCCGCTGCGGGCAAACCAGCTGCGGGCGAAATTGGCGATCACGGGGGCCAGCTCCTTGATCTGCCAGCTGCTGGTGTTGATGGTGAGATGGTAGCTGCCCGCGTGGCCCCAGCGGCTGTCGGACAGCATCTCGCGGCTGCGGGCGCGGGCCTTGTCGATCTGGCGCATCTTCTGCTCGATGGCCCTGGTGGTCAGGTTCTCGCCCTCGGCGGCGCGCTCAACACAGCGGCGCACCTTGGCCTCGGTGTCGGCGCAGACAAAAAGGGTCAGGGGGTGCTGCTCGGCCAGCAGGATGTCGGCGTCCCGGCCAACGATCACACAGTCCTTCCCGGCCTTGGCGATCCCGTCGATCACCCGGCGCTGCTCAACCAGCAGCTCCATCTGGGGCATCTGGAACACCGCGGTGCTGGCAAAGGCCCCGCCGTAGGTCAGCGGAATGTTCTGCCAGGCGTGGTTTTCCAGCGCCTTTTCCACATAGCCCTCGTCCATGCCGCGGGCCGAGGCGATGGCGGTGATGATCTCGCGGTCGTAATAATCAAAGCCGAGCTCATCCGCCAGGCGCTTGCCCAGCTCCCGGCCGCCGCTGCCGAACTCCCGGCTGATGGTAATGATTTTCACAAAACATCACACTCCTTTGAGTGAATTTCTGTCTCTCTGTACAATTTTATCACGTTTGGAGTGCAAAGTCAATCGCCGCGGGCGGCGTGAGAGCGGGCCGAACTCGCCAAGACGGTTCCCACACCGCTCAGGGCTTTTCGGCGTGCGGCCGCCCGCCGGCCCGCCCGCGCAGCGCCTCCTCAAGCCGGGCCTGCGCGTCCTGGTAGGCCATCGCGGGCTGGCGGCCGCACCGGCCAAAGGTCACCGGCTTTTGGCCTGCAAGCTCCACCATCAGCAAGGTCCAGCTCTGCCGAAAAAGGCCCCGCTCGCCCGGCCCGGGGCCGGGGGTGATCCGGGTGATCTCGTCATAGGCGAAGAAGCGGCCGTCCGCGCGGGAAAAGGCGAACCGCTCGCCCAGCGCCGCCTCGTGCTGAAAGCGGCCGCTGGCGGCGGGCCAGTCCTCCAAAAGCTGCGCGAGGCGGCCAGCGCGCCGCACCGCCCGCAGGCTAACCGCAAAGCCGAGGGGGCGCTTCATCCCGGCGGGCAGGGTGACGAGCAGCACAAAGCAGAGTACGAGGAACGCGATATCCCCCCCGCGGGTGGGGGGCGCAAAGCCCAGCAGCAGCCCGGCCGCCGTCATCGCGGCGGCCAGCGCGGGATACCAGCGGCCCACCCGGCCGCACAGCCCCCGGCGCAGCGCGGCCAGCCGGGCCTTTTCTTCAGTGGTCAGCCGCCGGTCATCCGGCGCGGGTGCGGGATGTTTCATCGGCTTCTCCTTTGTCGTATGGACGGTTTGTGGGGCGGGCCTTGCGCGGCTCACCCCGCGGCGGCGCCTCCCCTCAACGCAAAAACAGCCGCAGCAGCGCATCCTTTTTGGCGGTATAGGGCGCATAGCGCACCGGCAGGTCCATCCAGGTGGATTTCTGCACAATGCTCTTGCGGTGGGTAAAGGTGTCAAAGCTCAGCTTGCCGTGGTAGCTGCCCATGCCGCTGGCCCCCACTCCGCCAAAGCCCATCCGGCTGCTGGCCAGGTGGATGATGGTGTCGTTGATGCAGCCGCCGCCAAAGGCGGCCCGGCGCAAAAACAGCTGCTGCACCGCCCGATCCTCCGAAAAGAGATAGAGCGCCAGCGGATGGGGCCGCGCGTTGACAAAGGCGAGTGCCTCCTCCACATGGTCAAAGGTCAGCACCGGCAGCACCGGGCCAAAGATCTCCTCCTGCATCACCGGGTCGTCGGGCGAAACGCCGTCCAGAATGGTGGGCTGGATGCGCAGGCTCTCGGCATCGCCCTTGCCGCCAAACACCACCTTGGCCGGGTCAATCAGGCCCATCACCCGGTCAAAGTGCCTGCGGTTGATCATGTGGACATACCCCTCGTTGTCCAGCGGCTCCTCCCCGGCCATGGCGGTGAGCCAGCGGCGCAGCAGGGCCAGAAACTCCTCCTTGATCCGCCGGTCGATCAGGAGATAATCCGGCGCGACACAGGTCTGGCCGCAGTT
>DKVN01000103.1:2410-9726 GCA_002491225.1 Faecalibacterium sp. UBA7177
CCGCAGTTGAGCAGCTTGCCAAAGGCCAGCCGCCTGGCGGCCAGATCCAGCTTCGCGCTGGCATCGAGGATGCAGGGGCTCTTGCCGCCGAGTTCCAGGGTCACCGGGGTGAGGTGCCTGGCGGCTTTGCTCATCACCTCGCGGCCCACCGCCACCCCGCCGGTGAAAAAGATGTAGTCAAATTGCTGGTCCAGCAGCGCCTGATTCTCGGCCCGGCCGCCCTCCACCACCGCGGCCTGCTCGGGGGCAAAGCAGTCCGCGATCAGCCGGCGCAGCACGGCCGAGCTGGCGGGGGAGTAGGCGGATGGCTTGACCACGCAGCAGTTGCCCGCCGCGATCGCCCCGATCAGCGGGCAGAGGGTGAGCAGAAACGGGTAGTTCCAGGGGGACATGATCAGCACCACCCCGTAGGGGTCGGCCGCGGTAAAGCTGCGGGCGTGGAACTGGGCCAGCGGGGTGGGCACCCGCACATCCCGCATCCAGCGGGCCAGATGCTTTTGGGCAAAGGAGAGCTCGGAGAGGGTCAGCCCCACCTCGCAGAGAAAGCTCTCGGAGCGGGACTTGCCAAGGTCGGCCGCGAGGGCCGCGCAGATCTCCTCCTCCCGGGCCTCGATGGCCGCCTTCAGCCGGGCAAGCGCCGCCTGGCGGGCCTCACGAGGCAGGGTGGCCCCGGTGGCAAAAAAGGCCCGCTGGCTGCGGACAAGGGCTTCGATCTCCATCTTCGGAATCTCCTTTTTAGAAAATACGATCCATTTGCTGGTATTGTACCATGCTCTGAGTAGCAGATTCAACCCCAGCCGTCTCTCGCTGCAACCCCCGGCAGCAAAAAATAAAGCGGGCAGAAAGGCCCCACCGCCTCTCCGCCCGCCCCAAGGCAAGCCCTCATTCACATCTCGTCCGCAAACAGCTCCTGATACCGGTGCGGGTCATACCCGGTGGCGGTTTGCATCGCCTCGGTCAGGCTGCCGCCCGCCTCGTGCAGGGCGTCCAGCTCCAGATCCGCCGCCACCCGGCCCTTGTGCAGCAGGATGGCCCGGTCCAAAAACGGCTCCACCTCCCCGATATAGTGGGTGGCCAGCAGGATGGTCTCGCCGCCGCGCAGGCTGCCCGCCAGCAGCTTGAGGAAATCCCGCCGGGTAAACAGATCCTTGCCCAAAAAGGGTTCATCCATCAAGAGGTACTTCGCCCGCTTGGAGACCCCCGCCGCCACCTCCACCTTGGCCCGCTCGCCGGTGGACATTTTTTGAATGCGCTGCAGCGGGTCGATCTCAAAAAATTCCAGCAGCTTTTCATACCGCCGGGTGTCAAAGCTGGGGAAAAACCGGGCCAGAAACTCCTCGTAGTCCCCGGCGGTCATGCTGGGGAAATAGCTGCCCTCGCCGGTCATATAGGCGATGCGCCCGTAGGCCTTCTGGGGCGGCTCGCCGTCAAACAGCACCGCGCCGCCGCCCAGCCGCACCAGCCCGGCCGCCGCCCGCAGCAGGGTGCTTTTGCCCGCGCCGTTCTCGCCGAGCAGGCCCACCACCTGCCCGTCCGGGATGGTGAGGCTGGTGGCAAACAGCCCCTTGCCCTGCCGCTCTTTGCCCTTGTCCCGGCCTTTGGCAACCGCCCCGCGGCCATACAGCTTTTCGCATTCGCGCAGCTCGATCATCGGTAAACCACCTCCTCCTCCCAGGTGCTGAGGGTCGACCTTGCCCGTGTCCGGTACGTCCCATACGGGGTGGCCTCGCCAAAGGCAAAGAACCGCCCGGTCCTGCCGTAGCCGCCAAATGCATGGCTGCGCCGCCAGGTGTCCTCCTTCCAGTCGCAGGCGAGGATGCCCTCATACAGTGCCTCGCCCTGCTGCCACACCGCCACGCTCACGTCCCCCGCAAGGTGAAAGGTCGCCCCGCGCACCCCCTCGGGCGGCTGCTCCGCTTTTGTGGGCAGCAGCTGCTGTACCGTCACCAGCCGGGTGCCGGTCTCGTCCAGCCCCGCCGCGAGGAACCGGCTTGCCAGCGGCGCGCTTGTCAGGGGCAGCAGCTCTTTGGCGGTAAACCGCCCGTTTTCGATCCGCAGCGCCGCGGCCCAGGGGGTGCGCTCCGGCTCCCCAATCTCCGGCTCCTCGGGCACGGTCGAGGCGGCCTCCGCCTCCGCGATGGCAGACGCCGCGCCCGGCGCGTCCGGCTCGATCAGCAGCCCCACATCCGCAAACCCGCTGTTCTCCGTCGCGGTCACCGGTGAGACAGCGCAGTGGCTGCCGGTCTCCTCCGCGCTCAGCAACAGGGTCTGGTCGGTCAGCGCGCCGGTCTCGTCGAGGGCGCAGGCGGTAAGCCCCGCCTCGCTCTGGAGCAGCACCGCCGCCGCGTGCTGTCCTACCGGGGCCGCGGCGCACAGCGCCCCCGGCAGGGTCGCCGCCTCCTGCACCCGGCCCACCAGCTGGGTGTAGTCGATAAAGGTAAACTCCCCCAGCGCCTTGTGCTGCCAATCGAGGGTGCTGCCCCATTGCTCGATTTGGTAGACAACCGTCTCCCCGCCAGTGTCCAAAAGCAGCAGGTCCCGCTGCCCGGCGCGGGTCATCCGGGCGGTCAGCTGCCGGGCAAGGCCCGCGGCCTCGTCGTAGGCGTCCTGGTTCTTCTGGCTCCAGCCCTTGCTGCCGGGGCTGGTGAGGCCCCAGATCATCGGCCCGCCCTCGCCGATCAGCAGGCTCTGGCTGCAAAAGCGGTACTGTGCCCCGGCCGCGCGCAGGCGGACCCCGGTGTCCAGCAGCACCATCTCCCGGCCCTCCTGCCCCCAGGCGGTCAGAGAATAGGCGATCTCGTCGGCCGTAAACTCATAATGCATCCGGCCGTTCTCGTCCGGCACCAGCACCGGCTCACTGGCCTCCGCCCCCGGCGCGGGGGCCGCCTGGATGCTAAAGTACAAGGACCGGCCAAAATCATCCCAGTATTCCGCGCCGCCATCAAGGGCCGAAAACCGGTTTTGCACCCCCTCGCCCGTCACCGTAAAGGCCAGGTCAAACACCGGATCCTGCATGTGGCCGGTCAGGGTCACCCCCTGCAGGGCCCTCCGCTCGCCGGAAAGATCTTCTAAGCGCACCCCGCTGCGCCCTGCCAGCAGAAAGACCGCGCCGTACCACACCAGGCTGCCGGTCAGCACCAGCGCCAGCAGCCCGGCCAGCATCCGGTAGGGCATCAGGGTCTGTTTCACACGTTCCCACATCGCTCGGCACCTCCTTTTTTACAGGTTATCCGCCCGGGCAAGGCTTCTGGCCGCGCTGCACCAGGCGGCCAGCCCCAGCAAAAGCTGGATGGCCAGCAGCAGCGGCTCGTTCAGCGCGTAGCTGCCCAGCCCCAAAAGGCAGAGCAGCTGCGCCCCCAGCGCATAGAGGCAGACCAGCACCGACCCTGCCAGCATCACACCGTGCAGCGCCAGCCCCAGCCCCCGCCGGGTGGGCAGCGCCTGCAAGCAGCTGACGACGGCAAAGAGGTGCGCGGCCAGCAGCAGCGCCTTCGAGGGGGACAGCGGCAGCAGCAGCCGCATCCAGCCCGCGCGCAACATGCTCAGCACCAGCCCATTGCGCAAAAAGGGGCTCGCGCCCTCCCAGTCCAACAAACTGCGCTCGCCCAGCGCGCCGAGCTGGGCCTCGGCCGCGCGCAGGGATGCTTGTTCGGCCGCGCCGCTCACCGCGCAAAGCGGGGCATACAGCAGCAGAAACCAGAGCGCCTCGGCCGCGATCACGGCGCACATCGCCACAAGCCCGCTCAGCACCCCGGCGGCGTACACCTTCCAGCGGCGCACCGGCAGGGTCATCAGGGTGTAGATGCTCTTGGAGCGGCCGTTCTGCCGCACGGTCACCCCCAAATTCAGCAGTGCCGCCGCCGCGATCAACACTGCGGGGATCAGCATCGCCAAGCTCTCGGTGATCAGCTGCTCGGGGGTGCCGTACCCGTCCCCCACCGCGCCGGGAAAGAACCAGAGCCACGCGGCCGCCGAGACAAATTGCAGCGGCCCCATCGCAATCAGCAAAACGAGCAGCGGTTTGCGGATGGCCCGCAGCTGGTACTCGGTCAGGGTCAAAAGGTCCCGCATGGGAAAAACCTCCTTTGCTTTGGCCCCCTGCCGCCCCGCGAGAAAGCCCGGCGGCAAAAGGCCAAACTGTATGATTTGGATAGTACATAAAGAGCAAAAAAAGAGGGGACAGCCCGCCGCCGGCCGGGGGAGTGCAGAGGCCAGAGGCAAAGCGGCAGGGGAGGGGCCAGCGGCAGCAGCCGGGCACGCACCCGCGGCCCCAACAAGGCTTTGCGCCTAATCCTCCCACAACTCGCTGATCAGCGAGATGGCCTTTTTGTAGCTCAGGTGGTTCTGCCGCGCCTGCTCCACAAACGCGCGGCAAAGCCCGCGGGTCAGCTCCTCCTCGATGCGGGCGTAAAGCGCGGGGGTCACCCGCACCGTGCTGGGGTGGTTGCCCTCGGTGACGACATAGCCCTCCTCCTCCATCAGGCGGTAGGCCTTTTGCACCGTGTTGGGGTTGAGGTTGGCCTGCACCGCGATCTCCCGGCGGCTGGGCAGCGCATCGCCATCCCGCGCCTCGCCGCAAAGGATCAGCCGCTTTACATGCTCCGCCAGCTGCACATAGGCCGGCTGGCGGCCGGTAAAGGTCAGGCGGTCAAAGGTGATCATCGGGCATCCTCCTTTCCGGCCAGGATCAAACCAGCTTCATATGTATGAGTGCTGTAATACACTTGCCATGGCTGTATTATAGCAGTAGTACACCTGAAGCGCAACCCCTTTTTGCAAAAAAGCGCAAAAAAAATCGCGGGCCGCCCCCGAGCCCCCAAAAGGGGGAGGGGGCGGCCCACGTCGCAAGCGCGGTTTACCGCAATACAAAAAACTGCTCGTACCACAAAATAAAGCTGTAGATGCTCCAAATTTGTGTCATCGCGCCGGGGCGGGCGGTGCCGTTTTTGTGGGCATCCAGCAGGGCAAGACACGCCTCCGGCACAAAAAACTTCGCGCAGATCTCGCCCTCAAAGGCATCCTTCACCATCTGGTAGTACTTGTCCTGCCGCAGCCAGTCGTTCAGCGGCACTGGGAAGCCCAGCTTTTTCCGCTTGGCCACGCTCTCGGGCAGCTGCTTTAAGGCCGCCGCCCGCAGGGCGATTTTGGTCTCGCTTTTGCTGCTGCGGTACCGCTGGGGGATGCGGGTGGCCAGCGCCAGCATCTCCCTGTCCAAAAAGGGCACCCGCAGCTCGAGGCTGTTGGCCATGCTCATCCGGTCGGCCTTGAGCAGGATGTCATAGAGCATCCAGGTGTGGATGTCCACCCACTGCAGCACGGTCGGCTCGTCCGCAGCGGGGGCCGCGTCAAAGTAGGGCTTGAACCACTCCTCCGGCTTTTTGGCGTGATAGTCCTTTTTGAGGTAGCGGTCCCGCTCGGCCGGGCTGGCAAACACATAGTTGGCCCGCATAAACCGCTGCCAGGGCTCCACCCCGCCCCGCACCAGAAAATGCTTGCCCTTAAACTCGGGCAGAGCCGCCGCAACCCGCGCCGCCGCGCGCCGCACCGGGCGGGGAATCTTCTTTTCGTAATCCATAAAGTGGACGGCCTGGCAGTACATCGGGTAGCCGCCAAACAGCTCGTCCGCGCCCTCGCCGCTCAACACCACCTTGACATACCGCGCGGCGTTTTTGGCCAAAAAGTACAGCGGCACCTCGCTGGGGTTGGGCATCGGTTCGTCCAGATACCACTGGATGGTCTTGTTTGCCTCAAAAAATTCCTCCGCGCTGACCTTGTTCGCGATCGACGGCACCCCGATCTCCCGGCTGAACTCCTGCGCGTAGGGCAGCTCGCTGTACTTTTCCTCCTCGTACCCCACGCTGAAGCTTTTTACCTTGGGGGTGCCCTTGGCCACCTCGTTCACCACAAAGCTGGAGTCCACCCCCGAGGAGAGGAAGCACCCCACCTCCACATCCGCGATCTGGTGGGCGGCGACGCTCCCGGCAAAGGCGGCGGCGATCTCCTCCTCCCAATCTTCGAGACTTTTGCTCTCGTCGATCTGGTACTCGATCGAGAAATAGCGCTGGACCGTCATCTCGCCCGCCTTCCAGCGGAACCAATGAGCCCCCGGCAGCTTGTAGACATCCCGGAACATGGTCTCATTGTTCGGGATATACTCGATCGAGAGGTACTCGGGCAGCCGCTCCTCGTTCAGCGCCTTGACAAAGCCGGGGTGGGGCAAAAAGCTCTTGATCTCGCTGCCAAAGAGGAAGTGCCCGCCCTTGTTGTAGTAGTAAAAGGGCTTGATGCCAAAGATGTCCCGCGCGCCGAACAGCTCCTGCTTTTTTTGATCCCACAGCACAAAGGCGAACATCCCGCGCAGCCGCCCGGGCAGCGTCTCGCCCCACTCCTCATAGCCGTGCAGCAGAACCTCGGTGTCGCTCTGGGTGGCAAAGGTATGCCCGGCAGCGGAAAGCTCCGCCCGCAAAGTCTTAAAATTGTAGATCTCGCCGTTGAAGATGCAGACAAGGCTGCCGTCCTCGTTAAACATCGGCTGGCTGCCGCCTGCAAGGTCGATGATCGAGAGCCGCCGGTGGCCCAGCGCCACCGTGTCGTCCACGTAAAAGCCCTCGCCGTCCGGCCCACGATGGGCAATCAGGTCGGTCATGGCCTTGAGGGTGGCCTGGGCCTCTTGTCTATCTAAAGGTTGCTTTGCCGCCGCAAAGCCTGCGATGCCGCACATAGGCGCCTCACTTTCTCACAGGTGTTTATCAGGATGGGGGCAACGGATGGGGCAGCAGGGGCAGTTTACCCCCGCAGCCCCTTATTCCCATAATACCGCGCAGTCTTGCGGTAGTAGTTCAGCTGGCTTTTGAGGTACCAGACCAGCCGCCGCAGCGAAAAATCCTCCCGGCAAAACAGCTGGTGGGCGCATTTGCCCGCCCGGCGCAGCCGCTCAGCCTCGGCAAGCAGGGCCTTGTCCTTCAGATACCGGCGGATCACCCCAAACGGTGCGATCATCCAGAGGCTCTCGGCGTCCGCGATGGTCAGCGGCTGCTCCTTGCCCTCGATCAGGTCCTCCACGATCCATTTGGCCAGGTTGTAGCCGCTGGCGGTCACATAATAGCTGCTGCGGCCCTGCCGGGGGTTCATCTCAAACAGCTTAACTTCCCCGGTGCGTGCGTCCAGCTTCATGTCAAAGTTCGAAAAACCCTCCCAGCCCACGTCCTCCAAAAAGGCCCGCATCTTCTCCATCAAAGCGTCGTCCCGCACGCTCAAAATCGCCGCGTAGTTGCCAATGCCCTCGGGGGTCTGCTCCTCCAGCAGAGGGCGGCCCA
>DKVN01000085.1 GCA_002491225.1 Faecalibacterium sp. UBA7177
GCGGAGCCCTCCATCGGCTTTTTGCCCTCGGGCTGCACCGTGAGCAGCTGCAGCGCGCCGCGGCCGCAGGCAACGGTCAGCGGGTGGAGGGCCAGCACGGTGCCGGGGGGCGGGACGGTGTTGGAAACGGCTGTTCCCTTCCCGGTTTTTTCTGTTTCCTCCTCCGGGGCCAGGCGGCTGCGCAGCAGCTTGACCTTTTTGCCCTCGCTGACGAACCAGGCCACCGGCCAGGGGTTCATGCCGCGCACGAGGTCATGCAGGACATCGGCGTCCTTTGCAAAGGTAAACTGGGCCATCTCTTTGGTCAGAGGCGGGGCGAGGGTAGCCTCGGAGGGGTTTTGCGGGCAGGGCTGGATGAGCCCGGCCGCAAGTTCTTCGAGACAGTCCAGCAGGGTCTCGGCCCCGATGGCCGACACCCGCTCGAACAGCTCGCCGCTGGTCTCCTCGGGGCCGATGGCCAGCCGCCGCACCAGCAGGATGTCGCCGGTGTCGAGCCCCTCGTCCAGCTGCATGATGGTGACGCCGGTCTCGGCGTCGCCGTTCAGCACCGCCCACTGCACCGGGGCCGCGCCGCGGTAGCGGGGCAGCAGCGAGACGTGCAGGTTGATGCAGCCGCGGGGCGGGATGCCGAGCACCTCGGGCGGCAGGATGCGGCCATAGGCCACCACCACGATCAGCTCGGGGGCCAGCTGGCGGATCTGCTGCTGCACCAAGGGGTCCCGCAGGGTTTTGGGCTGCCAGACCGGGATGCCCCGGGCCTCGGCCTCCCGCTTTACCGGGGGCGCGGTGAGCAGCTGTTTGCGGCCCACCGGCTTATCCTCGCGGGTAAACACGCCGCAGACCTCGTGCCCCGCGCCGCACAGCGCCCGCAGGCTCTGGGCCGCGATGTCCGGGGTGCCCATAAACAGGATGCGCATAGGGTGCCTCCTTGCTCCCCGCCGTGAGCGGCGGCTCCATCAAACTAAAACCGCATGGGGAGATGTTTTTTTCATCAAAACGGACGGCAGCGAAGGCGAGGAAACAGGTGTTTACTCGTCCTCTTCCACCTGATCCTCATAGAAATACTCGGCCAGATCCATGATGGTGATGCCGTCGAGGTGGTTGGACTCGTGGCAGATGCAGCGGGCCAGCATCTCCTCGGCCTCGATCTCGAACCAGTTGCCGTGCCGGTCCTGCGCGCGGGCCTTGACCTTGCGCGGGCGGCGGATCGCGCCGTTGTGCCCGGGGAAGGAGAGGCAGCCCTCGTAGAGCATCACCTCTTCCTCCGACTTCCAGAGGATCTCGGGGTTGATAAACTCCAGAAACTTGGGCTCATAATCCTCCGGCAGCTCGCCGTCCTCGGGCAGGTCCCGCTCGTCGAGGCAGACGAAGAGCCGCCGCATGATGCCCACCTGGGGCCCGGCCAGCCCGAGGCCGTCCGAATCCAGCAGGGTCTCCTGCATGTCGTCCAGCAGGGTGGCCAGCCGGTCGTCAAAGTTGGTCACCGGGCGGCAGACCTTTTTTAAGATGGGGTCGCCGTCCTGTACAATGGTGCGCAGTGCCATAGGTTCATTCCTCCCAATTGTAAGCGATATGATGTGAAAATCAGAACAATAAGCATCCGATCAAGTGCCTAATCCCCGTCGGTGTTCATATCCAGGGTGACCATCGCCTTTGCGGGCAGGCCCTCGTCGCTGTAGCGAGCCAGCGCCTCGCCCATCAGGACGCGGAAGGCACGGTCCCCCCGGCATTTGATGGTCAGCTTGTAGCGGTAGCGGCCGTTGACCATGACCACGTTCATCGGGGCGGGGCCGAGCAGCCGCAGGGGCAGCTGGGGGCTGTGGGCGGCGATCTTGGCGACGATCGCCCCAAACCGGGCGGCTGCCGCGGCGGTGTCGCCCTCCTCTTTGCCCGAAAACCCGGCCACGCAGACGGCGCAGAAGGGCGGGTAGAGGCAGAGCTTGCGGAAACCGATCTCCTGCTGGTAAAAGGCCTCGTAGTTCTGGCTGGCGGCCAGGGCCAGCACCGGGTGGTTCGGCTCGACCGTCTGGATCAGCGCCCGCCCCGGCGCCCCGGCCCGGCCTGACCGCCCCACCACCTGGGTGATGAGGCTGAAGACCGTCTCGTAGGCGCGGAAGCTCTGGGAGAAGAGCAGCGAGTCGATGCCCAGCACCCCCACGAGGGTCACCTTTTCAAAATCCAGCCCCTTGGCCACCATCTGGGTGCCGAGCAGGATGTCGTACTCCCGCCGGGCAAAGGCGGTCAGCATGGTGTCGTGGGCGTTTTTCTGGCCGGTGGAGTCCTGATCCATCCGCAGGATGCGGGCAGTGGGAAAGAGCTCGGCCAGCTCCTCCTCCACCCGCTGGGTACCGAAGCCGGAGTACCGCAGCGGGCCGCCGCACTCGGGGCAGCGCTCGGGCGGGGGGGAGATGGTGCGGCCGCAGTAGTGGCAGAGCAGCCGCTGCTGCGCCTTGTGGTAGACCATCGGCACGCTGCAGCTGCCGCACTTGAGGGCCTTGCCGCACTCGGTACAGACGGCCACCGTGCGGTAGCCCCTGCGGTTGAGCAGCAGGATGGTCTGCTCGCCCGCCGCGAGGTTCTGCTGCAATTCCTTTGCCAGCGGCAGGCTGATCTCCCTGGCGTTGCCGGCGGCGAGCTCGGCCCGCATATCCACCAGCTGCACCCTGGGCAGCGGACGGCCCGCGTACCGCTGGCGCAGCTGCACCAGCTGGCAGCGCCCGGTGCAGGCAGCGTGGTAGCTCTCGATGCGGGGGGTGGCCGAGGAGAGCAGCACCAGCGCGCCGCTCTGGGCGGCCCGCTGCCGGGCCACGTCGTGGGCCAAAAACCGCGGGGCGGACTCGGAGCGGTAGGTGTGCTCCTGCTCCTCATCCAGAATGATAAGGCCCAGATTTTGCAGCGGCGCAAAGACGGCGCTGCGGGTGCCCACCACGATGTCCGCGCCCCCCTGCTGGATCATCCGCCACTGCAACAGGCGCTCGGTGTTGCTGAGGCCGGAGTGCTGCACCGCCACCCGCGGGCCGAACACCCCTTTCATCCGGCGGATCATCTGGGGGGTGAGGCTGATCTCGGGCACCAGCACCAGGGCGGTGCAGCCCAGCGCGAGGGCGGTCTCGATCAGCTTCAAAAACACCATCGTCTTGCCGCTGGCGGTGACGCCGAACAGCAGGGCGGTGTGGGGGGCCTTGTCGGCGAGGCGCGGGGCCAGCTGGTCATAGGCGGCCTGCTGCTCGGCGGTGAGGGTGATTGCTTCGCCGGTGTAGGGGATGTTGGCGGTGAGGTCGATGGTTTTTTCGGCCTCGCCCCTGGTCAGCACCCCTTTTTCGCACAGGCGCTCGAGCACGGCGCGGCTGATCCCCTGCCCCTCCAACACACTCAACGGCTGGGGGCCGCCCGCGAGGGCCGCGGCCGCCGCCTGCTGCTTGGGGGTGGGGCGGGGCTTTTCGGGCAAAGGGGCAGCGAGGGTGTAGAGCGGCTCGGTATGGCGGGTCAGCTGGCTTTTCAGCACCGGGCGGCCATCCTCCTCGGCCGGGCGGTACTGCGCCCCATAGGGGATCACCGCCCGCACCGCCTCGTACCAGGTGCAGAAGGTGCGCTCGCGCAGAAACTGCACCAGCCGCATAAGATCCGGGGTGAGCCGGGCCTCCTCGGGGGCGGCGTCAAACAGGGTTTTGAGGCGCGGGGTGGTTCCGCCCGCCGCACTCGCCGCCCCGGCTTTGGACGCATCGGGCGGCGCATTTCGCGGCGCAAGCCCGGCCAAGGTCACCTGCCCGGGCGTGGAAGCCTCCGACTGCGGGGCGTCCGCGCCCTCCGGCGCGGGCGGTGGCTCCTCCGCACAGCTTAGTACCACCGCCATCCGGGGGCGGCTGCCCCGCCCAAAGGGCACCAGCACCATGCTGCCGGGGTAGACGCGCCCCTCCAGCCGGGGCGGCACCCGGTAGGTATAGAGTTTATCGAAGTGAAAGGCGGCGCCGTCCACTGCCACCTGAACTGTCTGCGGCAAACGGCCCTGCCTCCCCTCTCTCTCCCGGCGCGGCCGGGCTGCTAACTGCCCCGCGGTGCGCGGCACCGCGGGCGGAAACGCCTGTTTCCTCTCACTCTGCCTGCCGCGCCTTGAGGATGCCGTAAATCTCCTCGGCGCAGCGCTCGACCGTGTCGTTGACCACCTGGGCGTCGTAGCTGCCCGCGAGGGCCAGCTCCTCCTTGGCCCGGGCGAGGCGGCGCTGGATGCTCTCCTCGGTCTCGGTGCCGCGGGCGCGCAGGCGGCGCTCAAGCTCCTCGAGGCTGGGCGGGCAGATGAAGACCGCGGTGGCATCCGGGTAGATGCGCTTGATGTTGCCCGCGCCCTCCACCTCGATCACCAGCACCACCGTGCGGCCCGCGCTGATCCGGCCGTCGACCTCCGCTTTTGGGGTGCCGTAGTAGTTGCCGCAGTAGTTGGTATACTCTAAAATCTCGCCTGCGGCGATCTTCTGCTCAAAGGCCTCCCGGGTCATGTAGTGGTAGTCCACCCCGTCCTGCTCGCCGGGGCGGATGGCCCGGGTGGTGGCGGAGACCGAAAACTCCACCTCGGGGTGGCTCTGCCGCAGCTGTTTGACCACCGTATCCTTGCCCGCGCCCGAGGGGCCGGACACCACCAGCAGAAAGCGTTCCCGGTTCATTCCTCTTCCTCCTCGTCCAGTGTTTCCTCGTCCCGGTCGTCCAGGCGGTTGGCCACCGTCTCGGGCTGCACCGCCGAGAGGATGACATGGTCCGAATCCATGATGATCACCGCGCGGGTGCGGCGGCCGTAGGTGGCGTCGATCAGCGCCCCCTTGTCCCGCGCCTCCTGTACGATCCGCTTGATCGGCGCGGACTCCGGGCTGACGATGGCGATCAGCCGGTTGGCGCTGACCATGTTGCCAAAGCCGATGTTGATGAGCTTCATGGCGATCCCTCTTTAGCGTTTATTTTGGGTGTTGATCGGGGACAGGCACGGGCCTGCTTCTCAAATCCTTACTCGAGATTCTGGATCTGCTCGCGGATCTTTTCGATCTCGGCCTTCATCTCCACCACCAGCCGGGTGATGGCGAGGTCCTGGCATTTGGAGCCGATGGTGTTGGTCTCGCGGTTGAGCTCCTGGGTCAAAAAGTCCAGCTTGCGGCCCACCGGGCCGCCCGCGGCCAAAATTTCGCGGTACTGCTGGATGTGGCTGCGCAGCCGCACCGTCTCCTCATCCACGGCGGTCTTGTCCGCAAAGATGGCCGCCTCGGTCAGCACACGGGCATCGTCGATGCTGCGGTCCTCAAGCAGGGTCTTGAGCCGGGCGTAGAGCCGCTGGGTGTAGGCCTCGAGCCGTCCGGCGCTGTCCTGCTCCACCTCGCCCACCGCCTGTTCGAGGAAGTCCAGCCGGGAGAGGATGTCCTCGGCCAGCTTTTCGCCCTCGGCGGCCCGCATGGCGGCAAAGCTGTCCAGCGCCTTGGTGCACACCTCGCTCACCTGCTGCCAGAGCAGCTCCTGATCCAGCTCGGCCCGGCGGGGGGCCAGCACGTCCGGAAAGCGGGCCACCAGGCTGACCGTGGCGTCGTTTTTCAGCTGCAATTCCTCGCTGAGGGTGCGCAGGGCGCTCTGGTAGCTTTTGGCCAGCTGGATGTCCGGCACGATGACCGTCTCGGCCTCACCGATGCTCTGCAGCTGGAGGCTCAACTCCACCTTGCCGCGGCTGATGCGGCTTGCCAGCAGCTTTTTGAGCCGGTCGTCCAAAAAGGCGCAGCTGCGCGGGATGCGGGAGGAATACTCGAAATAGCGCGAGTTGACGCTCTTCAGTTCCACCGTGATGTCCCGGCCCTCGAGGGTCTCTTTCCAGCGGCCGTAGCCGGTCATGCTCAGGATCATGGGCGCTCTCCTTTTTCTTTTCTAAACTGCCGCCGCGCCGCGCGGAGGGCGGCCCGCAAAGCGGCCCGGCGCAGCCGGGTGCGGCGCAACAATACGGCCAAACGGCAACACTGCCGCAGGATACTCCTATTTTACACGCTTTACCCACTTTTTGCAAGGCAAAGGGACGCGCGTGTCTAAGGTGCAGAGGCCATCCGTCCGCACGGGGGATATTCCCCTGCGAAAACGCCCCCTGCGGGGGCTCTTAAACCATTCGCAGGGAAACA
>DKVN01000035.1:0-3377 GCA_002491225.1 Faecalibacterium sp. UBA7177
AGCTGCAGGTTGGACAGCCGCACCAGAAAGCCCACGAGGGTTTTGTTGAGGTAGTTCAGCTCCCGCTCGTTGGCGCGAAAGCGCTCGATCTCGGAAAAATCCTGGGTGCAGATGACCTGCAGCGCCCCGGAAAAATTCTGCATCGCGATGTCGGCCATGTTCACGATCTCGTTTTTCAGCTGGGCCACCGCGATGGGCGGGGTGCGCAGCATCTTTTCGTCCAGATAGTAAAGCCGCAGCGCCTGGGCCTCTTCGCCGTCCGGCTCGGCCGCGTCCGGGATCAGGCGCATCACCAGCCGGATGAGCTGGTCGGTCAGCGGCAGAACCAGCAGCACGGTCACGAGGTTAAAAACGGTGTGGAACATGGCCAGCTGGGTCTGGGGCGCGCCGGGGAAGAGCCCGGCAAAGATGCCGCCCATCGACACCGCGCCGCCCCCGGCCAGATGCAGCACACCCGCCAGCAGCAAAAACAGCACCACGCCGCTGCAGTTAAAAAGCAGGTGGATCAGCGCGGTGCGCTTGGCATTGCGCCCGCTGGTGATGCCGGCCAGAATCGCCACCACGCAGGAGCCGATGTTGGAGCCCATGGTCAGATAGATGCCCTGATCGAGGGTGACCAGCCCGGCCACCACCATCACGATGGTGATCGAGGTGACCACCGAGGAGCTCTGCACAATGGCGGTGAAGGCCGCCCCCACCAGCACCAGCAGCAGGGGGTTGGTGATCCCGGCCAGAAACTGCCGCACCGCCTCCAGCTCGGCGAACTGCTCCATCGAGCCGCTCATCATCGAGAGACCGACAAACAGCATGCCAAAGCCCGCCAGCGCGCCGCCGAGGGTCTTGACCCGGTCGTTTTTGGCAAAGGTGGTCAAAAACGCGCCGACCCCCGCCATCGAGGAGAACACCACGGTGGAGGAGACGCCGCCGCTGCCCACCACCCCCAGCGCCACGATCTGGCCGGTGATGGTGGTGCCGATGTTGGCCCCGTAGATCACGGTGGCCGCCTGGGCCAGGGTCATGATGCCGGCGTTGACAAAGCCGATCACCATCACGGTGGTCGCGCCCGAGCTCTGGATGGCGGCGGTGCCCACCGCGCCGATGCCCACCCCCAGCATCCGGCTGCCCGAGGCTTTGGCAAACAGGCGGCGCAGCCGCTCGCTTCCGGCGGATTCGAGGTTCGAGCTCATCATGCTGCAGGCGATCAGAAAGATGCCGATCCCGGCCAGCAGGCTCAGCAGGGCGGTGAGGACGGCGGTACTGTCCATCGGGTTCACGCTCCTTTATGGTCATGGCAGCCCCGTCAGGGCTGCGGTGAAAGGGGCTCCGCCGCCCTGGCGGCGCTCAGAGCCCATAAAACACCCAAAAGTAGAGATAGGCCGGGAGAACGGCGGCCAGGGTAAATGGCACGCCAATGCGCAGAAAATCGCGGTTTTTCACCACGCAGCCCTCCCGCCGCAGGATGCCGATGCCGGTGATGTTGGCCGAGGCCCCCACCGGGGTGAGGTTGCCGCCCAGCGTAGCGCCCGAGAGCAGGCCAAAGTAGAGCAGGGCGGGGTTTGCCCCAAGGGCGGCGGCAATGCTTCTGACCACCGGCAGCATGGCAGCCACATAGGGGATGTTATCGATAAAAGCCGAGCAGAGCACGCTGGCCCAGACGATGACCGTGTAGATCAAAAAGAGGTCCCCGCCGCTCAAGGCCGCCAAAAGCTGCCCGATGGCCTCCACGACCCCCATCTCGGTGATGCCGCCCACGACCAGAAACAACCCCAGCAACAGCCCGAGGGTGGTAAGGTCGATCTCTTTGAGGATCCCGAGCGCCGACCGCAGGCTGCGCCGCTGCCCTGCCCGGTGCAGCAGCCCCACCGCCAACAGGGCAAGGCAGAGCATCCCGTTGGTGACGGCGGGTTTCTGCGGCACAAAGGAGGCAGCGATCAGCAGCAGCACCATTGCCAGCATCAGGGCTGCGGGCACCCAGTCGGTCACCTGGGTGCGGGGGCCGGGGGTGATCCGGGCGGTTTCGCGGCGAAAGAGCACCAGCAGCAGCGAGGCCGCCAGCAGCGCCCCAAGTTCGACCGCGAAAAAGATGCCCGGCTTGCCCTGATAGACGAAAAAGTCACCGAAGCTCATCCCGGCATAGCCCCCGAGCAGGATCGAGGTGGCGTCCCCCACCAGGGTGGCCGCCCCCTGCAGATTGGAGGAGACCGCGATGGCGATGATCATGCCCACCGGGTCAAGGTCAAGCTTTTTGGCGATGGCCAGCGCGATGGGGGCCACCATCAGTACGGTGGCCACATTGTCGATAAAGGCCGAGATCAGCCCTGCAAAGAGCGAGAGCGCGATGATGGCCCACTTGACATTGGGTACCCGCTCCAGGATCAGGTCGGCCAGCAGGGCCGGCACGCGGGACTCGCGCAGCAGGGCCACAAGGCCCATCGTCCCGGCGATCATCAACAGGACGTTCCAGTCGATGGATGCGGCCGCCTTTGCCAGGGGCAGCATCCCGGTGCAGAGAAAGATGGCCGCCGAGCCGAGCACGACCGGAAGCCGGTGGTTTGGCAGGACCAGCATCAGCAGGTAGGTGGCGGCGAACAGCAGAACAGCAAAGCTCACAGCAGATCATCCTTTCCGGATTTGCGGCAAGGCCCGCGGTGCCCGCAAAGCGGCAAAAAAGGCGAGACCTCACCCGTTGTGGTAAAGTCTCGCCTGTTGCCTTCACAAAACCGGGCCCTGCCTGCGGGGCGGGGCCGTACTGACGATCTTGGAAACGCATCGCTGCGCTGGCTACTCCCTTTACTGCCTTTATATCACAGGGGCGGCGGGTTTGTCAATCGGTTTTTGAAGGGCGGGCGTGTCCGGGGCGCATCCGGTGGCAGTTTTGGGGCATCTGGTGCCGCGGGGGTTGCCGCCGGGGCGGGTGGTGTGGCATACTAAAATGGAATATCGGCCGGGATTGCCCGGGCAAAGGGGAGGGGTGCCGGATGCTGCGGTGCGCGATCTGTGAGGATGAGCCGGAGATGGCGGAACGGCTGGCCGTGTTGCTGAAAGAGAGCCTCGCGGCGGCGGGCCAGCCCGCGGCCATCGACCGGTTTGCGCAGGGACAAGCGCTGCTGACGCGGGGGCGGGAGTATGACCTCGTTTTGCTTGACATCCGGCTGGACGGGGGCGGGCCGGGCGCGGGGATAGCCGCTACCGGCGATTCCGGCATAGCGTCGGACGCTCCCGCGCCGCCAAACACCCCCACGCCGCCGGGTGCCTTCGCGGCGGCAGACGCCCCCGTGCCGCCGAACACCCCGCCGCCGGATAATCTACTGCCCGCCGCCCCGCCGCTGGACGGGATGCAGACCGCCCGGCTGCTGCGGCGGCAGGGCAGCCGGTGC
>DKVN01000035.1:3758-5383 GCA_002491225.1 Faecalibacterium sp. UBA7177
CGGCGCGGGGGCGGCAGAGCCTGGTGCTGCCGCAGGCCGGGGGCCGCGAGGTGATCCCGCTCGAGCAGCTGGTCTACTGCGAGGTGCAGGGCCGCAGGCTCTATCTGCACCGGCTGGACGGCAGCGTGCTCGACTGCCCCGGCCGGATGAAGGAGCTCGAAGGCCAGCTGGACGGCCGGTTTTTCAAGTGCCACCGCAGCTATCTGGTCAATCTGGACCATCTGCAGGGCTTTGGCGGGGGGCTGGCCCGGCTGCCCGGGGGCGGGCAGGTCCCGGTCTCGCGTTTGCGGGAGCAGGAGCTTGCCACTGCCCTGCTGCGCCGGATGCGGCAGCGGGAGGAGGCACGATGACACGCACAGAATGGCTGTTCCGCGGGCTCGACCTCCTCTGCCTGCTGGGGCAGGGGACGCTGCTGCTGCGCTTTTCGGCCCGGCTGCTGCGCCGGGCCGGGAGCCCGCGCGCGTATCTGCTCTTTTTCGCTGCCCTTTGCGCGGGGCAGTGGGCGGCGGGCCGGGTGCGGGGTGTCCCGGGGCTGGCGCTGCTGGCCGGGCTGCTGGCGCTGTACGGGGCAAACCGGCTGCTGCTGGGCGGGCGGCCGCTGCCCGCAGCCCTCGCGGCGGCGCTGGGCGGATGCATTGCGCAGTGTTCGTTTGGCGTGATTGATTCGGTCAGCAGCCTGCTCCTGCCCCTGGTCGTCGGCGGGCCGCTGGTCCTGCTTGCGGCGGCGGGGAGCATGGCGGCCTCCCTCGTCCTCTGCGGGGCCTGCTGCGCCGCGGCACAGCGGCTGGTGGACCTGCGCGCGGGCAGTCGGGCCGCCCTGCTGCTGCCCGCGCCGCTGCTCTTTTGCTGCGCGGCCGAGTGGTACCTGATGCAGACCGCCTATCAGGAACTGACCTGGCAGGACGACCCCGCCTTTTTGCTGGCGCAGGCCGGGCGGCACACGGCCCTGCTTGGGCTGCAGCTGCTGGGGCTGGCGGCGGTGTTCTGCGCGCTGTTTGCCTGCCGCGCCGCCGAGCGCGGGCTTGCCAGCGAGGCGGCCCTGCGGGCGCTGCGCCAGGCGGCCGGGGCGCAGGAGCGCTACCTCGAAGAGGCGAGGGCGCGGGAGGCGCGGACAAGGGCCTTCCGGCACGACCTGCAAAACCACCTGACCGTGCTGGACGGCCTGCTCGCCGCGGGCAGGGCGGCGGAGGGCCGGGCCTATCTGGCACAGCTGCACGCCGCGGCGGACGGGCTCTCGCCGCGAGTCTCCACCGGCAGCCCGGTGGTGGATATCCTGCTCGGCGAAAAGCTGAGGATCGCCGAGGCGGAGGGCATCGCGGCCGAGGTCTCCCTCGCGCTGCCGGACCCCTGCGCGGTGGAGCCGCCGGACCTCTGCGTCTTGTTTGCCAACGCGCTGGACAACGCCCTCGCCGCCGCCCGCGCCGCGGACGGGGAGCGTTGGATCCGCATTACCGGCGAGGCGCAGGGCGCGTGGTATCGGCTCTGCTTTGAAAACAGCTGTGCCGCCGGGCCGCTGCCGCCCGAGGGCACCGGCCTTGCCAACCTGCGGGCGGTGGCCGTGAAGTACCACGGCGCGCTGCTGGCCGAGAAAACAGGGGAGTGCTTTCGGCTCGACCTGCTGCTTG
>DKVN01000163.1:0-145 GCA_002491225.1 Faecalibacterium sp. UBA7177
GCCCGCCGCCCTGCGTTTCGCAGGGCGGCGGGCGGCTTTTTCTGCGCAGAGCCCTGCGCTGTTTGCTTCCCTTTGCACGCAAATGCAAAATCGCCCCCATACCGCACGGCATGGGGGCGAAACAGGTAGAATTTGCGGCTTTGTT
>DKVN01000163.1:429-3168 GCA_002491225.1 Faecalibacterium sp. UBA7177
ACAGGTAGAATTTGCGGCTTTGTTTTCTTATCGAACCATCGCTTTGGGCAGCCCCCCTTTCAAGAGATCAGGGGACAAGAAGCTGCCCCCTGCGCGGGGGCCAACCGCCTACCGTTACGGGCAGCGCTGAAAGCTGTGCTTTCCTGTCGAAAGCATAGCACAGAATCTTGCAAAAGGCAACAGAAAGCGTTCAATCCGAGGGTGGGTCAGGCATTCAGCCCGGTTTGTGCGCCCGGCGCATCTGGTGCGCACTGCGCATTCTGCGGCCCCTGCGCGGCGAGGGCGGATTGGAGGGCGCAGAAGTCCTCTAAGGTCAGCTGCTCGGGGCGGGCGAGGGGGGGCAGATGCGCGGCCTGCATGGCGGCCGCCACCTGGGGCTTGGGCAGACCGAGGCCGGCGCTGATGGCGTTGGCGGCGGCCTTGCGGCGCTGGCCGAAGGCCGCGCGCACCAGCCGGAAGAAGCCCGCCTCGTCCGGCGGAGCGATGGGCGGGGTTTTCAAGAGGGCCAGCCGGATCACCGCGCTGGTCACCTTGGGGGCGGGCCAGAAGCTGCCCGGCTGCACCGTGAAGAGCAGCCGCGGCTCGGCGTAGTAGCGCACCGCGCAGCTCACCGCGCCCGCCGCACGGCTGCCCGGCGCGGCGCACAGGCGCTCGGCGGCCTCCTTCTGCACCATCACCGTGATGCTCTCGATGGGCAGCCGCTCCTCCAAAAGCCGCATCAACAGCGGGCTGGTGATGTAGTAGGGCAGGTTGGCGCAGACCGCCACCCGCAGGCCCGCGAACTCCTGCTTTATAAGGGCGGCGAGATCCAGCTTCATCGCGTCGCCGGGGATGATGCGGACATTGCCGTACCCGGCGAGGGTCTGGCGCAGCAGCGGGAAAAGCCGCTCGTCCAGCTCGACGGCGGCCACCTTGGCCGCGCGGGCGGCGAGCTCCCGGGTGAGCACCCCGACGCCGGGACCGATCTCAAGCACGCCGAAAGAGGCGTCGATGCCGGAGGCCTCGGCCATCCGCGGGCAGACGCCGGGGTTGATGATGAAGTTCTGCCCAAACCCCTTGCTCAAGGAAAAGCCGTGTTCCGCGCAGAGCGCGCGCAGGGCGGCAAGGTCGGTGAGGCGGGCGGGGCTGGGTCTGCCGGGGCCGGGCGCAAAGCCGGGGACGGGGAGCGGTTCGACCATCGTCATGGGCTCGGTTCCGGACGCAGCCTTAGCCGCAGTTTCGGGCTCAGCCGCAGCCCCGGACAGAGCGACACACCCCGCCGCATCGGCCTGCCCGCCGGTTGGGGCGGGCGGGGGCGTCGGGGTGCTGGTTGTTGTTTGTGCGGCGGCCGGGGCGACCGGTTCGCCCGGCTGCGTCGATGGGCCGCGGGGCGGGCTCATCCCTCGGCCTCGCTGCTGGCGGCGGTGCTGCTGGCGGCCTCGCTGCCCGCGTCACCGCTGTTTGCCTCGCCCGAAGCGCTGGGATCCGCCTCGCTGCCCGCGCCGGAACTGCTGCTGCCCTGGCTGCTGCTGACCCCGGCGGCGGTGTTCGCCAGCTCGACCGCGCGCTGCACCTGGCTGTCGGTCTCGGGGGTGAGGTCATAGTAGGCCTGCTCCTCCTCGGCCGAGAGGGGGGCTTCGAGGTCCGGCTCGAGGCCCGCGCCGTCAAAGGCGGTCTGCTGGCCCGAGAGCAGCCGGGCGGTGGTGATCACCACCGCGCTGCCGTCCGAGAGCTTTTGCGGGGCCGACTGGATCGTCCCCTTGCCCATCGTGCGGGTGCCGGCCAGCTGCGCCTTGCCAAACTCCCGCAGGCTGAGCGCAAACAATTCGGCGCTCGAGGCGGTGGAGCCGTTGACCAGGCAGACCATCGGCAGCATCACCTCGTTGGCGCCGCTCGTGCCCTGCTCGGTGATGCTGCCGTCCCGCGCCTCGGCGTAGGCGATCGGGCCCTCCGGCACCAGCAGGTCGATGCAGTCCACCGCCGCCGAGAGCAGCCCGCCGGGGTTGTCGCGCAGGTCGAACACGAGGCTGGCCGCCCCCTCGCTCTGGGCGCGGCGGACGGCGTAGTCCAGCTCGGAGGCGGTGCCGCTGCCAAAATTGCGGATGCGCAGGTAGCCGCAGCTGCCGAGCATCTGATACTCGACGGTGGGCACCTCGTAGGCGCTGCGCGGCAGGGTGAGCTCGCTCGACTCGCTGAGCGGCGAGAGGTAGGTCAGCACGCAGCTGGTGCCCTCCTGCCCGCGCAGCCGGGCCAGCACCGCCTCGCGGGTGGTCAGGGTCTTGACGTCGGTGCCGTCGATCACGGTGATGTAGCCGCCCTGCTCGAGGCCCATCTCGGCCGCGGGGGACCCGGCGTACACCTTGATGATCCGCGCGTAGCCCGAGGAGTCCTTGGCCACGTCCACCCCGATGCCGATCAGGGCGCCGTTCTGGATGTCCAGCAGCTCGCTGTAGGCCTTGGCGGTGTAGTAGGTGGCGTATCGGTCGCCGGTGCCCAGCATGTAGCCCGAGGCGATGGTGTCCGAGAGGGTCTCGGGGTTGATCTCATAGAAGGTGTTGCTGCGGACATAGTTGTCCAGCTCGGCGATCTTGTCGTACATGGCCGCCTTTTCCTGCACGGCGGTGACCGTGCGGTCGTACAGCTGCATGGCCAGGATCATGGTGATCGAGAAGGTGACGGTCATGGCGATGATCGCGATGGTGATCGCCAGACCGATCGAAATTTTTTTGTTCATTGGCGTTGCTCCCCTGTGGCGGGCGG
>DKVN01000152.1 GCA_002491225.1 Faecalibacterium sp. UBA7177
AGCGGCCGTTTTGTTCAAAGCGATCCTGGGGCTGGGCATTGCAGCCCTTGCAGGGTTCGCGATCGCCCTGATGATCCATGCTTATGTCAAAGGGGCGGGCGACATTGTTCATGGGCTTGTGCGCATTTATCAGGAGGATGTGCTGCGCCGGACAAACGGCGGAAGCATGCTGGTTTTTGGAAGAGCCTTTGCAAAATCGCTGGACAGTTCGATCTGGTCTGTGCTCTGCCGCTATTTCCATTGGGACACCCAGATCATCACCGGGATCGACGGGAACCTGTTCCCCCTGCTTTGCCTGATCCCCCTGGGGATCTTCTGGCAGGATCATCAAAAGGGCAGGCTTTGTGTGCAGGATCTTCTCCTTTATCTGGTCACCTTTTGTGCCCCCGTCTCATGGTTTGTTCTGGCCAAGGCGCATTCGGTGGTTCATCCCCACATGAACTTTGTTCTGTGGTATTTTGGATTTATACAGATCTGCTTCTATGTGATCCTGAAAAAGCTGCGCAGTATGCTTGCCGGCCGTCAGAAAGAATCGGGAGGCCCTGCCGGCCCCGAAAAAATGTCCATTTGTCAATGATGGGGGACCAGGAAAGCTGTCGGTATGCGGTTGGCCCGCCGCAGGTATCTGCTCATCTGAAGCTGGAACTCAGCCAGCGAACAAAACCGCCAAACGAAACCACAGAGGAGGACGAAAAAACCCATGTGTGACCCGAAGTGTGACCCGAACGAGCTGATCGCCCTGTGCCAGGGGCATTCGGTCTATATCCAGACCCACAATTTCCCCGACCCGGATGCCATCGCCTGCGCGTATGGGCTGCAAAAGCTGCTGGCGCTGTATGGGGTGCGCTCGACCCTCTGCTATGATGGAAAGATCGACAGGCTCAGCGCCTCCAAGATGCTGGACACCTTCGGCATCGAGATGCTGCCCTATGAGCAGCTTGCCGCGCAGATGCGCGAGCAGGACTGGATCATCTGTGTGGACAGCCAGAAGAACGCGGGCAATGTGACCGACCTTGTCGGCAATGAGATCGCCTGCATCGACCACCACCCCACCTACGTGCCCATCGAGTACCGGTATCAGGACATCCGCATCACCGGGGCCTGCGCCAGCCTGATCGCCGAGTATTACGTCCGGCTGGGCAAACAGCCCGACCCTGACACAGCGGCCGCCCTGCTCTACGGGATCAAGATGGACACCCTCCAGTTCACCCGCGGGGTGACCGGGCTGGACATCGGGATGTTCGGCTTTCTGTTCCCTCTCTGCGATGAGGAGAAGCTGGCGGACCTTGAGCGGAACAACATGGAGTTTTCCGACCTCAAGGCCTACGGGGAGGCGATTGAGAGCATCGAGCTGTATGACAAGGTCGGCTTTTCCTGCATCTCGTTTTCCTGCCCGGACGCGCTGATCGCGATCCTGTCCGACTTTATCCTCACCCTGATCGAGGTGGATGTAGCGGTGGTCTTCTCCTTCCGGCGGGACGGGGTCAAGCTGTCGGTCCGCTCGGAGGATCCGGATGTCCACGCCGGAAACCTGCTGCACGACGCGCTCGAGGGCATCGGCAGCGGCGGCGGGCACGCGGCGATGGGCGGAGGGTTCATCGGCAGGGACCATCTGCCCGAGAATGGGCAGTATGCCCGGGAGTTTATCCAAAAGCTGTTTCTGGATACCCTCGCGAAGAGCGAGCCGGGCGGGCAGGGGTGAGAGGGCGCGGATGTGTTTGGCCGCGCCAGGGGAGAACTTCCCAGGGCATCGGGATGGGAGATGGAGGTTTTGAAGATGAAACGACCGCGCTGGAGCGCAAGGAATGCAGGGGTCGTGGCGGTTACGGTTTTGTTGGCCGCCTTTTTGGTTCTGCTTGGCCCGATGGATTGGTTTACCCATGGCGGAGAGGGCCTGGTTGACTTCCCCGAGATTTCCTGGATCCCTGAGGAAGAATTCGGCGAGGAGATCCTGCTGGCAGAGGGAGAATCCTTTGAGTTTCAGTTTGTTCCCGGGCAAAAGAATCTTTCCGGCGTGTTTTATTATCTGGGGGCGCAGGATGCAGTACAGGGGACGCTTGGCGTTACCGTTCTGGATTCTTCAGCGAACATCCTCCAGACAGAGGCAGCGGCATGGGAGGAGATCCATGCGCCTGGCTGGAATAAAATAACCTTACAGCACAACCTGAAGCAGGGAGAGAGCTATTGCCTGAGAATCACAAATGAGGGCTCGGAGCTTCCGATCCGGCTGCTCACACTCGATGCCCGATACATCCCGGAAGAGAACGTATCGGGCAGGTTCCCTGTTCGGTACTGCTATGATGTGCCGACCTTTTCCTCGCAGGAAAAGATTTTGATCACGATGGTCACCATCGCCCTCTGGCTGCTGTATCTTGCGGAGGCATTTTCCGCATCAAAGAAACGCATCCAGAAAGCGGCGATCTGCCTGCTGCTGACAACTCTGCTGACATGGAACGGAATGTACAACCTGATGGATTATGGAAATACGGACTTCAAAACATTCCAAAGCGACAGCGAAGAGCTTGTGACAGGGGCGATCGACGCGTACCAGGCGGGAATCTACTCGGGCCAGCCGGGGTATGCTTTGTGGGAACACAAGCCCGCGGCGGATGGCGCCTCGCCGGGATTCTTTGAACCGTATGAATCTCAATATGGGCTGCAGGGGGCCGTGTTTGCAAAGCTATCAAAGCATATCGGCATTGAGATGA
This sequence comes from Faecalibacterium sp. UBA7177, assembly GCA_002491225.1. Classification (GTDB taxonomy): domain Bacteria; phylum Bacillota; class Clostridia; order Oscillospirales; family Ruminococcaceae; genus UBA7177. Next base: position 2,709 of record DKVN01000152.1, read on the forward strand.
TGCACCTGTGCTGCGCCTTTGCCTTTGCGGTGGTTGGGATGCTGATCGTGTATCTGATTTTGCAGCGATACGGCCGCCTGCTCGCGGGTGTTTTTTACGGCACCCTTTTGCTCTCTCCCTGGACCACCAACTTTGCGAGGAATCTTTATTGGGTGGAGTTTACCTGGTTTATCCCGATGGCAATAGGGCTGATCTGCGCCTGGAAGATCCACAGCAAAAGATGCCGATGGCTGTGCTATGCGGCGGCGTTTTTGGCCCTGCTGATCAAAAGCCTGTGCGGGTATGAGTATGTCTCCACCATTATGATGGGCCTGATCCAGTTTTTGCTTGTGGATCTGATCCTGGCGCTGATCAGCAGAGAGCCGAAAAAAGCGGCCGTTTTGTTCAAAGCGATTCTTGGGCTTGGGGTTGCGGCCCTTACAGGGTTCGTGATTGCCCTGATGGTCCATGCTTACTTCAAGGGGTCAGGCGACATTGTTTATGGGCTCGAGTGCATCTATAAGGTGGATGTGCTGCGCCGGACAAACGGCGGAAACATGCTGGATTATGGCAGAGACTATGCAAACTCGCTGGACAGCTCGATCTGGTTTGTGCTTTGCCGCTATTTCCGTTGGGACACCCAGATCATTACCGGGCTTGACGGAAACCTGTTCCCTCTGCTTTGCATGATCCCCCTTGGGATCTTCTGGCAGGATCATCAAAAGGGCAGGCTTTGTGTGCAGGATCTGCTTCTCTATCTGGTTACCTTTTGCGCCCCCCTCTCATGGTTTGTTCTGGCCAAGGCGCATTCGGTGGTTCATCCCCACATGAACTTTGTTCTGTGGAATTTTGGCTTTGTGCAGATCTGCTTCTATGTGATCCTGAAAAAGCTGACCTGCCTGCTTGCCGGCCGTCAGAAGGACCCTGAAGGCCCTGCCTGCCCCGAAAAAACCTCTTGACAAGCTGTGGGATTTCCTGCTACAATAGCAAAAACCAAAACGCAGCGCGGTGTTTCGCCGCCGCGTTTTGTAAAAAAACCGAAATGCGATGACAGGGAGAAAGCAAAGGCCTTGCGCGCGCACAGAGAGCTGCCGGGTGGTGCAAGGCAGCGCCGCGGCCCTTGTATACTGGCCCTCGAGCAGCTTCGCTGAACGCCGTCAGCCGCTTTTTGCGGCCGGCAGGTAGGCGCAGCCGGTGCTCCACCGTTACAAAGGAGGGTGGTTCGCGTTTTTGGGGGTGTCTGCCCCTGCCAAAAAGCGCCGACCATGCAGAGCGGCCGCCCTGCCGGGCGGCAAAGAGAGTGGTACCGCGGGGTGCCCCTGTGATGAATGCAGGGCCCTCGTCTCTCGAAGGGGAGTGTTTCCCTTCGAAAGACGAGGGCCTTTTTGTTTGCCGCCCCCGCGTTTTGCCCCGAGGGACGCAGCCGCCCCAAAAACGATCGACACAGCAAAAAACAAAGCAAATGGAGGAGTGCAGGATGATGGACGCGAGCAAATACCATGTTGGCTACTACCCGCCGCCGGTGTGCGAGTACCGCTGGGTCAAAAAGGATCACATCGAAAAGGCCCCGGCCTGGTGCAGTGTCGATCTGCGGGACGGCAACCAGGCGCTGATCGTGCCGATGAGCCTGGAGGAGAAATTGGAGTTCTTCCGGCTTTTGGTCAGGGTGGGCTTCAAGGAGATCGAGGTCGGCTTCCCGGCCGCCAGCGAGACCGAGTACGAGTTTTTGCGCACATTGATCGAGCAGAAGATGATCCCGGAGGACGTGACGGTGCAGGTGCTGACCCAGTGCCGCGACCACATCATCCGCAAGACCTTTGAGGCGGTCAAGGGCGCGCCGCGGGCGGTGATCCACTTTTACAACTCGACCAGTGTTGCCCAGCGCGAGCAGGTGTTCAAAAAAAGCCGGGACGAGATCAAAAAGATCGCCACCGACGGGGCAAAGCTTGTCAAGCAGCTGGCGGCCGAGTACGAGGGCAACTTCCTCTTTGAGTACAGCCCCGAGAGTTTTACCGGCACCGAGCCGGAGTACGCGCTCGAGGTCTGCAACGCGGTGCTGGACATCATGCAGCCCACCGCCGAGCGGCCGATGATCATCAACCTGCCGGTGACGGTGGCCATGAGCATGAGCCACATTTACGCCAACCAGATCGAGTATATGAGCGACCGGCTGCACTACCGCGAGCATGTCATCCTCAGCCTGCACCCCCATAACGACCGCGGCTGTGGCGTGGCCGACACCGAGCTGGCCCTGCTGGCCGGGGCCGACCGGGTGGAGGGCACCCTCTTCGGCAACGGCGAGCGCACCGGCAATGTCGATATCATCACCCTGGCGCTCAACATGCTCACCCACGGGGTGAACCCGCACCTCGATTTCAGCGACATGCCCGCGCTGGTGGAGGTATACGAGCGGGTTACCCGGATGAAGGTGTACGAGCGCAGCCCCTACGCCGGGGCGCTGGTCTTCGCGGCCTTCAGCGGCAGCCATCAGGACGCCATCGCCAAGGGCATGAAGTGGCGGGAGGAGCACCAGCTGCACGAGTGGACGGTGCCCTATATCCCCATCGACCCGCACGATCTGCACCGCACCTACGACGCCGACGTCATCCGCATCAACAGCCAGAGCGGCAAGGGCGGCATTGGCTACCTGCTGGAGCAGAACTACGGCTTTGTGCTGCCCCCCAGGATGCGGGAGCACTTCGGCTACACGGTCAAGAATATCTCGGACCACGCCCACAAGGAGCTCAGTGCCGCCGAGGTGTACGAGGTGTTCCGCAAGACCTATCTCAACCGGGTCAGCCCGTATGAGGTGGCCGAGGCCCACTTCATCCAGAAAAAGGGCATCTTCGCGGTGGTCACCCTCAAGCGGGGGGAGGTCTCGCAGGAGTTCAGCGCCATGGGCAACGGCCGTCTGGACGCGGTGAGCAACGCCATCAAGGCGGGCACCGGCATGGATTTCTCGATCGAGGTCTACACCGAGCACGCCCTCACGGTCGGCTCCACCAGCCAGGCCGCCACCTATGTCGGCCTCAAGTGGGCGGACGGCGGGGTCAGCTGGGGCGCGGGCACCGACGACGACATTATCGTGGCCAGCGTCAAGGCGCTGGTCAGCGCGGTGAACAACCACTGAGCGGTTGCCGCATCCACCCGTGCTGCAAAAACACCATCGAAAAAAGGGGGAACTACCTGTGGGAATGACCATGACCCAAAAGATCCTTGCCGCCCACGCGGGGCTCGCAGCCGTCTGCCCCGGCCAGCTGATCAACGCGAAGCTGGACATCGTGCTGGGCAACGACATCACCACCCCGGTGGCGATCAACGAGTTTGAAAAGGCGGGCTTTACCAGCGTCTACGACCGCACCCGTATCAACATCGTGCTGGACCACTTTGTGCCCAACAAGGACATTAAAAGCGCCCAGCAGAGCAAGCAGTGCCGCGAATTTGCCAGCAAATACGATATCCTCAACTTTTACGATGTGGGCAAAATGGGCATCGAGCACGCCCTGCTGCCCGAGCAGGGCATTGTCACCGCCGGGGACTGCATCATCGGGGCGGACAGCCACACCTGCACCTATGGCGCGGTGGGGGCCTTTTCCACCGGGGTGGGCAGCACCGACATGGCCGCGGGCATGGCCACCGGCATGGCCTGGTTCAAGGTGCCCGAGGCCATCAAGGTCACCCTCACCGGCAAGCTGCCAAAGTATGTGGCGGGCAAGGATGTGATTTTGCACCTGATCGGCGAGATCGGGGTGGACGGCGCGCTGTACAGGAGCCTCGAATTCACCGGCCCCGGCGTCGCCAGCCTCTCGATGGACGACCGGCTCTGCATCTGCAACATGGCCATCGAGGCCGGGGCCAAAAACGGCATCTTCCCGGTGGACGGGGTTACCCGCGCCTACCTCGAGGGCCGCAGCCAGCGCCCCTATACCGTCTACGAGGCCGACCCGGACGCCGAATACTGCCGGGAGCTTGCCATCGACCTCTCGTCGCTCAGCTCCACCGTGGCCTACCCGCACCTGCCCGAAAACACCCACACCGCCCGCGAGGCCGAGGCCGAGGGCATCGCCATCCAGCAGGTGGTCATCGGCAGCTGCACCAACGGGCGGCTGGAGGACATGCAGGCCGCCTGGGAGATCCTCAAGGGCCGCACCATTGCCAAGGGGGTGCGGGGCATCATCATCCCGGGCACCATGGCGGTGTACAAGGAGTGCCTGCGCCGCGGGTATTTAGAGGCCTTTATCGACGCGGGCTGCATCGTCTCCACCCCCACCTGCGGGCCCTGCCTCGGCGGGTACATGGGTATCCTGGCCGAGGGGGAGCGCTGCGTTTCGACCACCAACCGCAACTTTGTGGGCCGCATGGGCCACACCGGCAGCGAGGTGTATCTGGCCAGCCCGGCCGTGGCCGCGGCCAGCGCCGTCACCGGCCGAATCACCGACCCCGCCAGCCTTGTTGGCTGAGCGGGCAAAAGGAGGAAACAAGCCATGAACGCAAAAGGCTTTGTGCATAAGTACCCGGACAATGTGGACACCGACGTGATCATTCCGGCCCGCTATCTCAACAGCCAGAACGCGAAAGAGCTGGCCGCCCACTGCATGGAGGACATCGACGCAGAGTTTATCCAAAAGGTGCGCCCCGGCGACATCATGGTCGGCGGCTGGAACTTCGGCTGCGGCTCGAGCCGGGAGCACGCGCCCCTCGTCATCAAAACCAGCGGCATCAGCTGCGTCATCGCCAAAAGCTTTGCCCGCATCTTCTACCGCAACGCCATCAACATCGGGCTGCCGATTCTGGAGTGCGAGGCGGCCAGCGACGGCATCGCGGCGGGGGACGAGGTGAGCATCGACTTTGACACCGGGGTCATTACAAATATGACCAAAGGCGAGCACTATCAGGCCCAGCCCTTCCCGCCCTTTATCCAAACCATCATCGCCGCGGGCGGCCTGCTGCCCAGCATCCGGCAGAAAGGAGAGTGAGCCGCCATGCAAAAACAGATCGCGGTGATCCGGGGGGACGGCATCGGCCCCGAGATCGTAAACCAGGCCCTGTTGGTGCTGGATGAGATCGCCCGGCGGTACGGCCACACCTTCCGGTATGTCGATGTGGATATGGGTGGCTGCGCCATCGACAGATGGGGCGAGCCGCTGCCCGCCGCTGAGCTGGACAAATGCCTCGCCAGCGACAGCGTGCTGCTGGGCGCGGTGGGCGGCCCCAAGTGGGAGGGGATGCCCGGCGACAAGCGGCCGGAAAAGGGCCTGCTGGCCCTGCGGGCCGGGATGGGCCTGTACGCCAACAACCGCCCGGCCAAACTCTGGCCCCAGTTGGCCGGGGCCAGCCCGCTCAAAGCCTCGATCGTGGAAAAAGGCATCGACTTTCTGGTGGTGCGGGAGCTGATCGGCGGGGTCTATTTCGGCGCGCACCGCACCGAGGAGGTGGACGGCGAGCTTGTTGCCACCGATGTGATGCCCTATTCGGAGCACGAGATCGAGCGGATCGGCCGCATCGGCTTTGAGACGGCCCAAAAGCGCCGCAAAAAGCTTTGCTGTGTCGACAAGGCCAATGTGCTGGACACCAGCCGCCTCTGGCGCAGGGTAATGCACCGGCTGCAAAGCGAGTACCCGGATGTCGCGTACAGCGAAATGTTTGTGGACAACGCCGCCATGCAGCTTTGCAAGGACCCCAGCCAGTTTGACGTGATCGTCACCGAAAACATGTTCGGGGATATCCTCTCGGACGAGGCCAGCATGATCACCGGCAGCATCGGCATGATCCCCTCCTCCTCGCTGGGCGAGGGCAGCCGGGGGCTGTACGAGCCGATCCACGGCTCGGCGCCGGATATCGCCGGGCAGGACAAGGCGAACCCCATCGGCACCATCCTCTCGGCGGCCATGATGCTGCGCTACAGCTTTGACGCGCCGGCCGAGGCCGACGCGATCGAGCGGGCGGTCAGCGCGGTGCTGGACGAGGGGCTGCGCACCGGTGACATGATGAGCGAGGGCTGCACCCTGGTGGGCTGTGCGGCCATGGGCAAGGCGATCCTGGCACATCTGTAAAGGCGGCTGTAAGCAGCTGCTTTTTGGATGGGCTGGTTTGCAAAATAGAGGGGTGTGGGCGCCGCGGGCGCGGGCGGGAGTTGCCGCCCGGCCCGCGGCGTCCGTGTGTTTTGCGGACATCCGGCCCACAGCGCCCGCGCGGCGCGGCAGGAAAGATGCGCGCCGGAACTGTGAAGAAAATGTAAAAATTACCAAAGAACTTGCCTCGCACTTGGCAGAGGTGTATACTGAAACCGCGTTCCGACCGACCGGTCGGTCGGAATATTGGGCCCGCTGCACGGGGATGAGCGGAGCGGGCATGTTCGATCGTGGATCAATCTTCAATGAGGAGTGGCCTGCCTTATGCCAAAATACTGCGTCAAAAAACCGTTCACCGTGGTGGTGGCGGTGATCATGGTGCTGGTGCTGGGCGTCATCAGCTTTATGAATATGACCACCGACCTGCTGCCCACCATCGAGCTGCCCTATGTGGTGGTGGTCACCACCTACCCCGGCGCGAGCCCCGAGCGGGTGGAGACCGGGGTCACCGCCGTGCTGGAGGCCGGGCTGGGCACGGTGAACGGGGTGGCGGATGTGTCCAGCATCTCAAACGAGAACTACAGCATGATCATCCTCGAGTTTGAGAGCGGCAGCAATATGGACAGCGCGATGGTCAAGCTCTCCACCGCGGTGGATCAGGTCAAGGGCTACCTGCCGGACACGGCGGGCACCCCGATGCTGCTGGAGCTCTCGCCCGACATGCTGCCGGTCATGGTGGCCAGCGTGGACATGGAGGGCATGGACATCTATGAGCTCTCCAAGTTTGCCGAGGACACGGTGGTGCCCTACTTTGAGCGGCAGGCCGGGGTGGCCAGCGTGGACAGCACCGGCCTTGTGGAAAAGACGGTGGAGGTGCGGCTGGACGAGGCCAGGATCGAGGCGCTGAACACCAGGGTGCTGGCCAGCGTGGACGAAAAGCTGGCTGACGCCCAAAAGGAGCTGGACGACGCCGCCAAAGAGGTGGCCGACGGTCAGGCCGAGCTGCAAAAGGGCAAGGACGAGCTGCAAAACAGCAAGGACGCGCTGGCCGACCAGCAGGCGACCTTGAGCGAGCAGCTGGCCCAGGGCAGCACCGAGCTGGACTCGGCCTCCGCCAAGCTCAACGCGATGCTGGCCGAGAAGGACAGTTTGACGGCGGAGAAGAAGATTGTGGAGGCGGCGGCCAAAAAGCCGGAGATGGAGGACAATTTGATCCTGCTTGGCAAGAGAATCCTTCAGGCCACCGCTTTGCAAGAAGCTGAAACGAAAAAAATTGGGGTTTATGCTTCAAAGCTAATCATTGAGATGCCTGGCCTTGATTCACAAATTGCTACTGCGTATGCAAGTGCGGCATCAAGTGGAAATACCCAACAGATGACCGAGCTGGAAACAGCCTATCCGGGAATCGGTAATGCATATTCGCGTGCGCAGAATGCCGCAGCGACGGAAATAGGACAGATCGATGCAGAACTTTTACAAAAGGTAACTGATATACAGACAAGAGATCTCCCAATCGAAGATGCCCTTGGTGCGATCGGGGCCATCACCGCTGAGCAGCTTGCCCAGGCGGGCAGCCAGATCCCGGGCGGCCTGCCCGCCGAACTGGCCGGTAAATCCGGCGCGGACATCGTCGCCGCTTACCGCCAGCTGGAGGGGATGGTGGCACTGTACGGCGATGACGCAGGCGTCGCCGCCCGCGCCGCCGAGATCGAGAGCCGCCTCAAGGTGCTCGCCCTCTCCCAGACCCAGCTGGAGCAGGCGCTGGCCGCCATCAAGGAAAACCAGACCAAGCTTGAGGAGGGCAAGCTCTCCGCCGCCATCGGCTTTGGCAGCGGCACCGCCCAGATGGCGGCCGCCGAGGCCAGCCTCGGAAGCGTGGAGGAGCAGCTGAAAAGCGCAGAGGAGCAGCTCAAGGACGCCCGCGAGCAGTTCGAGGACGCCCGCGCCGAGGCCTTCAAAAACGCCGATGTGAGCAAGCTCATTACAAAGGATATGCTCTCCGGCCTCATCCTGGCCCAGAACTTCGCCATGCCCGCGGGCTACCTCTACCAGGGCGAGGATCAGTACCTGCTGCGGGTGGGCGATGCCTTCGACAGCGTCGAGGATCTCGAAAACGCCCTGCTGATGCACATGGACGTGGACGGGGTGGGGGATGTGCGCCTCTCGGATGTCGCCACCGTCACCCTCATCGACAACGCGGGGGACAGCTACGCCAAGGTCAACGGCAACCAGGCGGTGGTGCTCAGCATCTCCAAGGCCTCCACCGCCGGTACCTCGGACGTCTCCAAGGCGCTCAACACCGCCATCGAGGAATTGGAGGCCGAGCACGAGGGCCTGCGCATCGCCCCCCTGATGGATCAGGGCCAGTACATCAAGCTGATCGTTGACTCGGTGCTCTCCAACCTCGGCTGGGGCGCGGTGCTGGCCATCGCGGTGCTGGCGCTTTTCCTCAAGAGCCTGCGGCCCACCGCGGTGGTGGCCTTCAGCATCCCCATCAGCCTGATGTTTGCGGTGGTGCTGATGTATTTCAGCAATGTCACCCTCAACATCATCAGCCTTTCCGGTCTGGCGCTGGGGGTCGGCATGCTGGTGGATAACTCGATCGTCGTCATCGAAAACATCTACCGGCTGCGCAGCGAGGGCATGCCCGCCGCCCAGGCCGCGGTCAAGGGGGGCCAACCAGGTGGCCGGGGCTATCGCGGCCTCCACCCTCACCACCGTCTGCGTCTTTTTGCCCATCGTCTTTACCGAGGGGCTCACCCGGCAGCTCTTTACCGATATGGGCCTGACCATCGCCTACAGCCTCTGCGCCAGCCTGATCGTGGCGCTGACCCTGGTGCCCAGTATGGGCGCGACCCTTTTGAAAAAAGACGAAAAGCCGAAACGTCACCCCTGGTTTGACGCGCTGGTGGCCGGGTACGAAAAGACCCTGCGCTTCTGCCTCAAGTACAAGGCGGTGCCGCTGCTGGCGGCGGTGGCCCTGCTGGCGCTGGCGGTGTGGCAGACCACCCGCATGGGGCTGGAGTTTTTGCCCGAGATGGGCGGCAACCAGATGAGCGTCACGGTCACCGCCCCCGAGGAGGCCAGCAAGGAGGAGGCCTACGCGCTGGCCGACACCGTGATGGAGGCGGTGCAGCAGACCGACGGGGTCGAGCTGGTGGGGGCCGTCTCCTCCTCCGGCGGCATGTCGATGATGGGCGGCGGGGGCTCCGGCGGGGCCCAGAGCTTCAGCTACTATGTCATTCTGGATGAGGAAGCGTCCAAAAATAACCAGGTCGCCGCCGACGCCATCCTCGAAAAAACCGCGAACCTTGACGCCGAAATCAGCGTCTCGACCTCGAATATGGATATGTCCGCCCTCGGCGGCAGCGGCATGCAGCTGACCATCCAGGGCCGGGATCTCGACACCCTGCTCGATATCAGCGAGGAGATGATGGACCTTCTGGGCCAGGTGGAGGGCTTTGGCGAGATCACCAACGGCCAGGAGGAGGGCGACACCCAGATCCGCATCCGGGTGCATAAGGACGAGGCGATGCGCTACGGCCTGACCGTGGCGCAGATCTTCAGCGAGCTGTCCGACGCGCTGACCACCGAGGCCACCGCCACCACCCTGACGGTGGGCGGCGAGGAGTACGACGTGGTGGTGGTGGACGAGACCCACACGGTGGACCGGGACAACCTGATGGCCTACGAGTTCGAGACGACCACCACCAATGAGGACGGCGAGCAGGAGACCGAGACCCACACCCTCGGCGAGATGGCCTCGCTTGAGGAGGACACCGGCGTCGCCTCGATCCACCGCGACAACCAGACCCGCACCATGACCGTCTCGGCCGAGACCCTTGACGGCTACAACACCAGCCTGCTGGCCCGCGAGGTGGAAAAGCTGCTGGAGGGCTACCAGCCCCCGGCGGGCTACACGGTGGAGATCTCGGGCGAGAGCACCACCATCGCCGAGGCGATGGGCGATCTTGTGCTGATGATCCTCTTGGCGGTCGTCTTTATCTACCTCATCATGGTGGCTCAGTTCCAGAGCCTGCTCTCGCCCTTTATCGTCATGTTCACCATGCCGCTGGCCTTTACCGGCGGCCTGCTGGGCCTTTTGGCGGCAGGGCAGACCCTCTCGGTGATCTCGATGCTCGGCTTTTTGGTGCTGGCGGGCGTGGTGGTCAACAACGGCATCGTCTTTGTCGATTATGCCAACCAGCTGCGGCTCGAGGGGATGGAAAAGCGGGAGGCGCTGGTCGCGACCGGCAGATCCCGCATCCGGCCCATTTTGATGACCGCCCTCACCACCATCCTGGCCATGTGCACCATGGTCTTCAGCCAGGAGGCCAGCGCCGCCATGGCCCGGCCGATGGCCATCGTCACCATCGGGGGGCTTGCCTACGCCACCCTGCTCACCCTGTTGATCGTGCCGGTGCTGTATGACATCCTCTTCCGCCGCGAGCTGAAAAAGGTCGATCTGGGGGAGGAGTGAGCCATGCGGGACTATCCCAAAAAGGAGCGCGGCATCTTTGAGGGGGTGCTGGCCCTGGCCGAGGGCGGGGCCGACCTGCACCTCATCACGGTGCAGGACATCGCCCGCGCGGCCGGCATCGGCAAGGGCACCGTCTACGAATACTTCACCAGCAAGGAGGACATTCTGGCCGGTACCATCCTCTACTGCATCGAGGAGGAGTTGGACGGCATCGAGGAGGCCTTGCAGCGCGAGACCAGCTATGACGGTTGCCTTGCCTGCCTCGGCCGCTGGCTGGGGGAGGTGCTCGAGCAGCGGCTGGTGCGCTACCTCCTGATCATGGACAGCCTCCAGCGCTCGACCATGCAGGCCAGCGAGCGGTACTGCGGCCAGGTGCACGCGCAAAGAGGCCGGATGCTGCAGATGGCCCGGCGGCTCGTCACGCTCGGCCGCGCCGAGGGGCGCATCCGGCCAGACTGCACCGATGACTACTGCCTCTACGTGCAGCGGGCCGCGCTGTCCGGGCTGGTGCTCAGCTGCGGCAGCCCGCTGCCCGGGGCAGGGCCCGAGCCGGGCCAGCAGGTGCGGCAGGCGCTTGCCTGCGCCCGGCAGCTGCTGCAGCGGGCGTTTGGATGAACAGCCGGTAAACAATGACAAAAGGCCGGGGCGGTTTCGCGCGAAACCGCCCCGGCCTTTTGTGCCTTTATGGATCAGTGGCAAAGCCCTGCGTTCACCCCACCGGGATCCCGTTGACCGTCAGGGTCTCGTCCACCGGGATCAGCAGGTACCGCCGCCCGTCGATCACCCGCGTCTCAACAAGGGCACTCTGCTCGGGCGAGACCGAGACGGTCACATCGGCGGTCTTCACCTCAAACCGCTTGGGGTCGATCAGGTTGGCGGGGCTCAGGGCGGCGTCGGGACCAAACTGCTCCCGGCAGCTCTCGCAAAAGGCGGCGGCCTTCTCCTCAGCCACCCCGCAGCTTTGCAGCAATTCGCCCATCCGGCGCACCGGGATGGCCAGCGGCTCGGGGCTTTTGCTCTCCTTGTGCTGCTCGATCTGTTCGCTCAGCTCCTCGTGCAGCGCCTGCACCACCTCGATGCCCTGCCCGCCCTCGAGCGCGTCGGCCAGCGCGGCGTGAAAAGCCTCCTGCTGCTGCGGGGCCGAGAGGGGCGGCTCGGTGCGGAAGATCGCGTCCAGAAAGGCGGGGTGCAGGTCCTCCGGCCGCCGGGTGTAAAAGAGGGCGCTGTACAGGTCGGCCGCGCGGTCGTTGAAGGCGGGGAAGACAAAGCCCAGCTCGGGCGGGCCGACCATCTGGTTTGAGGCGCAGGTGTGAAATTCATTTTCGCCCGGGCAGAAGCCGAGCCCGCCCTTGCCGTCCCGCACCGGGCAGACGCAGCAGATGATGTAAGAGAACAGCTCGTCCGAGGCGTCGGGCTGCACCTCGTCGTCTGTGCTGCGGTAGGGTACCTCGTAGGTGTCGTGGGCCAGCAGCACCAGACAGTTGCCCTCGGCGAGGTCGAGCGCGGCGACCACCCGCTCAAAAAAGGCCTGCTGGGCTGCGCCGTCCTGTAATTGGGAGTCCCGCAGCGCGCTCAGCAGCCGGTGCTCGTCGCTGTCCATTACCTGCTGGGTGGTGAATACGATGTCGATCAAATTTTTGCCCAGCGTGCCGGATAGTGCCTTTTTCAGCAGCCCAAGGTACTGCTCGGCCTCCTCCTGCGGCAGACGGCCCAGCGGGGCCTCGATCCAGGAAATAACCTCCTTTTGGCTGTTGACATAGCAGCCGTAGACGCTGCGGATATTGCTCTTTTCGGGCCGGAAACGGCGGCGCAGCTCGCTGATCTCTTTCTGGTTCATGGCGATCCTCACTTTTGTGGTTGATGGCGAGCCGGATTCAGGGCGGCCCGCGCGGCGTCTCTTATTGTAATCGAAAATTGGCAAAATTTCAAACAGGGCGCGGGGCAGCCCGCGGGGGGAGGGCGTGGGGCAAAAGGGCCTTTTTCTCGCTTCCAGCCCGCCCGCGGTGCGCCGTGCGCCAAAATTTTTGCCGGGAAGGCCCTTTCCCCCGGCAGAATCTCCAAAAATAAAACGGAGGGTATACAAACGGCAGGATTCGTGGTATAGTATCAAAAGTTTGGGCTGAATTCCAGAGTACGACAACAAATCAAAGAGCAACAGGAGGAGTACATATGGGAAAGCAAACTACGCGCCCGGCCGCCTCGCTGGCCAAAAAGATGGGCATTTCGCTCGTCTGCGGCCTTGTCGTTGGTTTGGCAATGCTGTTTTTGAGAGAGTCGCTCACCGGCTCCGGCCAGTCGGCGGCATGGAAGGTCATCAATGATCTTTTGTTCCAGGACATCACCGCAGAGGGCGCCAGTTCCGCACTTGGTATTTTCTATTTGATCGGGCAGCTGTTTATCCGCTCTCTTCAGCTGATCATCGTTCCCATGGTTTTCACCTCCATTACATTGGCGATCGGACAGATCTCGGACACCAGAACGTTGGGGCGCATTTCCGCCAAAACCCTTATCTGGTTCCTCATCTGTTCTTTTTTTGCGCTTCTTTTGGCCTGCGTGGTGGGCAGCGCCCTGTTTAACGCCGGGGTCTTTACCGCCCAGATCGAGGGCCTGACCGGCAACGCCGGGCAGACCGGCTCCAATCCCCTCAACGTCATCCTCAACATGGTGCCCTCCAACATTGTCAGCGCCTTCAGCAGCAACACGGCGGTGCTGGCTATCGTCTTTCTCGCGGTCTGCCTCGGGCTCTCGATGAACGCCCTCGGCGCGGAGAAAACCGCCACCCTGCGCAAGCTGGTGCAGGAGCTCAACGATGTGGTGGTCGTATTCCTCAACTATGTCATCAACAAGTTTGGGCCCATCGCCATCTTCATGCTGCTGGTGCGCACCTTTGCCAGCTACGGCATCGACTATCTGCGCCCGGCGTTTGCCTATGTGGTCACCACCGTCATCCTGCTGCTGCTCTACCTGGTGGTGGGCTACCCGCTGATCGTGGCGGTGGGCGCGCGCAAAAATCCCGTCACCTTCCTCAAAAAGATCAGCGAGGTGGCGGTGTTCGGCTTCTCCACCTCCTCCAGCGCCGCGGCCCTGCCGCTCAACTACAAGGCCTGCACCGAGGACCTCGGGGTGGATGAGACCATCGCCTCCTTCGTGCTGCCCCTGGGCATGACCATCAACATGAACGGCACCGCCATCATGCAGGTCATCGCCACCGTCTTTATCGCGGGCTGCGCCGGGTACGCGATCAGCCTGCCCCAGCTTATCATTATCGCCCTGCTGGCCCTGATCGCCTCGGCCGGCACCCCGGCCGCGCCGGGCGCGGGGGCCATCGTGCTGTTCACCATCCTCTCGGGCGTCAACTTCGTCAACGAGGGGGCGCTGCTGGCCTACTCGCTGATCCTGGCCATCAACCGGCCCATCGAGATGCTGGTCACCGCCCTCAACGTGGTGGGCGACGCCGTCACCAGCATCTGCGTGGCCAAGAGCGAGGGCAAGCTGGACGAGGCCGCCTACGACCGCAAGTAAAATCGTTGTGATCTCCCCCAAAGGAGGCTTCCGCCCATGACACAGGGCCGCTATACCCTCACCGGCCGCGCGCCGCTCGCGAGAGACGTCTGGCAGCTGCGGCTGGCAGGGGACACCAGCGCCATCACCGCCCCCGGCCAGTTCGTCAACATCCAGCTGGACGGGTACTTTCTGCGCCGCCCCATCTCGGTCTGCGACTGGGACGATGAGGGCCTCACCCTCGTCTTGAAGGTGGTGGGGCAGGGCACCGGGGCGATGGCCGCCCTGCAGCCGGGCGCGCAGCTCGACCTGCTCTGCGGCCTGGGCAACGGGTTTGACCCTGCCCGGTGCGGCGCAAGGCCGCTGCTGATCGGCGGCGGGCTTGGGGCCGCGCCGCTCTATGGCCTCGCCAAAGCCCTGTGCGCACAGGGGGCCGCCCCGCGCGTGCTGCTCGGCTTTGGCAGCAGGGAAGAGGTTTTTTATCAGGAGGAATTCCGTGCGCTCGGCGTCGAAACGCTTTTGACCACCCTCGACGGCAGCGCCGGGGCAAAGGGCCTTGTCACCGACGCGCTGCCCAAAGCGGGCAGCTTCGATACCTTCTGCGCCTGCGGGCCGCTGCCGATGCTGAAAGCGGTCTCGGCCGCGCTGCCGGGGCCGGGCTTTGTCAGCCTGGAGGAGCGGATGGGCTGCGGCTTTGGGGCCTGCATGGGCTGCAGCATCGAGACCAAAAGCGGCAGCCGCCGGGTGTGCAAGGACGGCCCGGTTTTTGCCAGGGAGGAGCTGCTATGGTGAACACCGAGGTGATCCTCTCCGGCATCCGGCTGGACAACCCCATCATCCCGGCCAGCGGCACCTTCGGCTACGGCCGCGAGTTTGCTGAGTGGTATGACATCAACCTGTTGGGCAGCTTTTCCTTTAAGGGCACCACCCTCGAGCCTCGCTTTGGCAACCCCACCCCCCGCATCGCCGAGGCCCCGGGCGGCATGCTCAACGCGGTGGGGCTGCAAAACCCCGGCGTCCGCCAGGTGATCGACGAGGAGCTGCCGCGGCTCAAAGAGATTTTCCACAAGCCGGTCATGGCCAACGTCAGCGGCTTTTCGGTGGAGGAGTACGCCAAAACCTGCGCCCTGCTCGATAAAGAAGACCAGGTGGGCTGGCTGGAGGTGAATATCTCCTGCCCCAATGTGCACGGCGGCGGCATGAGCTTTGGCACCGACCCCGCCGCGGCCGCCGCGGTGACAAGGGCGGTCAAGGCGGTGACCAGAAAGCCGGTCTACATGAAGCTGAGCCCCAACGTCACCGACATCGCGGCCATCGCGCGCGCCTGCGAGGAGGCCGGGGCGGACGGCATCAGCCTCATCAACACCCTGCAGGCCATGCGCATCGACCTGCGCACCCGCCGCCCGCTGCTCGGCATCGGCACCGGCGGGCTGTCCGGCCCGGCCATCTTCCCGGTGGCGGTGCGGATGGTTTATCAGGTGTACGAGGCGGTGCGCATCCCGATCATCGGCATGGGCGGGGTGCGCACGGCCGAGGATGTGCTCGAGCTGATGCTGGCCGGGGCGACAGCGGTGGAGGTGGGCGCGGCCAACCTGGCCGATCCCTTTGCCTGCCCCAAAATCATCGCTGATCTGCCCCGTGTGATGGAACGATACGGGATCGATACGCTGCAAGAGATCATAGGAGGTGCCCATCATGGGTAAGGATGTCATCGTCGCGCTGGATCTGGACTGCCGCAAAAAGGTCGTGGATTTCCTCGACCGCTTTACCGAGGAAAAGCCCTTTGTCAAGATCGGCATGGAGCTTTTTTACGCCGAGGGCCCGGCCATCGTGCGGGAGATCAAGGCCCGCGGGCACAAGGTCTTTCTCGACCTCAAGCTGCACGACATCCCCAACACGGTGCAGCGCACCATGGCGGTGGTCTCGGGGCTGGATATCGACATGGTCAACCTGCACGCCGCGGGCACCAAGGCCATGATGGAGGCCGCCCTCACCGGCCTGACCCGCCCGGACGGCAGCCGCCCGCTGCTGATCGCGGTGACCCAGCTGACCTCCACCAACCAGCAGCGGATGGAGGAGGAGCTGCTGATCCACCAGCCGCTGGATCAGGTGGTGATGCACTACGCCAAATGCGCCGCCGAGGCCGGGCTGGACGGGGTGGTCTGCTCGCCGCTTGAGGCGGGCGAGGTGCACGAGGTCTGCGGCAAGGGCTTCCTCACCGTCACCCCCGGTGTGCGGTTTGCCGAGAGCGAGGTCGGCGACCAGGTGCGGGTGACTACCCCCGCCCGCGCCAAAGAGCTGGGCAGCGATTACATCGTGGTGGGCCGCCCCATCCTGCGCGCCGAGGACCCGGTGGCCGCCTACCGCCGCTGCGTGGCCGAGTTTGTGGGCTGAGCGGCCGCTCTGAAAGCATACGCCTCTGCCCCCAAAAGGACGATATAAAAGGAGATCGAGTAGCATGACCAAACAGGAAATTTCCGCTTTGATCGCGCGGGACCTGCTCCGGATCCGGGCAGTCTTCTTCCGCCCCGAGCAGCCCTTTGTCTGGGCCAGCGGCATCAAAAGCCCGGTCTACTGCGACAACCGGCTCACCCTCACCGCGCCCGAGGTGCGCAGCGACGTCGAAAACGCCCTGGCCGAGACGGTGCGCCGCGAGTACCCGGAGACCGAGGTGCTGATGGGCACCTCCACCGCCGGCATCGCCCACGCGGCCATCACCGGCCACCTGATGGGCCTGCCGATGGGTTATGTGCGGGCCGGGCAGAAGGACCACGGCCGCCAGAACCAGATCGAGGGGCGTCTCGAGCCGGGGCAGAAGGTGGTGGTCATCGAGGACCTCATCTCCACCGGCGGCAGCGTCATCGAGGTGGTCGAGGCCCTGCGCGCCGCGGGGGCCGAGGTGCTGGGCATCGCCAGCATCTTCACCTACGGCATGCAGAAGGGCATCGACCGGCTGGCCGCCGCCGGGGTGCGCAATGTCAGCCTGACCGACTTTGACACCATCGCCCAGGCCGCTGCCGAGGAGGGCTACATCGCCCCCGCCGATATCGCGAGGCTGATCGCCTTCCGGGATAACCCCGCGGACGAGAGCTGGATCGGCAAATAGGATCGGCAAATAAAAATTTTTTTGCGCCCGGCCCGCGCGGCCGCCGCGCGCCTCTGCGCCCTCGCCGGTCTCTGCCGGTTGGGGGCTGCTTTTGTGTAAAAGACGCTTCAACGAAAAACCGGCGTTTTGCATAGAAATGCCAGCGCGAAATTGTGCACAAAGCCCACTTGTAAAGCGGCGCGCAAGGCCTTATGATTGAATGGTATGGGGCCTGTCCCAATCCCTGCAAAATTCCCCGAAGATGCGGCGGCGCGGGCAAGCCCCAAAAAATGAGCAGATAATCACAAAGGAGCAGCCAATGGAAGTTCGTTATTCAGCCAACCCCAACGACGTCAAGCGCTACACCACCCAGCAGCTGCGGGACGAGTTCCTCATCGAAAACCTCTACCAGCCCGACCAGGTGCAGGCGGTCTATTCCCATGTGGACCGGATGGTGGTGCTGGGCATCCTGCCGGTGCACGAGACCGTCCCGGTTGACAAGGGCATCGATGTATGGCATAATTTTGGTACCAGCTTTTTCCTCGAGCGCCGGGAGGCCGGTGTCTTTAACCTCGGCGGGCCCGGCAGCATCACGGTGGACGGCACCCGCTATGAGCTCGGCTTTGAGGACTGCCTCTATATCGCGATGGGGGCAAAGCAGGTCGAGTTTGCCAGCGCCTCGTCGGAAAACCCGGCCCGGTTTTATCTGGTCTCGGCCCCGGCCCACAAGGCATACAAGACCACCCTGCTCTCGATGGCGGACGCCAACAAGCGCCCCTGCGGCGCGGCCGAGACGGCCAACGAGCGGGTGATCAACCAGTTCATCCACCCGGACGTGCTGCCCACCTGCCAGCTCTCGATGGGCCTCACCCAGCTGGCCCCCGGCTCGGTCTGGAACACCCTGCCCTCCCACACCCACGAGCGGCGGATGGAGATCTACACCTACTTCAACATCCCGGAGGGCAATGTCGTCTTCCACATGATGGGCGAGGGGCAGGAGACCCGGCACATCGTGATGAAGAACTACGACGCGGTCATCTCGCCCTCCTGGTCGATCCACAGCGGCTGCGGCACCGCCAACTACACCTTTATCTGGGCGATGGGCGGCGAGAACCAGGCCTTTGACGATATGGACAACATCCCGACTACGGATCTTAAATAAGGAGGTATATCATATCATGAAAAACCAGTTTGATCTGACCGGCAAGGTCGCCCTCATCACCGGTGCTTCCTACGGCATCGGCTTTGCCATCGCCAAGGCGATGGCCGGTGCAGGCGCGACCATCGTCTTCAACGACATCAAGCAGGAGCTGGTCGACAAGGGCCTGGCCTCGTACAAGGAGGCCGGCATCGAGGCGCACGGCTATGTCTGCGATGTCACCGACGAAGAGGCGGTCGGCAACCTGATCAAGACGGTCACCGCCGAGGTGGGCCACATCAACATCCTGGTCAACAACGCGGGCATCATCAAGCGCATCCCGATGTGCGAGATGAGCGCGGCCCAGTTCCGCCAGGTCATCGACGTCGACCTCAACGCCCCCTTCATCGTGGCCAAGGCGGTCATCCCCGACATGATCGAGCAGGGCGGCGGCAAGATCATCAACATCTGCTCGATGATGAGCGAGCTCGGCCGCGAGACCGTCTCGGCCTACGCCGCGGCCAAGGGCGGCCTCAAGATGCTCACCAAAAACATCGCCAGTGAGTACGGCCAGTACAACATCCAGTGCAACGGCATCGGCCCCGGCTACATCGCCACCCCGCAGACCGCGCCGCTGCGCGAAGTTCAGCCGGACGGCTCCAAGCACCCCTTCGATCAGTTCATCCTCGCCAAGACCCCCGCCAACCGCTGGGGCGAGGCCGAGGACCTGGGCGGCCCGGCCGTCTTCCTCGCCTCGGCCGCGTCCGATTTCGTCAACGGCCACATCCTCTACGTCGACGGCGGCATTCTGGCCTACATCGGCAAGCAGCCCTGAGTTTTTTCAACAGTCCTATGTGGAAGGCCGTCCGTTTCGGGCGGCCTTCTTTCTGAAAAACCACACAGCAAAGGAGTAGTCAGGCAAGAATGCACTTTGTACACGGCTTTACCCACGGGCATCATTCATCCGGGGTGCGGGATATGACCCGGGGCAGCCCCTATGCCCTGATGGTCAGCTTTGCGCTGCCGGTGCTGCTCAGCCAGCTGTTTCAGCAGCTGTACAACACGGCGGACGCCTTTATCGTGGGGCGGTGCCTCGGCACCAACGCCCTGGCGGCGGTCACCTCCTCCGGCACCCTCATCTTTCTGATGATCAGCTTTGTCATGGGCACCGCCATGGGGGCCGGGGTGGTCATCTCCCGCTACTTTGGGGCGGGCAAAGAGGCCGAGGTCTCCCGCGCCATCCACACGGTGCTGGCCTTCGGGCTGGTCAGCGGCGTGGTGCTCACGGTGGTGGGGGTGGCCTTTACCCCCATCATCCTCACCTGGATGCAGACCGACCCGCTGGTGATGCCCGAGGCGGTCGAGTATTTCCGCTACTATTTCCTCGGCTCGCTGGCAATGGTGCTCTACAACATCTGCCGCAGCATCATCAACGCCCTGGGCGACAGCAAAACCCCCCTCTACTATCTGATCTTCTCCTCGCTGCTCAACATCGGGCTGGATCTTTTGTTTTTGGCCGTCTTTCACTGGGGGGTCTGGTCGGCGGCGGTGGCCACGGTCATCTCGCAGGCGGGCAGCGTAGTGCTCTGTATGCGGTATCTGCTGCAAAAGGGCAACCTTTACACGGTCGAGCCGCGGCACATCCGCTTCCATCGGGACATGCTGGCCGAGATCATCCGCTACGGGCTGCCCTCCGGGGTGCAAAACTCGGTCATCGGGTTTGCCAATGTGATCGTGCAGTCCCAGATCAACTCGTTTGGTCGGCTGGCCATGGCCGCCTACGGCACCCACGCCAAAATCGAGGGCTTCGGCTTTCTGCCCATCACCAGCTTCAACATGGCAGCCACCACCTTCATCAGCCAGAACCTCGGCGCAAAGCAGTACGACCGCGCCCGGCGCGGCGCGCGGTTCAGCATCCTGGCGGCGGTCATCCTGGCCGAGCTCATCGGCGTCTGCTGCTACATCTTCGCCCCCAGCCTCATCGGCCTCTTTGACCAGACCCCCGGCGTCATCGAGCTGGGGGTGCGGCAGGCCCGCACGGTGGCCCTGTTCTACTGCCTGCTGGCCTTTTCCCACTCGGTGGCGGCGGTCTGCCGCGGCGCGGGCAAAGCGTTTGTGCCCATGTGCGTGATGCTCTCGGTCTGGTGCGTCATCCGCATCCTCTACATCATGGCGGTCATGCACCTTACCGGCGAGATCGGCTACATCTATTGGGCCTACCCCATCACCTGGGCCATCAGTTCGGTGATTTACCTCATCTACTACCTGCGGTCCGACTGGGTGCACGGCTTCGAGCAGTGAACCCCCGGCCCGCGCAGGCAGCAGACGGCAGCGCCGTCCAAAAGGCCGCAAGGCGGCCCAGGCGCGGCGCTTTTGACAAAAAAGGAGCGATGAAACAATGAAACTTGGCATCCTCGGCGCCGGGCATATCGGCGACCTCACCGCGCCCACCCTGGCGGCGCTGCCCGAGATCGAATGCGCGGCGGTGGCCTCCCGCTCGCTGCAAAAGGCGCAGGCCTTTGCCGCAAAATACGGCTTTGCCAAAGCGTATGGCAGCTATGAGGAGCTGCTGTGCGACCCCGAGATCGAGCTGGTCTATGTGGCCACCCCGCACTCCCACCACTACCAGCACGCGATGCAGGCGCTCGAACACGGCAAGCCGGTGCTGTGCGAAAAGGCCTTCACCCTCAACGCCGCCCAAGCGAAAGCGCTGCGCGAGGCCGCGGCGGAAAAGGGGCTCTTCCTCGCCGAGGCGATCTGGACGAGATACATGCCCTCCCGCGCCCTGATCGACCAGGTGCTGGCCAACGGCGTGATCGGCACCCCGCGCCTGCTCACCGCCAACCTCTCCTATGTCGTCTGCGGCAAGGAGCGGATCCAGAACCCCGCCCTCGCGGGAGGCGCGCTGCTCGACCTCGGGGTGTACGGCCTCAACTTTGCGCTGATGCACTTCGGCGACGAGATCGAGCGGGTGGAGTCCTCGGTGCAGCGCACCGAGACCGGGGTGGACGGCGCGGAGACGATCACCCTCTTTTATAAGGATGGCCGGATGGCGGTGCTCACCCACAGCATCTATGTCCGGTCGGACCGCAAGGGCATCATCTCGGGCGATGAGGGCTATCTCGTGGTGGAGAACATCAACAACCCCCAGAGCGTCTCGGTCTTCGACACCCAGGACCGCCTCATCGAGACCCACCCGGTGCCGCCCCAGATCAGCGGCTACGAGTACGAGTTCCAGGAGGCGGCGCGCTGCATCCGGCAGGGCCGCACCGAGAGCGAGTCGATGCCGCTTGCCGAGAGCGTCCGGCTGATGGAGCTGATGGACCGGCTGCGCGGCCAGTGGGGAGTCGTCTTCCCGCAGGAAAAAGCGGGCCTTTGAGGGGCCGGAAGGCTGGAAAGAAACCGAAAACAAACCGGCCGGAGGGCACCGGCAGCGCCTGCCCGACGCGGAAAAAATGGCAAAATTCATGGGCGAGGTATACAAAATTTTGGCGGATTTTTCATCGAAGTTATACAAGCCACCAGTCTTGGGCATCCTTGACTTGACGGATGCCGCAGGAATGCTATAATTCGGATAGACCGTGTAAAAATGTTTGCAGATTCCGGCCCATCCCGCGTGTTTGCGCGGATAGAAAAGGGCCGCCTTTGAAACGGAAAAAAGGAGCCGATCAAGATGAAAAAGACCGCACAGACCGTCATCGCTGAGGGTCAGTTTTACACCATCGCCGCTGCCAACGGCAGGGTGCTGGAGGTTGCCGATTACAACACCGAGAACGGTGCGACCATCCGCCTGTGGAAGAACGAGAATCTCGAGTGGCAGCAGTGGGAGTTCGTCCGCGCGGGCGAGAGCGTCTACCGCATCAAGAACCGCTTCACCGGCAAGATGATCGACCTGGTCAGCGGCGGCACCAGCGATGGCACCTGGATCCACCAGTGGGAGGGCGACCCCGCCTCCAGCCAGCTGTGGGTGATCGAGCCCACCAACGACGGCCGGGTCAAGATCAAGTCCAACCTGGCCGGCAAGTGCCTGGATATCGTGGACATGAGTGAGGAGGACGGCGCCCTGCTGCAGATCTGGCAGGACGTGAACGGCGAGAACCAGTTCTGGACCATCGCCCCCGCCAAGGAGAAGAAGGCCGCCAAGGCCGCCGCGAAGGCCCCCAAGGCTGCCGCTGCCAAGGCCCCCAAGGCCGAGAAGAAGCCCGCCGCCAAAAAGGCCGCCCCGAAGGCTGCCCCCAAGGCGGAGGCGAAGCCTGCCGCCGTCAAGGCTGCCGCGAAGGCTGAGCCCAAGGCCGCCGCGAAGCCTGCCGCTAAAGTAGAGGAGAAGCCCGCCGCCAAGGTCGAGGCCAAGCCCGCCGCCAAGGTCGAGGCGAAGCCCGCTGTCAAGCCCGAGGCGAAGCCCGCCGCGGCCCCCAAGGCTGCTGCGAAGCCCGCCGCGAAAAAGGCGAAGTAAGCTGCCCGCGGGCCCCGAGATCAGCGCACAGCCGCACCTGCCGGAGGGGGGAGAGCCCCCTCTTGAGCAGGTGCGCTTTTTTGCATCGCGGCCTGCCCGGGCCGCCCAACTTTACAGCCCCGGCTTTACAGTTCGGTGACAGAATCCCGATAAGGTTTGACAGACGGCCCAAACTGGCCTATACTGAATACAGGGCAATGGGCCCGTAAAAGGGGGTGGCGGGGATGCCGCAGCAACAGCAGGCGGTCAAGACCATCGCGGTGAACCGGCAGGCCCGTCACGAATACTTTGTGATCGAGGCGCTGGAGACCGGCATCGCCCTGGTGGGCACCGAGGTCAAAAGCCTGCGCACCGGCGCGGTCAACCTCAAGGACGCCTGGGTCGAGGTGCAAAACGGCGAACTGGTGGTGCAGGGCATGCACATCAGCCCCTACGAAAAGGGCAACATCTTCAACCGGGATCCGGTGCGCCCCCGCAAGCTGCTGGCGCACAAAAACGAGATCCGGCGGCTCTCGCAGCAGATCAAGCTGCAGGGCTACACCCTGGTGCCTCTCTCGCTCTACTTCAAGCGCGGGCGGGTCAAGCTGGAGCTGGGCCTCTGCAAGGGCAAAAAGCTCTACGACAAGCGCGCCAGCGCCGCCGCGCGGGATGCCAAACGCGACATCGACCGCGCCATGAAAAGCCAGAACCGCCCCTGACGTATGCCGGGCGGCCAGCTGGCGCAGATTGGCCGCAGATTGGCCAGCGCAATATGTTGTGACCCGGGGCCGGGCGGCCCCAAACGATATGGGGATGTAAAGGTTTCGACGGGGGGAGGAAAGCGCGAGCAGCGGGTAGTGGACGGGGGCCACACTCTAAACGCCTCCAAAAAAATAGCTAACAACAACGAATTAGCTGTCGCTGCCTGATCACAGGCGGCTGTCCTGCCCACTGTAGTGTCGTGTGGGGCCAGGGCATCATTTAGACACTGAACGTGAGCCGCCTCAAGCTTTGCGGGCGGCCATGACCCCATGAAGCTACCAAAACGTCGGCCTGTTTGCCGGCCTGGCGCGGCGGGAATGTTGTAGACAAACTGCACCCGGAGATACTCTCGCGGACCTCCTTTCGGACACGGGTTCGATTCCCGTCATCTCCACCACACAAACAAAATCCGAACCTTAAGCCAGTTGGCGGAGGGTTCGGATTTTGTGTTTTATGCGATGATCTGGCATAATACCAAGGCTCTGGGGGCAGACGGGAGGGTTATCAGCCTTTCCTGTCTGCCTCTTTTTTTCCAAGCGAGGAGACAGATGACCCCAGGCAAAGACGGTTCTGTCGAGATAAAGATTCATCGTAGGTATGTCACTCTGATCGAGACGAAAGAAGCGTCTCCCTATCTACCGTCTCCCTGCCTTTTAATAAGTGTAAATTATTTTTATTCTTATTATTGATATTAATGCTCTTATATGATATATTTGAGTTGCGAGGTGATAACAATGGCAAAGCTGATTTCTTCTTGTCCCGTTTGTAAAAAGGCTTTAAGCGTACCTGTATTGAAATGTACCAGCTGTGGGTTGGAGTTAAAAAATGATTTTGAGTTAAGCCCATTTGACCTCTTGCCGGAGGAACAGTATAACTTTCTTCTTGCGTTTTTGAAGAATAGGGGGAATCTAAAGGCCGTACAGGAGCAGTTGAACTTCTCCTACCTCGTGGCAAAGGAAAAGCTGGGTGATCTTCTATCCTCTTTGGGGCTGGATAATACGCCTTCAGAAGATGTGAAAGGAGCGGTTGATATGACAGGATGGGAAAAAAACGAAAACAGCACAAGAGCCTCCGATATTGTTCGCGCAAAGCTGATTTCCTGTGGGGGAAAAGCGGTTGTCCATACTTTGCAGGGAAAAGCATATTCCGTGTGGGTGGAATCTCCGACCACTTTTGCATGTGATAAAATTACAAGTTATACTTATGACATTTTTGATGTTATCGTCGAACACATCGTTTCTCATGGCGGCAAAGCGCGAAAAGGGAGCGGGCGTGGACGCTTGGGCGATTCTCATTGTGAAGAAGATACGATTGCAGCAGCAATTTTGGAGAATTACTGGCATAGCGACACCGGCCTTGATCCTGGGTTTGTTATGGTAGCCATTTTAGAATGGGCGGGCATTGTCCACAACCGTCGTGGCTATGCCGAACTGACGCCAGAATATCGGATCAGGCGTGGCATTTAATGGGGGCCTTTATCAATGGAGTTAGCCGTTCAATTTGAAAAAGAATTAGAGGATAAGATGTTTCTTGCAAAAAAGGATTGTAAATATCCCGCTACCCGTTTTAGACAGATGCTAAAAGAACGAGGCGGAGTTGGAGCTGCAAAATATCTGATTCAGGAAGGAATCAACGGGAAAGTATCAGACGGATTTACAAGACTGGCATGGCTTGAGCAAAGGCCAGATCTAACTTTAGAAGATTCTGTGTGTAAAACAGAATATCAATCGCTGTTTACCCGCGAAGAGATTGAGTATTGCATGAAAATGCTATCCCGAAAATGAAAGCAGCTTAGGTAGGGAGATGGGCCTTTATGATCACCCTGTTTCGTTTTATATTTGCAATACTGATACTTCCGTTTAGACCTTTTGCTGGACTTCTTCGTTCCTTATGCTGGGTTACAGTTGGGTTCTGGTATGGTTTGCTTTTCAGAGGCAACAAGCGGTAATTGACGAATTAAAGGACAGGGAGACGGTTCTTCTGTCTGAGAGGGACACACATCGACAGGTAAAGTTACCCCTGCTCCAGATTATCGGGTCAATCCTAAATTTTGTGTAAAGTCCATATTGGATGAGAATAGGGCAAGCTTTATTTG
>DKVN01000088.1 GCA_002491225.1 Faecalibacterium sp. UBA7177
GTTCATCGGTTTCGAGCCTCATCCATCAGGGTGGTTGTCGGACAAACTGCTTAGTACATTGGCTTCGAGCCTCATCTCACGGGTGGATGTTCGGGCTTTCTTAAATGATTGGCGGATACCGTACCACATTCATGTGAACCACTTCTTCCGTCGATCTATCTAAAAAAGTTTTCTGCGTACATCCGGCAGGCGGAGCCTCGTCAGGTGGGGATCATCGACCCAATCTTTTGTCCAAATCAGGGAAAAGCCCTGTGATGCTTTGGGGTGATCAGCCTTCTGCGGACCCCGACCTGCCCATGCAGCCGGGTTCTTCAAAAGCCATCGGAATCCACTCCTTTCATTTACGCCGGCGGGCCATGTCCCAAGCCCCTTTCCTGCTCCGGCTGTCTTGTTGGGGCTGTTCTCTTGTTCTGGCTTTATTATAGCGGGTCAAAACGCGGTTGTATAGTGGTATTCTGCATGAACTATTCGCCCTATTTTTGTACAGATGTTGCATAGACTTTGCCGCCGCCGGGTGCTACAATAAATATGTTGGGCCGCTTTCCCGGTGGGGAAGGCGGCCCAACGTTTGCCCTTTACCCGGCGCGGCGGGCGGTGCAAAGCGGCGCGCGTCCTGCGCCCCTTGTGCTCCGCCTCAGGACACCGCGGGCCGCACCGTGATCTTGACCAGATTGCGGCTGATCGGCCCGGCCGAGTCCATGTCCAGCGTGTAGCTGAACTCCACCTGCCCGCCCTCCTCGGTCAGCTCGTGGCGGATCTCGTCCGCCGCCACCCCAAGGGTCATCGCGCCGTAGCCGGTGTCGTAGTGGCAGAGATGCCGCACCCCTTTTTCAATCACCAGCTGGCTGGGCATCCGGCCAAAGCGGGTCATGCTCACCCGGCTGGCGTCCTTGGCCACCCGCACGGTGGTGGTGCAGCCCTCAAAGCCGGTGGCCTCGGTCTCGGCATAGCTGATAAAAAAGCTGCCGCCCCGCTGCACAAAGCTGCCGCGGGTCATCAGCCGGACGCTGTCGGGCTCCTCGTCGCCCTGCTCCATCCGGCCGTCGATCTGGATCAGATAATCTTCCTTCATCGGCATTTCCTCGTCGCTCAACATCGTGTGCTGATCCTTCCAATTATGTGATGCGCAGAATCACCGCAGCCCCGCGCGCCGCCGCCCCTCAGCCGGGCAGCGCGGCGATCTGCTCGATCGGCACATGCTCCACCGGGCCGTGGGCCCCTTCGTCCAAACAGAGGGCGGCCATCGCGGCAAACTGGTCGGTGCTGTCGGTCACATAGTACCGCGCGCCGCCGCCGCCCCCGTTCAAAAGCCCGTCCGCGGCCAGCCGCCGCTGCACCGCCAGCGCCGCCTCCCGGCCCGAGTCGATCAGGGCCACCTCCGGCCCCATCGCCCGGCCGATCACCCCGGCCAGCAGCGGGTAGTGGGTGCAGCCCAAAATCAGGGTGTCCACCCCGGCCCCGCGCACCGGTTCGAGGTACTCCTCGGCCACAAGGGCGCTCACCGGGTCGTCGGGCGCGATGCGCCCATTCTCCACCAGCGGCACAAAAAGGGGGCAGGCCCGCGCGATGGTCTGCGCCTCGGGCCACAAGCCGTGCAGCGCCCGCTCGTAGCTGCCGCTGCGCACGGTGGCCGCGGTGCCGATCACCCCCACCCTTCCGCTGCGGCTGGCCGCGGCGGCGGCGCGGGCGGTGGGCTCCACCACCCCGAGGTAGGGCACCGGCAGCCCGGCGGCGTCCTCGGGCGGGTAGGTGCTGCTCACGGTGCCGCAGGCCGCGAGGATCAGCTTGACCCCCTGCCCCAGCAAAAAGGCGATGTCCTGCCGGGCATACTGCCGGATGATGGCGCTGCCCCGGGTGCCGTAGGGCACCCGGCCGGTGTCGCCAAAATAGACGATGTCCTCGCCCGGCAGGATGCGGCGCAGCTCCCGCACCGCGGTCAGCCCGCCGAGCCCCGAGTCGAACACCCCGATCGGCCGCTTATCCATGCCGCGCCTCCGCCCGTGCGAGGGCCAGCTCCACCAAGTGCCGGCAGAGCGCGGGCAGCCCGATGCCCGCCGCCTCCATCAGCTTGGGGTACATGCTGATGGCCGTAAAGCCCGGCAGGGTGTTCAGCTCGTTCAGCAGCACCCGGCCGGTGCCCTTTTCCACAAAAAAGTCGCAGCGGGCAAGGCCGGTGCAGCCCAGCACCTGATAGGCCCGCTCGGCCCAGTGGCGCACCTCGTCTAACTTTTCCTCGCTCAGCTGCGCCGGGATCACGGTCCGGCTCACCCCGTTTTTATATTTGTCATCGTAGGTGTAAAAAACATCCCCGGCCAAAATTTCGCCCGGCCGGGTGGCCCAGACTCGAACGTCAACGTCCGGGGTCTCCGCCCCCCCGGCGGTGTTGCCGATGGCCGCGCACTCGACCTCCTGCCCGGCCACGAACCGCTCAAACACCACCTTGTCGTCCTCCCGCAGGGCCACCGCGATGGCCTCGCGCAGCGCCTCGGGGGTTTCGGCTTTGCTGATGCCGACGCTGCTGCCCGCGTTGGCCGGCTTGACAAAGATCGGGTAGCCCAGTTTTTTGGCCAGCCTCGCCTCGAGGGGGGCAAAATCGGCGCACTCGCTCTTCCAGGCCCAGTCCCAGGCGCAGCGGGGCACCCCGGCGGCGTCCAGCAGGGCGTTGGCCACCGCCTTGTCCATGCAGACGGCGCTGGACAGCACCCCGCAGCCCACATAGGGGATGCCGGCCAGCTCAAACAGGCCCTGGATGGTGCCGTCCTCCCCGTTTTTGCCGTGCAGCACCGGGAAGGCCGCGTCGATCCGCTCGCACCGCGCGCCGCTTTGCGCAAACAGCCAGAGACCGTGGTCGCCCCGGTCGGGGCTGAGGGCGCAGCGGGTCCGGTTGGGGTCCTGCTCCCAGCTGCCGTCCGGCAGTTTCTCCAGCGGGCCGGTGTAATACCACCAGACCCCCTTTTTGGTGATGCCCACCGGCAGGGTCTCGTACCCGGCCCCGGCAAGGCCCCTCAGCACGGTGGCCGCGCTCACCCGGCTGACCTCATGCTCGCTGGACACCCCGCCAAAAAATACCGCGATCCGCAGCTGCTTCATCCCACATGACCTCGTTTTCCCTCAAGTTTTGCCCCGCGCCAAATGTACCTGCATCGCGCAGTCCGCGCGGGGGATGTTTCCCTGAGAATGGTTTAAGAGCCCCCGAAGGGGGCGTTTTCGAAGGGGGAATATCCCCCGTGCGGACGGACGGGAGCCGCGCGCGTT
>DKVN01000066.1:0-1102 GCA_002491225.1 Faecalibacterium sp. UBA7177
GTGTCGGCAGCGGATGGCGCACGCGGGGCCTTCCCCGATTCCGATTTCCGGGCGGGCGGGGTGTCGCCAGCGGCTGGCGAGCGGCAACCCATGCCGCCCTGCCGCCCCATTCCCATCTCCGCCCAACAAACAAAGGAGCATCACGATGGTCTATCGCATCTATGTCGAAAAAAAGCCCGCCTTCCGCGAGGAAGCCGCCGCCCTGCTCTCCGAGCTCACCGGCCTGGTCGGCATAAAGAGCCTCACCGGCCTGCGCATCCTCAACCGGTACGATGTCGAGGGCATCAGCGCCGAGCTCTTCGCCGCCTGCCGCGACACCGTCTTCAGCGAGCCCCCGGTGGACGACTGCTATGAGCACTGCCCCGCCGCCGCCCACCGGTTCGCGGTCGAGTATCTGCCCGGCCAGTTCGACCAGCGGGCCGAATCCGCCGCCCAGTGCATCCAGCTCATCAGCCAGGGCGAGCGCCCGGCCGTGCGCAGCGCGCGGGTCTACCTGTTAGAGGGCAGCCTGACCGAGGCCGCGCTGGCCGCCATCCAGAAGTACGTGGTCAACCCGGTCGAGGCCCGGATCGCCGGGCTCGAAAAGCCCGCAAGCCTCGCCGTCGAGCACCCCGCCCCCGCCCCGGTCGAGGTACTGGAGGGCTTTACCGCCCTCGATGCCGCGGGCCTCGACAGCTTCCGGCAGGAGAAGGGCCTCGCGATGGACGACGCCGACCTCGCCTTCTGCCAGGACTATTTCAAGACCGAGCGCCGCGAGCCCACCCTCGCCGAGATCCGGATGCTCGACACCTATTGGAGCGACCACTGCCGCCACACCACCTTCGGCACCATCCTCGACAAGGTCGAGTTTGAGGACCAGCAGGCCGCCGAGGCCTTCGAGCGGTACCTGGGGCTGCGCAAGGCGCTCTACGCCGGCCGCCGCAAGCCGATGTGCCTGATGGATCTCGCGACCATCGGGGCCAAGTACCTCAAGGCGCGGGGTCTCTTGCAGGACCTCGACGAATCGGACGAGATCAACGCCTGCACGGTCAGGATCACCTGCGACGTGGACGGCGAGGAACAGCCCTGGCTCTTCCTCTTCAAGAACGAGACCCACAACCAC
>DKVN01000066.1:1399-2806 GCA_002491225.1 Faecalibacterium sp. UBA7177
CAACCACCCCACCGAGATCGAGCCGTTCGGCGGGGCGGCCACCTGCATCGGCGGGGCCATCCGGGACCCGCTCTCGGGCCGCAGCTATGTCTACCAGGCGATGCGGGTCACCGGCGCGGGCGACCCGCTGGTCCCGGTCAGCGAGACCCTGCCCGGCAAGCTGCCCCAGCGCAAGCTGGTCACCACCGCCGCGGCGGGGTATTCCAGCTACGGCAACCAGGTGGGGCTCGCCACCGGGCAGGTGGAGGAGATCTACCACCCCGGTTACGTGGCCAAGCGGCTCGAGATCGGCGCGGTGGTGGGCGCGGCCCCGGCGGCGAATGTCCGGCGGGAGCAGCCCCTGCCCGGCGATATCGTGGTGCTGCTGGGCGGCCGCACCGGCCGGGACGGCATCGGCGGGGCGACCGGCTCGAGCAAGGCGCATAAATTAGAGAGCCTCGAGAGCTGCGGGGCCGAGGTGCAAAAGGGCAACCCGCCCGAGGAGCGCAAGCTGCAGCGGCTCTTCCGCAACCCCGCCGCCACCCGGCTGATCAAGCGCTGCAACGACTTTGGCGCGGGCGGGGTGAGCGTGGCGATCGGCGAGCTGGCCGACGGCCTTTCCATCGACCTCGATAAAGTCCCCAAAAAGTACGACGGCCTCGACGGCACCGAGCTTGCCATCAGCGAGAGCCAGGAGCGGATGGCCGTGGTGCTCGCGCCGGAGGACCTCGACGAATTCCTCAAGCTGGCCGACGGCGAGAATCTCGAGGCCACGGTGGTGGCCACGGTCACCGAGCAGCCCCGGCTGGTCATGCGCTGGCGGGGGGATGTGATCGTGGACATCAGCCGCGAATTCTTAAACTCGAACGGGGCCGAAAAGCACACCGACGTCAAGGTGGAGGCGGGCCGCATCTTCCAGCCCTCCTGGCCGGGCGAGACACTGGCCGAAAAACTGACCGCCCTCGCGGGCGACCTCAACATCTGCAGCCAGAAGGGCCTTGCCGAGCGGTTCGACTCGACCATCGGCGCGGCCAGCGTGCTGATGCCCTTTGGCGGGCGGCGGCAGCTGACCCCGGCCCAGGCGATGGTGGCGAAACTCCCGGTGGACGGCGAGACCACCACCTGCAGCGGCATGGCCTGGGGCTTCGACGTGCAGATCGCCGAGCAGAGCCCCTACTACGGCGGCTACCTCGCGGTGATCGAGAGCGTCTCGAAGTTAGTGGCCGCGGGCTTCGCGCCCGGCAGCATCCACCTCACCTTCCAGGAGTATTTCGAGCGGCTGGGCAGCGACCCCGCCCGCTGGGGCAAGCCGATGGCGGCGCTGCTCGGCGCGCTGGACGCCCAGCTGGCCCTCGGCATCGCGGCCATCGGCGGCAAGGACAGCATGTCCGGCAGCTTTGAGGCGCTCGACGTGCCGCCCACCCTCGT
>DKVN01000066.1:3138-3983 GCA_002491225.1 Faecalibacterium sp. UBA7177
TGCTGGCGGCCTACACCCCCGGCCGCGGCGGGGTGCTGGCGGCGCTCTTCAAGATGGGCCTCGGCAACCGGATCGGCGTCGAGCTGGCCGACGGTATCGACCCGAACGCCCTCTTCGCCCCGGCCTATGGCAGCTTTGTGCTGGAGCTGGCCGACGGCGCGGGCGCGGGCGAGCTGCTGGGCCAGACCACCGAGGAGTATGTCCTCGCCGCGGGCGGCGAGCGGGTCGACCTCGACCCCATCTGCGAGGTCTGGCAGGCGAAGTTAGAGCCGGTGACCCCCTACCGCAGCCTGCGGGGCGGGGCGGCGGCTGAGGCGGCCGCTGACACCGCCGAACCCCCCACCCTCACCTGGCGCAGCGGCAGACCCGCGGCGCGCGGGCCGGTGATCGGGCTGGCCAAGCCCCGGGTGGTGATCCCGGTCTTCCCGGGCACCAACTGCGAGTACGACAGCGCCCGCGCCTTCCGCGCGGCGGGGGCCGAGCCGCGGGTGCTGGTGGTGAATAACCTCACCCCATCCGCGGTGGCCGAGAGCTGCGCGGCGCTGGCGGCGGCGATCCGCGAGAGCCAGATCGTGATGCTGCCGGGCGGCTTCTCGGGCGGCGACGAGCCGGACGGCAGCGCCAAGTTCATCACCGCCTTCTTCCGCGCCGGTGTGGTGCAGGAGGCGGTGGCCGAGCTGCTGCAACAGCGCGGCGGGCTGATGCTGGGCATCTGCAACGGCTACCAGGCGCTGATCAAGTTAGGCCTCGTGCCCTACGGCGAGATCCGCCCGCTGACCGAAGCGAGCCCGACCCTTACCTACAACACGATCGGCCGCCATCAGAGCATGCTGGTGCGCACCCGT
>DKVN01000069.1:0-785 GCA_002491225.1 Faecalibacterium sp. UBA7177
TGTTCTTCATCCGGCTGCGCTTCCTCTCCGGCCTTCCAGACCTCGTCCGGCCCGAGCGGCGGGGTCTCGTCCCCCACGCGCAGGCTGTTCAGGTCCGACTGCATCATGCAGCGGGCCAGATAGAGGAAGGGGATGAATTTGAGCGGCTCCGCAAGCTGGTACGCTTTGCCCGCGCCCTCCTCCAGTTCCAGCTCCACCCGGCGCAGGATGTTCTGCCGGGCCAGCGCCTCGAGCAGGGGCTCCGCCGTCTCGCGGGGCATCCGCAGCTGCTTTGCCGCCGCGGCGGGCGAAAAATAGCGGAGCGGCTGGCTGTGCAGATACCCCAGCAGCTCGAGGCAGCCGGGCCTTGCCAGCAGCGCAAAGAGGCGGCGATACGCTGACTTGGGGGCCAGCCATGCCGCGTAGCCGTTTTTGGGCTCGGGCCAGAGGGTGACGAAGGCCAGGTCCTCCGCGTGGAGGTCGAGCAGGATGCCGCCAGCGCCCCTGCACTGGCTGAGCATCAGCTGGGGTTCTCCGTCTCGTTGGTCCGGCTGGCAGCGTTCGAGGTAGCCCATCGCGGGGATCTGCAGCCCGTCCGGCAAAAAGGCCCCCACGCAGGCCCAGACGAGGCGGCAGAACTGCCCCATCCGCTCCTCGTTTGGCAGCCCGCGCAGGTAGCGGGCCAGCGTGTCCTGCACCGCCTCCTGCGGCCCGTCCTCCAGCCCGAAAAGGGTGTCGATCGTCACCCCAAGCTGCCGGGAGAGCACCGGCAGCAGCTCCACATCCGGCGCGCCGCCCTTTTCCCA
>DKVN01000069.1:1130-2123 GCA_002491225.1 Faecalibacterium sp. UBA7177
AGGCCGCGCGCTTTGCGCAGCGCGGCGATTCGTTCGCTCAGTATCTGCGGCATCGAAACACCGTCCTTTCGCGTTTTTCGTGTGTCTGCTCGTATCGTAGCAAAAGCGCCGGTTGGATGCAAGCGACTCTTTTTTTCACAAAATCAACCGCGGGTTTCATGGCAAAGCCCCCCAGAGCACGGCATCCCGCTGCATTTTGCGGCGGCGGGCGGTTGAATCGGGCGAATTTTGTGGTATACTGAGTCTGTGGGAATTTGGCAGCCGGCCGCAGCGCGGCCTTTGTGAAACATGTCAGCTTGTAAAATCAGGAGGATCATCCATGAAATATTGCAAAAAATGCACCATGCCCGACACCCGGCCCGGCATCACCTTTGACGCCGAGGGGGTGTGCAGCGCCTGCCGCCATTTTGAGCACCGCAGCAAGGTGGACTGGGACGCCCGCTGGAAGGAGTTTGAGGCCCTGTGCGACAAGTACCGCGGCATGAACGGCCCCGGCGGGTATGACTGCGCCGTGGCGGTCAGCGGCGGCAAGGACAGCCATTTTCAGGTGTACATCCTCAAAGAGGTCATGCACATGAATCCGATCCTCTTCAGCGTGGAGGACAATTTCCCCATGACCGAGGCGGGCAAGCACAACCTGAAAAACATCTCGGAGGCCTTTGGCTGCACCATCATCAGCTGCAAGCCCAACATCAAGGCACAAAAGACCCTGATGCGCGCCTTTTTTGAAAAGTACGGCAAGCCCACCTGGTATGTCGACCGGCTGATCTACACCTTCCCGCTGCAGATGGCTCTCAAGTTCAACACTCCCCTGCTCTGCTACGGCGAGAATGTCAGCTTTGAGTACGGCGGCAGCGCCGACGAGGAGACCTACTCGGCCCGCGGCCAGGTGGAAAACGGGGTGGCGGTCGGCTTCCCCGAGGAGGAGCTTTTGAGCTACGGGGTCACCGAAAACGACCTGGCCCTGACCAAGGCCCCTTCGGCTGAGGAGCT
>DKVN01000069.1:2423-11933 GCA_002491225.1 Faecalibacterium sp. UBA7177
AAAAACTACCAGCTGGCCAAGAGCCGCGGCTTCCACGACCTGACCCACGAGTGGGACCGCACCCACCACGCCGAAAACTTTGACCAGATCGACAGCCGGGCGTATCTTGTCCACTCCTGGCTCAAGTACCCCAAGTTCGGCCACGCCGCCGCCACCGACTACACCGCCCGCTACATCCGCTACGGCATGATGACCCGCGAGGAGGCCATCCCGATCATCAGGGAGCGGGACGGCGCGCTCGACCCGCTCTGCGTGCGGGATTTTTGCGAATTCTGCGGCTACAGCGAGGCCGAGTTCTGGGCCATCATCGACAAGTTCTATAACCGGGATATCTTCTACAAGGACGAATACGGCCGCTGGCTGCTCAAGGAGCCGATCTGGAAAGAGTAAGCGGGCGGGATCGCACGGGCGCGGCGGCTCTGCCCGCCTCATACGAGCCAAAATGAAAGCAAAAAGGGGGCCTCGCACCATGCGAAATGACGGTGCGGGGCCCTCTGTGTTTGCCAAGTTGTTTGCTGCTCTCCTCGGCGCAGTGCGCGCGGCGGGCAACGGCCTGTTGTGTTTTTTGGCGCTGCATCTCTTTTACCCGCTGGCCGCCTGGCCGGTGGGGCGGGCGGTGCGGCGGAAAAATGATGACCAAAATGCGCCGCAGAGCCCGGCGGGCAGTCCGGTGCTGAACCAGCTGGCCCCCGATGTGTGCGGGCTGCGCTGCGGGCATGGCACCGTGGGTGTTTGCGGCTGCGGGCCGGTGAGCGTTTACAACGCGCTCTGCCTGCTGGGCCGGGCCGGGGCGGGCGGGCAGAGCGAAGCGGCCAGCCAGAGCGAAGCGGCCAGCCAAGGCGAAGCGGCCAGCCAAGATGGGGCGGGCGGCCAGGGCCCCGCCGCTTCTTCCGGCCCCGCTGTTCTCCCGGGTCGTTCCGGTGCCGCCGCTCCCCCCGCCCCCGATGCGCCTGACCCCAGCTTGGCCGGGGTGATCGGCCAGTTTGAGCGCCGCCGCGCCCTGGCGCTGGGCGGGCGGGCCGGGGCCAGCCCCCGCGCGGTGGGCCGGGTGCTGCGGCAGTACGGCCTTGCCGCCGCCCCCGCCCGCAGCCCCGCGGCGCTGGAAGCGGCCCTGCCGCCGGGCGGGGTGGGCATCCTGATGATCTGGAACGAGGCCGGGCATATCCGGCGCGGCGCACACTTTTTTGCGGTGCAGCGCGCGCGGGACGGCAAAGGCTTTGCCGCCTACAACAGCCAGCCCAGCCGCGCCGACACCCTCACCGGGCTGATCGGCGGCGGCCGCTTTGCGGCAGGCTGGCGGGTAAGCGTGCCCTGACGGGAGACCCAACTGCCCCCGCGTGGTACTGTCTTAAAGGAACGGGTTATAAAACCGGCTGCCGTTGAGGATCACACCCCCCGCGCTGATCGCCAGCAGCACCGCGCCGAGGGCGAGGGCGAGATAGTCGTTTTTGGCAAAGGGGCGGCGGGTGTACCAGGTGCGCTTTTTGGGATCCTTGCCAAAGCCGCGCAGCTCCATCGCGTTGGCGATGACCTCGATGCGGGCGAGGCTCGACAGGATCAGCGGCAGCAGGATGTTGACCGAGTTTTTCAGCCGGGCGAGCAGCTTTTCCTTGCGGCCCAGCTCGATGCCGCGGGCCTGCTGGGCCTGGCTGATGGCGTGATAGTCCCGCTGGATGTCCGGGATGTAGCGCAGCGCCAGCGACACCGAGTACCCCACCCGGTAGGACACCCCGATGGCGTTGAGGCTGGACGCGAACTCGCTGGGGTTGGTGGCCGAGATGAAGAGGGTAGCCACCGGCAACGCCACAAAATATTTCAGCGAGACGTTAAAAATGTAGAAAAGCTCTTCCAGCGTGATGGTGTAATGCCAGAACAGGTTGCAGACCAGGTGCCGTGTGCCGTAGATCTCCACCCCCTGCTCGGGCGCAAAGAGATAGATGAAGGTGTCGTTGAGCAGCAGAAACACCAGCATGAACACAAAGATAAACCGCACCTCCCGCAGCCGGATCTTGCTGGCCGCAAAGGCGGCAAAGCTGACCAGCATCAGCCCCAGCAGCACCCGGGTGTCGTAGGTGACCATGCTGGCAAAGGTGAAGAGCAGAAAAAAGCCCAGCTTGGTCGCGCCGGTGAGCCGGTGGATGACGCTCTCGCGGGGCAGATAGTTGAGCACCGTGTTATTGGCCATGGCTGCGCACCTCCCGGTCGTACTGGATGAACCGCTCGACAAAGGCCACCGGGTCCGGGATGCCGCAGCGGGTGGCCAGCGCAAAGAGGCTGGTCTCCTTGAGGGCCGCCTGCTCGACCAGCTCCGGGCTGCAGAGCAGCTTGGCCGAGGGGCAGTCGGCGATCATCCGGCCCTGATTGAAGACCAGCGCGCGGTGGGTGTACTCGAGCATCAGGTGCATGTCATGGGTGACCATCAGCACCGTGATGCCCTGCTCGTTGAGCCCGCGGAGAAACTCCATAATATCGGTGTATCGCTTAAAATCCTGCCCGGCGGTGGGCTCGTCCAGGATAATCAGCTCGGGGCCCATCACCAGGACGCTCGCGATGGTGACCCGCTTTTTCTGCCCGAACGAGAGGGCCGAGATCGGCCAGTTGCGAAAGGGGTATAGGCCGCAGATGGTCAGCGCCTGCTCCACCTTTTCGCGGACCTCCTGCTCGGTCAGCCCGCTGTTTTTGAGGCCGAGCGCCACCTCGTCGAAGATCATGGTCTTGGAGATCATCTGGTTGGGGTTTTGCATCACATAGCCGATGCGGGCGGCCCGCTGGCGGATGTTGTCCCCCGCGAGGTCCCGCCCGTGCATCCAGACGCTGCCGGTGTCGGGGGTCTCAAAGCCGCAGATCAGCTTGGAGAGGGTGGATTTGCCCGCCCCGTTGCGGCCCACGATGCTCACCATCTCGCCCGGCTCGATCCCAAAGCTGACCCCGGCGAGGGTCGTCTGCTCCTTGGTGTAGCCAAAGCCCAGCGCCTTGACCTCCAGCAGCGGGTCGCGGGCGGGCGGCTGCGCGGGCGCGCTTGCCTTGGCAAACCAGTCCCGCACCTTCTGGCAGTCGGCGTCCGAAAGGCGCATCTGGTCGATCTGCTCGGGCTGCTTTTCGGGGGTGATGGCCACCCCGGCATACCGCAGGGCGGTGAGGTAGAGCGGCTCCCGGATGCCGTGCCGGGCCAGGATGTCGGTGGCGAGCAGCTCGTTTGGGGGCATATCTGCTTCGATGCGGCCCTCGTCCACCAGGACGATCCGATCTACCCTGCGCCAGAGCACGTCCTCGAGCCGGTGCTCGATGATGAGCACCGCCGCGCCGGTCTCGCGCTGCACCTCGTCGATCAGCTCGATGGTCTGCTTGCCCGCGGCGGGGTCGAGGTTGGCGAGCGGCTCGTCAAACAGCAGCACCCGCACCCTGTTCACCAGCACCCCCGCGAGGCTCACCCGCTGCTTCTGCCCGCCGGACAGCTCGTGCGGGGCCTTGTCCAGATGGTCCTCCACCCCCACCAGCGCGGCGGCTTTGCGCACCACCCCGTGCATCTCGGCGGTGGGGCAGCAGTCATTTTCCAGCGCGAAGGCGATATCCTCCCCCACCGTCAGCCCGATGAACTGGCCGTCCGGGTCCTGCAATACGGTGCCCACCTGCTGGGACAGCGCAAACAGCCCGGCGGTGGGGGCGTCAAGGCCCGCCACGGTCAGGCTGCCGGTGCACTCGCCCGCAAAGCAGGCCGGGATCAGCCCGTTGATGCAGCTGCCGAGGGTGCTTTTGCCGCTGCCCGAGGGCCCGACGATCAGCACCCGCTCGCCGGGGTAGATGTCGAGATCGATGTTGTAGAGGGTGGGCCGCTTTTGGGCCCGGTACTGGAACGAGAAGTTTTTGAACGAGATGATCGGCTCTGCCATGTCGTCTCCCCCTGTGGCGGATGTTGGAATGCAGCGGTGCGAAACATTTTTTCCTGAAAACCGGAAAGGGAGACGGAGCAGCGCCCCGTCTCCCCGATGGCTCCAAACTTACTCCTTGTCCAGCGAGCCCTTTTTGGCCACTGTCTTGGAATAGGCGACCGCCAGCAGCCCGCCGACGATCACGCTGGTGAGGATGTTCGCGGTGGCGGCCATCGCCCCCTGGCTGAACAGCTTCTCAACCGGCTCGGCATAGATGACGATGTCCAGGATCGGCGCGATCCCGGCCCAGGCGATCAGATGCGCCACCACGTTGGCGATGGTGAAGGTGATCATCTCTTTTTTGCCAAACACGCCCTCCGAGAGCTTGATCTTCTTGCTCAGCAGGCCCATCATGACCCCTACAAAGGCGGAGGCGATGATCCAGCTCCACCAGGGGCTGCCGCCCCAGCTGAGGTCGATGAGGGTGTGGCCGATAAAGCCGATCAGCCCGCCGGCCACCGGGCCGTACAGGATGGCCAGCAGGGCCAGCACCGCGTACTGCAGGCTGATGTTGGTGTTGGGCACCGGGCTGGGGATGGCGACAAACCGGCCCAGCACAAAAAAGAGCGCCGCACCGATGCCGATGGCCACGATGGTGGTAACATTGGATTTTTTCATGGGTGATTCCTCCTCGTTTTAGGGCGATGCCGCGGCGGATGCCAATCGACAAAAATACCCAAAAACAGTATAAGGTGTATCCCCGGGCCTGTCAAGCCCTGCGGGGCCCGGTTTTGCCTCCATTTTGGCGTGCAAAACCCGCTTTGCCCGGCTCGATTTGTTTTGACTTTTGGGCCATGGTGTGGCATACTTTACTGCAATAGAGCGGCGATGCTGACAGGCTCGGGACACGGGCCGCGGCAGCCGTGGGAGAGGGAGGAATTGCAATGAGCCGGATCGTGATCCCGGAGGGGTACCGCCCCGCTCTGAACCTGTACGACACCCAAAAGGCCATCGGCCTGATCAAGCGGCTGTTTGAGGATCTGCTTTGCGGGGCGCTGAACCTGCGCCGGGTCTCGGCGCCGCTGTTTGTGGAGGCGGCCAGCGGCCTCAACGACGACCTCAACGGGGTGGAGCGCCCGGTGGATTTTTCCATTCGGGACACCGGCACCCACGCCCAGGTGGTGCACAGCCTGGCCAAGTGGAAGCGGCAGGCCCTGCACGACTATGGCTTTGGCCCCGACACCGGCCTTTACGCCGACATGAACGCCATCCGCCGGGATGAGGAACTGGACAACCTGCACTCGATCTATGTCGACCAGTGGGACTGGGAGAAGATCATCACTGCCGACCAGCGCAACACCGGGTACCTCAAAGAGGTAGTCAGCGCCATCGTGGGGGCCATCTGCGAGACCGAAAAGACCCTGCGGGCCCTTTTCCCCCAGCTGGCCTGCCGCCCGATGCTGCAGCGCGAGGTGACCTTCCTTACCACCCAGGAATTAGAGGACCTGTACCCCGCCCTCACCCCCAAGGAGCGGGAGAACGCCTTTACCAAAGAGCATCACACCGTGTTTTTGATGCAGATCGGCGGGGCGCTGAAAAGCGGCAAGCCCCACGACGGCCGCGCGCCGGACTATGACGACTGGGCCCTCAACGGGGACATCCTCTTTTGGAGCGACACCCTCGGCCAGGCGTTTGAGGTGTCCAGCATGGGCATCCGGGTCAGCCCCGAGAGCCTGGACGCCCAGCTGCGGATTGCTGGCTGTGACGACCGGCGGGCCCTGCCCTTCCACAAGGCGCTGCTGGCGGGCGAGCTGCCGCTGACCATCGGCGGCGGCATTGGCCAGAGCCGGCTGTGCATGCTGCTGCTGGGCAGCGCCCACATCGGGGAGGTACAGTCGAGCGTGTGGGACGCCGAGACCCGCAGCGCCTGCCGCGCGGCGGGGATCCCGATCCTGTAAGGCGAGGCGGCGGCCGGGCCCCCGGATGGATAGCCGGGCGGCGGACGCCGTATGATATATACCATGTAAAAAAGCGCACCCTGCGCGGCCGCCTGGTGCGGCCGGGGAAAGGAGCTGTATCGAGGATGAAACAAAAAGCGAAAAACCGGGCCTTCAGCCAGGGGCTGCTGGCGGCCATCGACCTTGCGCTGGGGCTGGTGCTGCTGCTCTACCCTGAATTGACCGGCACCATGCTCTGCTATGTGATCGGCGGCTTTGCTCTTGCGTATGGGCTGGCCAAGCTGATTGGCTACCTGCGCATGCGGGAGCTGGCGGGCTTTTTTGCGGTGGATCTGTTTGTGGGCATCTTTCTCTCCGGGGTGGGCCTCTTTGCGCTGACCCAGCCCCGCACGGTGCTCTCGGTGCTGCCCTTTCTGCTGGGCATCGCGCTGCTGTTGGGCGGCATCTCCAAATTTCAGCGCGCGGTTGAGCTGAAACGGCTGGACTATGACCGCTGGTGGGTGGCGATGCTGCTGGCCGCCCTCACCGCGGTGTTTGGGCTGGGGCTGATGCTCTACCCTTTCTCTGCCGCGTCGGTGATGCTGCGGTTTGTGGGCGGCTGCCTGCTGTTCAGCGGGCTGGGGGATCTGTGGGCGGTGTTCTGCTATGCCCACCAGAAAAAGGTGTACGACCAGCTGCACGCGGTGGTGGTGGAGGACGAGGATGTCACCGTCCTTGACGAGCAGGAGCTGCCGCCGCAATAACGACCGGTAAGCAGGTAAACAGGAGAGGGCATGGCGGACAGGCTGCGGCGGAAAAGCGAAAGCATAGCCCGCGGCCCTCTCTTTTTTGGTGCGGCGAGTGAGAGGACAGCCCCCGCCCCTTTATGATAGGATGTTTTCAGCCGAAAGGAGTGCTTGCCAATGGAATGGGTCGAGCGGTGGAACGAGGCCATCCGGTACATCGAGGCGCATCTGACCGAGGAGATCGACTACGCCCAGCTGGGGCGGATCGCCTGCTGCTCGGTCTATCATTTCCAGCGGATGTTCGCTTACCTTGCCGGGGTGCCGCTGGCCGAGTACATCCGCCGCCGGCGGATGTCGCTGGCGGCGGCCGACCTGCAAAGCACCGGCATCAGGGTCATCGACGCGGCGGCCAAATATGGGTACGACTCCCCTACCGCCTTCAACCGGGCGTTTCAGGCGGTGCACGGGCTGCCGCCCTCGGCGGTGCGGGGCGGCGGGGTGTCGGTGCGCTCCTTTCCGGCCATTCGTTTTCAGGTCACGGTGAAAGGAGCAGAAGAGATGAACTATCGCATCGAGACAAAAGAGGCTTTTCGCATCGTGGGGGTCAGCGTGCCGCTGCACAGGGAGATCGAGCAGAACTTTGCCGTCATCCCCCAAAAATGGCAGCAGATCGCCGAGGACGGCACCCTGCAAAGGCTGGCCGGGATGATGGACACCCCGCCCATGGGGGTGCTGGGGGTGAGCACCTGCAACGACGCCGAGCCCTGGCGCTACTATATCGCGGTCTCCTCGGGCCAGCCGGCCGGGGATCTGGAGGAGTACACGGTGCCCGCCGCCACCTGGGCGGTTTTTGCCGGGGAGGGCACCAACGCCTCGATCCAGGAGCTGGAGCGCCGCATCGTGACCGAGTGGCTGCCCACCTCCGGCTACGAGTACGGCAGCGCGCCGGATGTCGAGGTTTACCTGAGCCCCGACCCCGAACACGCGAAGTATGAGGTCTGGATCCCGGTGGTGAAGCGGTGAGGGGACGGGCGTTCCCTCACCTGCGTGAACCTGGGGCTTGCCGGAATGTTGCCGGGGCTTTGCATTCTTTTGCCCCAAAAAGCGGCCGGGCCGCCTCCCCTTTTGCTGGGGGAAGCGGCCCGGCCTTTGTTATATTGATTTTGTGCTGCTGTGGGCTGGGGCTGCTGTGCTGCAAAGCCCGCGCTCAGCGGTCCCACTTGTCGCACAGCTCGTCGATCTGGCCCGCAAAGCGGCCGAGATCCTTGTTGGTGCCGCCGCGGTTGTGCTCGATCACCTGCAGCAGCCGCTTGCCAGCCGCCACCAGGCGCTGGAAGGCCGCGCTCAGCGGCCGGTCGGCGCCCGGCAGGGTCTTGGGCTGCTTGCGCTGGCGGTTGCCCTCGGCGATCCAGCGGGCCTCGGCAAAATCGTACTCGCCGCCCGGGTAGGGGGCCTCGGCATCGTAGCCGAACTCGCTGCGCAGCCGGGCGGAAAAGCTGTCGCACACCGCGTTGTCGCCGTGCACCACAAACACCTTTTTGGGCTTTTCCTCAAAGTTGCCCAGCCACTGGATCAGCTCGTTCGAGTCGGCGTGGCTGCTCATGCCCTCTAACTTTTGGATATGGGCGCGCACCTCGATCTCCTCGCCGAAGATGCGCACCTTGGGGGTGCCCTCGAGCAGCGCCCGGCCCAAGGTTCCGTGGGTCTGGTAG
The DNA here is from genome assembly GCA_002491225.1 of Faecalibacterium sp. UBA7177. Taxonomy (GTDB): domain Bacteria; phylum Bacillota; class Clostridia; order Oscillospirales; family Ruminococcaceae; genus UBA7177. The sequence goes on from DKVN01000069.1 coordinate 10,688, forward strand.
CCCACAAAGAGGATGGTACACTCGGGCCGCCAGAGGTTGTGCTTGAGGTGGTGGCGGATGCGCCCGGCCTCGCACATGCCGCTGGCCGAGAGGATCACCTTGCAGCCGTGGTCGGCATTGATGGCCCTGGAGTCCTCGCTGGTCACGCTGACAACCAGATCCTGGAACGAGATGGGGTTGAAGCCCTCCCGCAGGATGGCGAGGCAGCGGTCGTTGCAGCAATCCCAGATATTGCGGTTGAAGATGTTGGTGGCCTCATTGGCCAGCGGGCTGTCGACATACACCGGGAAATGGTCGTGCCCCTTGACCAGCCCGCGCGCCTTGATCTGCTGCAAAAAGTGCAGGATCAGCTGGGTGCGGCCCACCGCAAAGCAGGGGATCACCACGTTGCCGCCCCGGTCAAAGGTCTCCTGCAGCACCTCGGCCAGCAGGGGGATATAATCCTGATTGGGGCCGTGGGTGCGGTCGCCATAGGTGCTCTCCATAACCACATAGTCCGCCTGGTGCAGCGGCTGCGGGTTGCGGATGATCTTTTGGTGGCCGTTGCCGATATCGCCCGAAAAGACGATCAGCTCGGTATTGCCGTTTTCGGTGACCCAGACCTCGATGTTCGAGCTGCCCAAAAGGTGGCCCGCGTCGTTGAAGCGGATATCGATGCCGTCGAACAGATGCACCACCCGGCCGTAGGGGTAGGGCTTGAACTGCTGGGCCGCCAGCATGGCGTCCTCGACCGTATAGATGGGCACATAGGCCTGGCCGCCCGCGCGCTTTGCCTTGCGGTTGCGCCACTCGGCCTCAAACTCCTGGATGTGGGCGGAGTCGCGCAGCATGATATCGCAGAGCTGCGCGGTGGCGATGGTGGAGTAGATCGGCCCGGAAAAGCCCTGCTTGACCATCAGCGGGATCATGCCGGAATGGTCGATGTGGGCGTGGGTCAGCAGGATGGCGTCCAGCTCGCCCGGGGCCACCGGGATCGGCTGGTTCTCGTAGATGTCCGGCCCCTGCTCCATGCCGCAGTCGATCAGCAGCCTTCTGCCGCAGGCCTCCAGCATCATGCAGGAGCCTGTCACCTCGTGCGCGGCGCCCAAAAAGGTCAGTTTCATGGTGTTGCCTCCCTTGCGGTCAATTTCCCACGGGGTGGTGGGGCGGCGCGGCCCGCGCAAAGGGGAGAGTCTCCGGGGCGGCGAGATGAGAAAACAAAGAGTTCGAAGAACCTGCGAAGCAGCGCAAATTCGCTGTGCGGCCG
>DKVN01000069.1:12197-25060 GCA_002491225.1 Faecalibacterium sp. UBA7177
GCAGCTGCAAGGAAGAAAATCGCAGCAATCCTGTATGGCTTGCAAGATTTGATGACGCAGCAGATGCGACCGCACAGGTAGAATTTGCGGCTTTGTTTTTTTGTCTCACCGCCCCGTTCTGCACCGGCCTGCCGGTTTTATTATAGCACATCCGGCCACAGATGACAGTATTTTTCTTTTCTGTTCACAAAATTTTAGCAAATTCGGCCAAAATCAGGCCGATCTTTGGGCTTTTTGCCGGGGCGGGCGATACCGGGGCCGGATTTGGGGCCGAGGTGCGGGGTCGAAGCATCGGGCCGGGCTGGGCCGCCCGCCGGGGCCGCCCGGTGTAAAAACGGCGCAGAAAAACGAGGGGCTGCCCGGCCTTCCGGGCGGCCCCTCGTTTTGATCTGTGCGGATGCCCGGCAGCCGCTCATTGCAGGGTCAGATCGCCCTCGCGGATCCAGCCGATGCGGCGCAGCGGCAGGCTGAACAGGCAGCTGAGCAGCGCGGGCAGCACAAGGCTGATGAGGACAAGACCCAGCCAGTCCATGCCGGTGATGGCGGCCTTGGCCCCGCTGGCGACATCCGCCGCCCAGCCGGTGTAGACCCCGATCTGCCCCACCAGGCCGCAGGTGCCCATGCCGGAGGAGATGGCCGCGCCGTTCATCTCGAGCCGGAACAGGCAGGTGGCGATCGGCCCGGTGACGGCGCTGGCCAGGGTGGGCGGCAGCCAGATGCGCGGGTTTTTGACGATGTTGCCCATCTGCAGCATGCTGGTGCCCAGCCCCTGGCTGACCAGGCCGCCGACCCCGTTTTCCCGATAGCTCATGGCGGCAAAGCCGACCATCTGGGCGCAGCACCCGGCCACCGCCGCGCCCCCGGCCAGCCCGGTAAGGCCGAGCGCGGCGCAGATGGCCGCCGAGCTGATGGGCAGGGTGAGGGCCATGCCGATGACCACCGAGACAACGATGCCCATAAAGAAGGGCTGCAGCTCGGTAGCCCACATGATGACCCCGCCAATGGCGCTGGCCGCCCGCCCGATGGCCGGGGCGCACCAGGCCGAGAGCAGGATGCCGGAAAAGATGGTGACGAGCGGGGTGACAAGAATGTCCACCCGCGTCTCCTTGCTGACCGCCTTGCCCAGCTCGGCCGAAACGATGGCGACAAACAGCACGGCCAGCGGCCCGCCCGCCCCGCCGAGGGCGTTGGAGGCAAACCCCACCGTGACCAGGCTGAAGAGCACGAGCGGCGGGGCCTGCAATGCGTAGCCGATGGCGCAGGCCATGGCCGGGCCGCTCATGGCCGAGGCCAGCCCGCCGACCGTGTACTCCGCCCCGCCGATGGTGGCCACCGGCTGGGTCAAAAACGCGATGCCGAACTGGCTGCCCACCGTGTTGATGATGGTGCCGATGAGCAGCGAGGCAAACAGCCCCTGCGCCATCGCCCCCAGCGCGTCGATGCCGTAGCGCTGGGCCGAAAAGACGATGTTTTTGCGGGCCAAAAAGGCTTTGAGGCCCGTTTTGCCCGCGGCAGTCTCCCCCGCGGGCTGGGATTTCTGATTCATCTTCGGTTCCCCCTCCTGCGCTGCCCGCGCCCCGCCGCATCGGGCGGCGGGGCTGTCTTGACAGCTGTGTGTACACAGGATACCACACCCCGCGGCAAAACACAAGGGGGCGGCCCGCCTCACATTGCAAGTGGGGCGGGCCGCAAATTTCGATGCCATCAGGTCGTTTTCCAGTGCTGCAGGGTGGAGAGGAAGGTATCATACTGGGTTCGGCGATCCTCTTCGGGGAGGTTTTGGGGGTTGGGCATCTGGGAGACGAGGAAATCGAGCAGCGACTCTTTTGTTGGGTAGGCGAATGCCCCGCCGGAATAGCACCATTTGCAGTAATCCTCGTTGAAATCGCCGTTCTCCTCGCGGCTGATCATCTCCTCCTCGTTGAGCGGCATCCCGCAGCACTGGCAGATCAGCTGGCGCGGGGCGCCCAGCAGGGTGTTGATCGAGAGGCCAAACTCCCGGGAGAGCAGCTTCAGGGTCTCGGTGTTTGGCTGGGTCTCGCCGGTCTCCCAGCGGCTGACCGCCTGCCGGGTGACCAGCAGCCGTTCGGCCAGCTGCTCCTGGGTGAGATGGCGCTGCTCGCGCAGCTGTTTGATGCGTTGGTTCAGTTCCATACAAGTTCCTCCTGCCTTCTTCTGCTGTTGAAGAGCCCTTTGTATGGATCAAATGATAGCAGATTTGGCGGCCCCTCACAAGCAACCCGCGGTTGCGCGGCGGGCGGCGAGGGCCGGGCCAAACGGGCGCTCGGGCCAGATGGCGGTCAAAAAGAGGGGCGTTTGTTCGGCCAAAATCTCCTCCGCCTGCGGCTGGGTGAGGTAGTGCCGCCGCACCATCTGCCGCAGCACCTGGCGCTGGCGCTGGACGGCAAGGTCGGGGTGCTCGTCCAGCGCGTAGGCGGTGGGCGCGTTGGGGATGCCGGCCAGCATGGCGCACTGGGCCTTGTCGAGCTCGTCGGGCGCGAGGCCGTAATACCCCTCGGCCGCCTGCCCGATGCCGGTGTGGCCGCTGCCGAAATAGATCGAGTTGAGGTATGCCTCCAAAATTTCCCGCTTGGTGCAGACCTTTTCCAGCTCGACCGCCAAAAACAGCTCGGCCACCTTGCGCACCAGCCGCTTTTCCTGGCTGAGCCAGAGGTTTTTGGCCAGCTGCTGGGTGATGGTGCTGCCGCCCTCGACAAAGCTGCCGGCGAGCAGGTCGTTCCAGAGCGCGCGGCCGATGGCGAAGAGGTCGTAGCCGGGGTGGCTGTAAAAGCGGTGGTCCTCCACGGCCAGCACCGCCTGGATGTAAAAGGGGGGCAGCTGCTCGAGCGGGGTGTAGCCCGGGATGGCCTGCACCTCCTCCAGCTTTTGGGCGACGCTGGCCGAACCCAGCGCCTGCCGGTAGAGGCACCAGCCCTCGGCCAGCACCACCAGCCCCAGACAGAGCGCCGCCAGCATCGCCAGCCCCGCCGCGGCCAGCGCCGCGCGGGCAAGACGCAGGAAGATCGGTTTCATGGATTTCGCCTCCTTTGCGGGCGGTGGGTCGTCCCATCCGGCGGCCCCGGCCCGCATCCTCAGCATACCGCAAAGGACCGGGCCGTTCCATCGAAAGCACTTACGCTTTTCTTACAATTCTGCAAGATGGCCGGTTTTGCGGGAGCATCCACCGCGCGGCTCCCATCCGTCCGCGCGGTTTGGGCACTCCCGGTTTTGCATCCCCTGCCGTTTATGGTATACTGGTAAAAACGGCCAAAAAGGAGGGATGCCCTGTGCCGGAGCAACACAAACCCAAGGCCGCCGTGCGCATCGGCATCCGGCAGCTGGTGGAATTTCTTTTGCGCACCGGCAGCATCGACAGCCGCTTTACCGGCTTTGACCGGGCCAACGAGGGGGCCCGCATCCACCGCAGGCTGCAAAAGGCCGCCGGGCCGGGCTATGCCGCCGAGGTGGCCATCAAGGCCGAGCGGCAGGCCGCCGGGCTCACCTTTTTGCTCGAGGGCCGGGCGGACGGCATCTTTACCGACGAGGACGGCGCGGTGGTGATCGACGAGATCAAGACCACCACCGTGCCCAGCGAGGCCATCACCCCCGGGATGCAGCCGGTGCACTGGGCACAGGGGCAGGTGTACGCCGCCCTCTGGGCCGCGCAGGAGGGGCTGGATGCCATCAAGGTGCGGCTGACCTACTATCAGGTGGATGAGGAACTGACCCTCCGCTTTACCCGCAGCTTTACCGCCGCCGAGCTGGACACGTTTTTGCAGGATCTGCTCGTCCGTTACGCCCCCTGGGCGCAGCGGGCGGCGGACTGGGGCGTGCTGCGCGGGCAGAGCCTCGCGGCGCTCGCCTTCCCCTACCCTGCCTGGCGGGCGGGGCAGCGGGCGATGGCGGGGGCGGCCTACCGCGCCTTTGAAAAGGGGGAGCGGCTGCTCTGCCAGGCCCCCACCGGCATCGGCAAGACCATGAGCGTGCTGTTTGCCGCCCTGAAAGCAATGGGCGGCGGGCTGGGCCGGAGGGTGTTTTACCTGACCGCCCGCACCACCGCCCGCCAGGCCGCCGAGAACGCGCTGGACCGCCTGCGCACCGCGGACCCCGGCCTGCGGCTCAAGTCCATCACCCTGACCGCCAAGGACAAGGTCTGCCTCTGCGAGGTGCGGGAGTGCACCCCCGAGCACTGCCCCTGTGCCGACGGCTACTATGACCGGATCAAGACCGCCCTCGCCGACGCACTCGACACCGCCGACAGCTACACCCGCCCGGCGCTGGAGGCGCTGGCCAAAAAGCACCGGGTCTGCCCCTTTGAGCTGGGGCTCGACCTTTCGCTCTGGTGTGATGTGATCGTGGGGGATTATAACTATCTGTTTGACCCGGTGGTGCGCTTGGTGCGCTTTTTTGAGGGCGGAAAGGGCGAGCACCTCTTTTTGGTGGACGAGGCCCACAACCTGCCCGGCCGGGCGCGGGAGATGTACTCGGCCAGCCTGGAAAAAAGCCAGATCCGCACCGCCAAAAAGGCACTGGGCCGGGGCAAAAGCAAGGCAAAAACCGCCCTTGGCAGGCTGGACGAGGCCCTTGCGCTCTGGCGGGAGGACTGTGCCGAAGCCCCCGGCCAGACCCTCTTTTTTGAGCCGCCGCAGGAGGAGTTCAACCGGCTGCTCACCCGCGCCGCCGCCCCGCTGGAGGAGTGGCTGGACGCCCACCGGGAGAGCGAGGCCCACGGCGAGGTACTCGAAACCTATTTCGCCATCCGCAGCTATCTGCGGGTGGCCGAGTGGTACGACGAGCGGTATGTCACCCAGGTGTCTGCCTTTGGGCGGCAGCGGGCCAGAGAGGTGCGGGTACAGCAGCTCTGCCTGGACCCCAGCGCGTTTGTCGACGCAAGCCTCGCCTTGGGGCGGGGGGCGGTGCTCTTCAGCGCAACCTTGGCCCCGCCGGGCTATTACAAGGATCTTTTGGGCTGCCCGGACGCGCTGGCCGCCGCCCTGCCCAGCCCCTTTGCGGCCGAGCATCTCGGCCTGTACCGCGCCGGGGAGCTGAGCACCCGCTACCAGGACCGCGCCGCCAGCCTCGACCGGCTGGCCGAGTATCTGCATGTCATGATCACCGCGGCCGGGCGGCCGGGCAACTATCTGGCGTTTTTCCCCAGCTATGCCTACCTTGAGCAGGCCTACGCGCGGTTTTGCGAGCGCTGGCCGGAGCTGGACACCATCGTCCAGCGGCCCGGCATGGCCGAGGGGGAACGGGAGGAATTTCTCGCCCGGTTTGCCGAGCACCCGGCCCGGCCGCTGCTGGGCTTTGCGGTGCTGGGCGGGGTGTTCGGCGAGGGGGTCGACCTCGCCGGAACCCGCCTTGTCGGGGTGGCCGTGGTGGGGGTGGGCCTGCCCCAGGTGAACCCCCAGCAGGAGCTGCTGCGGGACTATTTTGAAAAGACCCGCGGCAGCGGCTTTGCCTACGCCTACCAGTACCCCGGCATGAACAAGGTGCTGCAGGCGGCGGGCCGGGTGATCCGCACCGGCAGCGACAAAGGGGTGGTGCTGCTGCTGGACGAGCGGTTTTGCCGGGGGGATTACAGCGCCCTCTTCCCCGCCCACTGGGCCCACTGCGAGACGGTGTACAGCCCCGACGCCCTCAGCGGGCGGCTTGCGGCGTTTTGGGCAGAGAGCGAGAGCCCGTAAGCCTCCCGCTCATCCCTGCACGATCCCGGCGGTGCGCACCCGCAGGGTGTTGTCCTCGTCCGGCGCGGTGGTCACTACAAACCATTCGGGGTCGATCAGGTTCATGCCGAGCTCCCAGGTCAGCCGATGGCCGCCCTCGCTGGGCACCGCCTCGTCCGGCGCGCCCAGCGCTTCGCGCAGTTCGGCCTCGCTGCGGCCCGCAAACCACCCGGCCCGGTCAAGCCTGCGCACAAAGCTGCCCAGATCCTCGGCCGCGCCGCACCAGCGCAGGGTGTCGACATCCAGGTCCCGGGTGACGTCCGCCTCATAGAGGGCGAGGTTGGTGCGCACCACGATGCCGTCCGGCTTTGCAATACAGAGCAGCGCGAACAGCCCCGCCGCCGCCAACACGCCCCAGCGCACCGCGCCAAAGGGGCGGCAGATGCTGACGATGGCAAGGGTCACCCAGACCGCCAGCACCACCATAAACCAGCTGGCCAGCAGCCGGCTGGGGGTGAGGCCGAAGCGGCGGACATACAGCCCCATCTTGGAGGCCGCGATCACCACAAACAGCGCGCTGGAGCCGGTGAGCAGCAGCGCCAGGGCTTTGAGTCCCGGCTGGCTGCGCAGCGGCTGGCTGCTGAACTTTGCCGCCGCGGTGAGCACCGCAAAGTTGAGCAGCACCACCTGGCAGAGCTGCCAAAAGCCCTGCACCGCGTACTGCGAGGCGGTAAAGCCCTCGGGCAGAACGCCGGTGAAAGCGCCGAAGAGATACCGCGCCTGCAGGGCAAAAAAGAGCAGATAGAGCGCACAGAACACCGCCATTGCCGCCCCCACCGCCAGCGGCGGCACGCAGCGGCAGCGCTCGGCGGCGGCGCGCACCTCCTTTGCGGTTTTGGCCGGGGCGGGCTTGCGCAGCGCACCGGCCGTCAGGCCGTAGAGGTAGCAGCCCACCGGCAGGCTGAGCAAAAAGCACCAGACCCCCTGCGCACTGAACAGCCCCTCGACCCAATCGAGGATGCCGCGCAGCTGGGCATGGAAGAGATCGTCCGCCCCGGCCAGCAGCTGAGCGGCCAGCAGCAGCGCGGGCGAGACCACCAGCAGGGTGGCGAGCAGAACACCTGCCTGCCGCCCCCATTTTTTGCCCCGCAGCCCCTGCCAGAGGGTGCGGATGCGCAAAAAGAAGCTGCCGAACGGCAGGGTGAAAAAGGTTCGGCCAAGGTCGGCCGGCAGCAGCGGGCCGGTGCGCCCCTCAAAGAGTCCCCCCGCCCGGCCAAGGGCCCAATAGGCCGCCGTGCCGTGCAGCAAAAAGAGGTCCCACCCGCCGGTGGTGCGGCTGCCCCAAAGCCGGATGCTCACCGCGATGACGAGCATACACGCCGCCCAGAAGTTGCTCTCGGCGCTGGCCTTGGGCTTGCCCATCCGGCGGCTAAAAAGCTCCACCGCAATCAGGAAGAGGACGGTAAAAATCAGCAGCAGGGTCTCCCAGCCCTCGCCCGCGATGAAGAGCATCCATGCATAGAGGAAGGCCAGCGGGTAGCTGAGCAGCGCCGCCGCCACCTCGGCCCGCCGCGCTGTAAAAGGAGGCTCGGGGGGCCGGGTATCATAGCGGGGCGGGGTGTGCGGCGTATCCCCCGCCGCCGGGGCGGGCTGTGGTTGGGCTGCATTTTGCGCATCATTTTGCGCGGTTTCGGGCATTTTGGGGGCCGTTTCGGCCGCGCTTTGGGGATTTTGGGGTACAGCAAAGCTTGGGGAGCGCTCGGCGCTCTCCGGCAGACAGTCGTTCATTTGGTTTTCCTCCCTTTCTGTCAGGATCACTGTTGGGATGGGGCGGTATCCGCGCCCCTCTGATGTTCCGTTATAGGGCGGCGTATTGGATTTTGTATCCGGTCAGCCCGGCGGGTCCTCCGCCGGGTCGGGCAGGTATTCCAGCAGGTCGCCCGGCTGGCAGCCGAGCTCGCGGCAGAGCGCCTCGAGGGTGGAAAACCGCACCGCCTTGGCCTTGTTGGTCTTTAAGATCGAGAGGTTGGCCGGTGTGATGCCGACCTTGGCCGCAAGCTCCCCCGCCGGGATCTTGCGCTTTGCCATCATCACATCCAGATTGACCTGTATGGGCATCCGAAAGCGCCCCCTTTCCCGGCGTTACACCGTATAATCCAGCTCGTCCTTCATGCCGATGGCCTGCTCGAAGCAGTTTTTGATGATCCGCACGATCAGGGTCATAAATCCCGCCGCAATGGCCACCAGCCCAAAGGGCAGGTAGTAAAAGGCGCTGGCGAGGCACAGGATGGCCGCCGCCGCGCAGCACCAGCTGGCCCGGCGCAGGGCCGCCACGTTCTGCGCCACAAACACCTGCCCGCTTTGGATGTTGCGCAAGAGGCAATGCAGCTGCCACAGCAGCACCCAGGCCGGGAAGCTGCACAGGTAGAGGGTGGCCATCAGCAGCAGCCCCTCCCGCAGGCCGCTGCCCAGCCAGTAGCGGGTAAAGCCGAGGAACCACTGCACCAGCCAGTAACCGCCAAGGTCCACCGCCGCCAGCGCCAGCATAAACACGTAGACGCACACCCGCGAAAGGGTGATGCTTTTTTCCTCGTTCCATTTCATGGCGTTTCCTCCTGCTGTCCGGGGCGGGGCGGCCCGCGCGGCGGCCCTGCCCCCTCTCTTTGCGGGTAGTATACCACAGGCATTATCGAAATGCAAGTATTTTTTATCGTTTTTCGATAATAATTTTTTCAGAAACAATAATCGCCATCTCTCGGTGCCCCGCCGCGGGGCCGCGCGGCCCTTTTTCGGGGGCTGTTGACATTCTCCGCCCATTTGGTAGAATACCTTTAGATGCTTTGCGGCCTTTTGTAATGGGGGCAGCGCCGTATGCGCCCCCCTCCCCCGCCGCCCGAAAGGAGGCCCCGCCATGCCCACACAACCGGAAAACCCCGGCCTTCGCCTGCTGAAAAAGGGCCAGAAGGGCCTCATCCACGCGGTGTTCAGCCGTTTGGGGCTGATCGTGCTGCTCTTTTTGCTGCAATTGGTGCTGCTGTTTGCCATTTTTCAGCGGTTCGAAAAATTCCTGCCCCACATCTACGGCGTGGTGGTCCTTTTCATCGCGGGGATGGTGCTCTGGCTCATCAACAACCGGATGGACGCCACCGCCAAGGTCTCCTGGCTGATGCTGATCATGCTGTTTCCGGTGTTTGGGGCGCTGCTCTACGGCTACACCCAGAGCAACCTTGGCAACCGGGCGGTGCGGGCCCGGGTCAACCAGCTGCTGGGGCTCACCGAGGACGCCATCACCCAGCAGCCGGACGCGCTCAACGCCCTAAAAGAGAAAAACCCCGGCGCGGCGGGGCTGTGCCGGTATGTGCAGCGCTGCGGCTGCCAGCCGGTGTTTGGGCGCACCGAGGTCACCTATTTTGCCACCGGGGAGGAAAAGTGGGCCGAGCTGCTGCGCCAGCTGGAAGGGGCCAAACGGTTCATCTTTTTGGAGTACTTCATCATCGAGGAGGGGCTGATGTGGGGCCGGGTGCTGGAGATCCTGGCCCGCAAGGCCGCCGAGGGGGTGGAGGTGCGTGTGATGTACGACGGCACCTGCGAATTTTCCACCCTGCCGCACGACTACCCCAAACGGCTGCACCAGCTGGGCATCCAGTGCCGGATGTTCGCGCCGCTGACCCCCTTTATCTCCACCCACTACAACTACCGCGACCACCGCAAAATTCTGGTGATCGACGGGCACACCGCCTTCAACGGCGGGGTCAATCTGGCGGATGAGTATATCAATGTGATCAAAAAGCACGGCTACTGGAAGGACACCGCCGTGATGCTCAAGGGCGAGGCGGTGAAGAGCTTTACCCTGATGTTTTTGCAGATGTGGTCGATCACCGAAAAGGAGCCGGAGTTCTCCCGCTTTCTCAGCGTGCCCGCGCCCCCCTGCGAGGAGGCCAGGGGCTGGGTGATGCCCTACGGGGACTGCCCGCTGGACGAAAACAAGGTGGGCGAGCGGGTTTATATGGACATTTTGAACCGGGCCGAGCGGTATGTCCACATCATGTCGCCCTATCTGATTTTGGACGGCGAGATGGAGACCGCCCTGCGCTTTGCGGCCGAGCGGGGGGTGGATGTGAGCCTGATCCTGCCCGGCGTGCCGGATAAAAAGTCCCCCTACGCCCTGGCGAAAACTCACTACGCCGCCCTGCTTGATTCGGGGGTCAAGATTTACGAGTACACCCCCGGCTTTGTCCACGCGAAGGTGTTTGTCAGCGACGACCGGGAGGCGGTGGTGGGCACCATCAACCTCGACTACCGCAGCCTTTACCACCATTTCGAGTGCGCCACCTGGATGTACGAGACCGGCTGCATCCCGGACATTGAGGCGGATTTTGAGGCCACCCGCGCGCAGTGCCGCCCGGTGACCCGCGAGAGCCTGCGCAGGCTGCCGCTGCGGCAGCGGGCGCTGGGGGTACTGCTCAAGTCGGTCGCGCCGCTGATGTGAGGGGCGGCGGGGCACAGCACCTCGGCCGCTCCCCCGCGCCTCCTGCACCCGGACAAGACACTTACGGAATACAAATGATCCGAACCAGACCTCCCGCGGGGGAGGTCCGGCTCGGATCATTTTTATGTCCCGCAGCGCTGCCGTTTCAGGGCCAGCCGCACCAGCGCCCGGCGGTTGCCCGCGCATTTTATCGCAGATTTTCCCCGGCAAGACTTTTTCTTTTTTGCGTTCTATGCTATAATGGTGCTTGTGCTGCGGCCGGGTGCCTCCGGCCGCCCAAAACCATCTGCCGCGGGCCGGAAAGGATGCGCCATGCCGAACGATACAGCCAGTTTTCTCTCCTTGCGCGACCGTTACATCGAGGCGCAGTTTTCCGCCCTCAATCCGGTGCAGCGGCAGGCGGTGTTTGCCACCGAGGGCCCGCTGCTGATTTTGGCGGGCGCGGGCAGCGGCAAGACCACCGTGCTGGTCAACCGCATCGCGAACCTCATCCGGTTCGGCTGCGCCCACGGCTCGGCCGAGCTGCGCCGCGCCCCCACCGCAGAGGAGGCCGCCGCCCTCGCCGCGGCGGTGGAGCAACACGCCCCCCTGTCCGCCGAGGCCGAGGCGCTGCTGCCGGTGCGGCCGGTGCGGCCCTGGAATATCCTCGCCATCACCTTTACCAACAAGGCCGCGGGCGAATTAAAGGCCCGGCTGGCCCAGATGCTGGGCGAGACGGTGGGCGGGGATGTCAACGCCTCCACCTTCCACTCGGCCTGCGTGCGCATTCTGCGCCGCAATGCCGACCGGCTCGGCTTCCCCCAGAGCTTTACCATCTACGACACCGACGACCAGCTTCGCGCCATGAAAGAGGTGTATAAGGAGCTGCTGATCGACGAAAAATTTCTGGCCCCCAAGGCCGCCCTCTCTCAGATCGGCCGGATGAAGGATCAGCTCATCGGCCCCGAGGAGGCGCTGGCCGCCCCGGCTGACACCAAGGCCGGGCTGATCGCCAGGGCCTACGCCGGGTACGCCAAGCGGTTAAAGGGGGCCGGGGCGATGGATTTTGACGACCTCATCTACCACACGGTGCGGCTGTTGCAGCAATGCCCGGACGTGCTGGCGTATTATCAAAACCGGTTTCGTTATATCCTGGTGGACGAGTACCAGGACACCAGTGTCGCCCAGTTCCATCTGGTGCGGCTGCTGACCGGCGAGGCCCGCAACATCTGCGTGGTGGGCGATGACGACCAGAGCATCTATCGCTTCCGCGGGGCGACCATCGAGAACATCCTCAATTTTGAGCAGCACTTCCCCGGCGCGCGGCTGATCCGATTAGAGCAGAACTACCGCTCGACCAGCCGCATCCTCAACGCCGCCAACTGCGTCATCCAGAACAACACCGGCCGCAAGGGCAAGACCCTCTGGACCGAGAACGGCGAGGGCGACAAGGTGCTGCACTACGAGGCCGCCAGCGAGGAGGACGAGGCCGCCTTTCTGGCCCAGACCATCGCCGCGCACCGGCAGCGGGGCATCCCGCTGCGCAGCCACGCGGTGCTCTACCGGATGAACGCCCAGTCCGGCCCCATCGAGACCTACTTCGCTCGGGCGGGCATCCCCTACAAGATCGTGGGCGGCCAGCGCTTTTATGACCGCAAGGAAATTCGGGACATGCTGGCCTACATGGCCATCGTGGCAAACCCGCGGGACGACCTGCGGCTGCGCCGGATCATCAACGAGCCCGCCCGCAAGATCGGCGCGACCACCCTGGACCGGGTCGCCCAAATCGCCGCCGGGCTGGGGGTGGGGATGCTGGAGGTGTGCGAGCACGCGGCCGACTACCCCGCCCTGGGCCGGGCCGCTGGGGCACTGCATGGCTTTTATGGCATCTATCAGGCCCTCTGCGAGGCGCACGACACCCTGCCGCTTGACCTGTTTGCCCAGAAGGTGCTGGAGCTGACCGGCTACCAGACCATGCTCGAGCAGGACAAAGAGCGCGGGGCCGACCGGCTGGAGAACGTGGGCCAGCTGATCTCCAGCGTGCGCACCTATGCCGACCAGCGCGGCCCCGAGGCCAGCCTCGCCGGGTTTTTGGAGGAGGTCGCCCTCATCTCGGACCTTGACAGCTACGATGCCGAGAGTGATGTGGTGGTGCTGATGACCATCCACTCGGCCAAGGGGCTCGAATTTGATCACGTCTTCCTCATCGGGCTGGAGGAGGGCATCTTCCCCAGCGAGCTGAGCCGCTATTCGGACGAAGATCTCGAAGAGGAGCGAAGGCTCTGCTATGTGGGCATCACCCGGGCCAAAAAGGAGTTATATCTCACCTCGAGCCAGAGCCGGATGATCTTTGGCCGCACCCAGAGGGGCCGCCCCAGCCGCTTTTTGGAGGAGATCGACCCCGCGCTTTTGGAGGAGGAAGAGAGCCCTCTGCTCGCCCGCCAGACCCGGTGGGACGCCGCCCACCTGCCCGGTTACGGCGGGGCGGCGGTGAGCCGCAGCGGCTACTCGGGGCCCAGCAGCCTCGGCGGCTACGCCGGGGGCTACCGACGGCCGGAGGGCGGGGCGCAGCAAGCGGCGCCGCGGCCCTCGCTCAGCGGCACGCGGGTCAGCTTTGGCTCGAGCAGCCTGCTGGGCGCAGCGGCCAAGCCCGCGGCCAAACCCGGTGCCGCCTACGCGCCGGGGGATCTGGTCGAGCACGGGGTGTTTGGCCGGGGCCGGGTGCTCAA
>DKVN01000069.1:25380-33586 GCA_002491225.1 Faecalibacterium sp. UBA7177
GCGCGCGGGCGGCCGCTGCTCCAAGATCCCGCAAGGAGGCATCTGTCATGAAGGTCACCCTGATCGCCCACACCCCAAACCCCGAGCAGGTGGTGGCGGCGGCCGCAAAGCTCTGCTACTCGAGCGCCGGCATCGACGACCTGCTCGCCGGGCTGACCCCGGAAAAAAGCCGCGAGTTTGTGCGCAAACTCGCCAGCATGGGCCACGAGAGCCCCACCGAGCACGCCAGCTTCACCTTTGCCATCGAGGGGGTCTCCCGCAGTTTGCTGGCCCAGATCACCCGGCACCGGATCGCCAGCTACAGCGTGCAGAGCCAGCGGTATGTGCGGATGGACGGGTTTTCCTATGTCACCCCGCCCGAGGTGGCGGGCTGCCCCGAGGCCGAGGCCGCCTTTTCCGAGGTGATGGCGCAGGAGGACGCAAACTACCACCGCATCGCGGGCATCTTAAAGGAGGGGCACATCCGCCGCCTGATGGCCGAGGGCATCAGCGAGCAGGAGGCCGCCAAAAAGGCCGAGAAGCTGGCCATTGAGGACGCCCGCTTTGTGCTGCCCAACGCCTGCGACACCAAGATGATCGTGACCATGAACGCCCGCAGCCTGCAAAACTTTTTCCGCCACCGCTGCTGCAGCCGCGCCCAGTGGGAGATCCGGGCGCTGGCCAAGGAGATGCTGCGGCTGGTGCTGAAGGTCGCCCCCGCCCTTTTTGAAACGGCGGGGCCCCCCTGTGTTGCCGGGCCCTGCCCCGAGGGCCGGATGAGCTGCGGGCGCGCCGAGGCGGTGCGGGCCGAGTATGAGGCGCTGAAAAAGGAGGCGGGCCCGGATGCCGGATAACGCGCAGCGCGCCGTGGGGGCCGGGGGCGATTTTGCCGCGGGGGCTGATTGTACCCCGGGCGGCCCGGCGGGCCCGGGTGGGCCGCAGGTGCCGCAAACAGCGCGCTCCGGCCGCCTGATCGTGGTCGAGGGGCTGGACGGCAGCGGCAAGGCCACCCAAGCAAAACGGCTGGCCGCGGCGCTGACTGAACAGGAGCGGAAAGTACGGGAGATCTCCTTCCCCAACTACGAGAGCGAGTCCTCGGCGCTGGTGCGGATGTACCTCTCGGGCGAATTTGGCAGCCATCCGGGCGACGTCAACGCCTATGCGGCCTCGGCCTTTTACTCGGTGGATCGCTACGCCGGGTATAAGGCGGATTGGGGCGGCTTTTACGCCGGGGGCGGCATCCTGATCGCCGACCGCTACACCACCAGCAACGCGGTGCACCAGTGCGCCAAGCTGCCGCGGCAGGAGTGGGACGGCTTTTTGGACTGGCTCTTTCACTTTGAGTACACCCTGCTCGGCATCCCCGCGCCCGACCGGGTGCTCTACCTGCGGCTGGACCCGGCGGTCAGCCAACAGCTGCTGGCGGCGCGGTACGCCGGGGACGAGAGCAAAAAGGACATCCACGAGCGGGATCTCGAGTATCTTGCCCGCAGCCGGGCCGCGGCCGAGTACTGCGCCGCCCGGTTTGGCTGGCAGGTGATCGAGTGCGCCGAGGGCGGGGCGCTGCGCCCGGTGGAGGCGATCGGCCGGGATGTGCTGGCCGCCGCCGCACCGGCGCTGCCCGTGGGCTGAAAAGCGCGTTTTGGCGCATTATTCTTATCATAGGATCGGTTGGAGGGTTTTGTTTTTGGTTTTTCATGAGGTGACCGCGGAGGACAGCCAGTGGGCCGGGCCTCTCTTGCGGCAGAGCGGCTATGCAAGCTGCGAGTATGCGTTTGTGACCATCTTTATGTGGGCCCACATCTACCACACCAAGATCGCCCGGTTTGAGGACTGGGTCATCGCCCGCAGCGAGGGGCGGCATTCCTACCACTATCTCTTCCCCGCCGGGCGGGGGGACGAGCGGGCCGCGCTCGAGGCCATCCGGGCCGACGCCGAAGCGGACGGCAAGCGGCTGGTGATTTTTTCGGTCTCGCCCGAGGCGAAGGCGCGGATGGAGGCGTATTTCCCCGGGGAATACACCTTTACCGCCAACCGGGCGGACTACGACTATCTCTACCGCGCCGAGGATCTGGCGAACCTGGCGGGCAAAAAGTTTCAGAAAAAGCGCAACCACGTCTCCCGCTTTCTCAAGGAAAACCCGGACTGGCAGTTTCTGCCCATCACCGATGAGGCGATGCCGGCCATCCGGCAGTTCAACAACGAGTGGTGCCAGCTGTACGACAACCGGGACGACGTCGGCATCGCGGCCGAGCACCGGGCCATCGAGCGGGTCTTCCGCCACTACGACGAATTGGGCCTCAAGGGCGGCTATATCACGGCGGGCGGGCGGATCGTGGCCTTCTCGTTTGGCAGCGCCATCAACGATAAGGTGTTTGACACCCATGTGGAAAAGGCGCTGTATGATGTGAACGGGGCTTACAACATCATCAACCGGGAGATGGCGCGGGCCTTTTGCACCGGGTACGAGTACATCAACCGGGAGGACGATGTGGGCGAGGAGGGGCTGCGCACCGCGAAACTCTCCTACAACCCCGAGCGGCTGGAGGAGAAATGGATCGCGACACTCGCCTCGCAGGCGCAGCCGGAATAACCGAAGGCTGCTTTGCCCGCGCATTCGCGCATTGTTGAGGGGAGCATCAGGGCTGGCGAAAGTTTTGGCAGCCCGCATCAGAGGGGGGAAAATCAGGATGGAATACCG
Organism: Faecalibacterium sp. UBA7177; assembly: GCA_002491225.1. Lineage (GTDB taxonomy): Bacteria > Bacillota > Clostridia > Oscillospirales > Ruminococcaceae > UBA7177. The sequence continues at coordinate 28,061 of DKVN01000069.1, forward strand.
CAAGGCCGCACCGGCCGAGTTTGACGCGCTGACCGCGCTGTTCCGAGAGGTATTTGGGGACACCGAGGCCTTTGCCCGGATGGTTTTGGAGCAGTTTGCCGGGCCGGGCTGGGTATATCTGGCGCGGGAGGACGCCGCGCCGCAGGCGCAGGCGCAAGCCCAAGCGGGGCCCTGCGCGGTGCTCTGCGCGGTGCCGGTAACGCTGAAGCACAAGGGCGCCGAGCAGGCCGGGGCCTACTTTTATGGCCTCGCCACCGCCCCCGCCGCCCGAAAGCAGGGGGTGATGAGCGGCCTGATCGAGCACGCCTGCGCCGACCTGGCCGGGCAGGGGGTGCGCTTTGTCACCCTGGTGCCCGAGGGGCCGGAGCTGTTCGGCTTTTACGAAAAGCGCGGGTTCCAAAGGGCGTTTGGCCGCCGCATCGTCCAGCGCGGGGTGCGGCACAACCTCTGGGCGCAGGCCGAGTTCGACACGGTCACCGCCCGGCACTGGCAGGCCCTGCGGGCGCAGTACGCCCCCGAGGGGGTCGCCTTTTCCGCGGCGGGCGCCGAGGCGGTGCTGGCCGACCTCTACTCGGCCGGGGCGACCATCGTCTTTGCTGAGGACGGCTACGGCATCTACTTTGTCAAGGGCGAGACGATGCGGTTTACCGAGCTGTTCGCCGAGGGCGACCGCGCCGCCGAGCGGCTGCTCGAGGCCGCGCGGGAGCGCGAGCGGGCCGAGCGGGCGGTGATCCAGCTCGGCGCGACCCAAAACCTCTTTTTGGGCGAGGGCGAGGCGCGGGACTACGGCATGATCCGCTTTTTGGGCGCGCCGTTTGATGTATCCGAGGGCTACATGGGCAACATGATGGACGAGGAAGCGTAATGTTGCGCTCCCCCTCTCCGTCCGCGCTGACAGGCGGCCAGCCGCGCCGCCCGCCCCGCCATTTTGCCCCCGCCGGGCAGACAGCCCCGGCAAAACTCTAAAAAAGAAGGACGAAAACAATGGAAGAACGCCAGGTATATCGCAGCCAGAACCGCCCGCAGCAAAGTGGGCCGAACCACCCCGCGCCGGAGGGCCGCCGCCCCCGCCGCAAAAAGGGCAAAGCCAGCCCCGCCCGCGTCGGCTGCCTCGTCGTGCTGGTGCTGCTGGTCGCGGCGCTGATCGGGCTGGGGGTCATCGGAACTCAGATCGTCCGGGACGTGACCGGGGACGATTGGCTCGGCAGCGAGATCGACCTCTTCATCGAGCAGGGCAGCGGGCCGCAGGCCATCGCCCAAAACCTCAAGGACGCGGGGCTGATCCGCTACCCCACCATCTTCCGGCTCTACCTCAAGCAGCGGGGCGAGGCGGGCAACCTGCAGTACGGCGAGTTCACCCTCAGCGAGGGGATGAGCTACGACGAGATCATCGAGGTGCTGACCACCGTCCAGAACCGGCGCGAGACCACCACCGTCACCTTCCCCGAGGGCATCACGGCCATCCAGTTTGCCCAGCGGATGGAAGCCGCGGGCCTTTGCACCGCGCAGGAGTTCCTCGACTGCGCCAACGGGCTGGACGGCAGCGATTTCAGCCAGCACGAATTCTGGAACCAGATCCCGGACGACCCCGACCGCTTTATGAAGGCCGAGGGCTACCTCTCGCCCAACACCTACGAGTTCTACACCGATGACACGGTATACAACTATGTGGACAAGCTCTACACCCAGTTTGAGGCCACCATCACCCCCGCCATGGAGGCGCGGATGGAGGAGCTCGGCATGACCCTCGACGAGACGGTGATCCTGGCCAGCTTTGTGCAGGAGGAGGCCGGAAACGAGGAGAGCGCCCATGTCTCGGCGGTCTTCCACAACCGGCTGGCACCGGGCTCGCCCTTCCCGCGGCTCGAGAGCAATGTCAGCAGCTATGTCGAGCGGGACGACGACAACAACTACCTCTACAACTGGGTCGCGCCCTACCTGGGCGGCTGGGATGTCCTGACCCAGGACTACAAAAACATCTACGACGCCTACAACACCTACGAGCGGGAGGGCCTGCCCGCCGGGCCGGTCTCGAACCCCGGCTCCGCCGCCCTTGAGGCCGCCCTCTGGCCGGATCAGGAGTTTTTGGACGAGGGGTACTACTTCTTTGTCACCGACAAAAACGGCAAGTACTACTACGGCAAAACCACTGCCGAGCACGCGGCCAACTGCAACGTGGCCTTCTCGGTGCAGTAAGCGGCATTTGTCAGACAAGCAGCAAAAAGGCCGCGGCAGGCTTTCCAGTAAGCCCCGCGGCCTTTTTCTCGAATGAAGTGAAGGAGGAGTTTTGATGCTGCCGACCCCTGAACTGCTCAGCCCCGCCGGGGATCTCGAGCGGCTGCAGTACGCCATCCGCTACGGCGCGGACGCGGTGTATGCCGCCCTGCCGGAATTTGGGATGCGCTCGGCCCCCCGCAACTTCACCCCGGCCGAGCTGGAGGAGGGCTGCATCTTCGCCCACGCGCGGGGCAAAAAGGTGTATGTCACCCTCAACACCCTGCCCAGAAACGAGGAGCTCGACCGGCTGCCCGCCGCCATCGCCGACGCGAAAACTGCCGGGGCGGACGGCTTTATCGTGGCGGATCTGGGGGTGCTGCGGCTGGTGCAGCGGCATGCGCCGGGCGTTGCCATCCACCTTTCCACCCAGATGGGCATCACCAACTACGCCGCGGCCGCGGCCGCCTACGAGCTGGGGGCCAGCCGGGTGGTGCTTGCGCGGGAGCTGAGCCTCGAAGAGATCGCGGTGATCCGGGACAACACCCCGCCCGCGCTGGAGCTCGAGGCCTTTGTGCACGGGGCCATGTGCATGAGCGTCTCGGGCCGCTGCCTGCTGAGCCAGTACCTCACCGGGCGGGACGCCAACCGCGGCCAGTGCGCCCAGCCCTGCCGCTGGAAGTACCAGCTGGTAGAGGAGACCCGCCCCGGCCAGTACATGGAGATCGGCGAGGGGCCGGAGGGCAGCTATATCCTCAACGCGGACGACCTCTGCACCGCGCCCTTCCTTGACCTGCTCTGCACCGCCGGGGTGGACAGCCTCAAGATCGAGGGGCGGGCCAAGAGCTTTTACTATGTGGCCTCGGTCACCGCGGCCTACCGCCAGGCGCTGGACGCCTTTTTGCAGGCCCCGCAGGCCGAGTACCGCTGCCCCGAGCGGGTGCTGGACGAGTTGACCCGCACCAGCCACCGGCACTACTCCCCCGGCTTCTATTTTGGCCGGGAGCACGCGACCCAGAGCCCCGCGCGGGGCGGCTACCTGCGCGAGTGGGAGCTGGTGGGCACGGTGGACGAGTGGTACGACGGCCGGGCCTGGTGCACCCAGCGGGGCAGGTTTACGCTGGGCGAGACGCTCGAGGTGCTCTGCCCCACCGGCGAGGTGCTCTCCCTCACGCCGGCGTGGATCGAGGACGGCGAGGGCGCGCGGATCGAGGCCACCCCCCACGCCATGATGAAGTTCAGCCTGCCCGCCCCCGAGCCCCTGCCGCCCTACAGTCTGCTGCGCCGGAAGCTGGCCGCGGCGGAATGACCCCGCAGCGCGCGCGGCCCGCGCGGGCGGAAGCCGGGCGGAAGCTTAGCGTTAGAGAAAGAGGGAGGCTTTGCGATGAAAAAACGCCTGTACCTCATCGGCGGCCCCATGGGGGTCGGCAAAACGACCGTCTGTCAGATCCTTAAGCGCCGGTTGGACCGCGCGGTCTTTCTGGACGGCGACTGGTGCTGGGACGCCGACCCCTTTCAGGTGACCGACGAGACCAAACAGATGGTGCTGGACAACATCCGGTACCTGCTGAACAGCTTTCTCGGCTGCCCGGCCTACCAGAATATCCTGTTCTGCTGGGTCATGCACGAGCAGAGCATCCTCGATGCCATCCTCTCGGGGCTGGCGCTGGATGGCTGCGAGGTGTGCGCGCTCTCGCTGGTCTGCACCCCCGAGGTGCTGGAGCAGCGGCTGCAGCAGGATATCCGGCGCGGCCTGCGCGGGCCGGACAGCATCCCCCGCAGCCAAAGCCGCCTGCCGCTGTATGACAGCCTGCGCACCCAAAAGATCGACGTCTCACACCTCACGCCGGAGCAGACGGCAGAGAGGATCGCCGCGCTGCTTTGAGCCGCGACCTTGAACCCCGGCCCTGCGCCGCAGGCTTTCAGAGTGCCGTGCCCTTTGACGGCACAAAGAAGCCGGAGGTATCCACCCCTTCCAGCCGCAGCAGCCAGAGCTTTTTGTCGATGCCGCCCGCGTAGCCGGTGAGGCTGCCGTTTGCGCCCATCACCCGGTGGCAGGGCACCAGCAGCGAGATGGGGTTGTGGGCCACCGCGTTGCCCACCGCCTGGGCGGACATTTTGGCGATGCCCTGCCGGGCTGCAAGGATGCGGGCGATCTCACCATAGCTGAGAGTCTGGCCGTAGGGAATGGTGAGCAGGATCTCCCACACCGCCCGGCGAAAGGGGGTGCCGCGCAGCGCAAGCGGCGGGGTACCCTGGGGGATCTGCCCGGCAAAATAGGTGTTTAACCAAGTTTCGGCCTGCTCAAAGATGGGCAGGCTTTTTTCTTGGTGCTGGGCGGCGAGGACATCCCGGTCGTATTTCTGGCCGTCAAACCACAGGCCGGTCAGGGCCATGCCGTCGCTGGCCAGGGTGATGCCGCCGAGCGGAGAGGCGGCGTGGTGGATATAGTCCATCGTGGTTTCTCCTTTTGTGGGTTTGGGGGCAGTATTTTGGGGCAGTTTTGGCAAGGGAACCGCTGTTCCCTTGCCCCTCTCACCGGCCTCTTACCGGCCACCCATCCGCCAGAGCACCTGGAACATCCGCTGCAGCTCGTCCATGTCCTCCCGGCGCAGCTGCTCGTGCTGCACCATGGCCGCCACCAGCGCCTTGGCGCTGCCGCCGTAGAGCTGGTCGATCAGCCGCTGGGTGCGGTAGTGGGTCAGCTCGCTCTGGCTGACGAGGGGGGTGTAGTAAAAGACCTCCCGCTTTTCCTGCTGCACCGCGCCCTTGGCGCAGAGGCGGCGCAGCAGGGTCTTGGTGGTGTCCGGGTTGCAGCCGGGCAGGGCGGCCCGGATCTGGGCAATGGTCATAGCCCCACCCTCCCGCCACATCGCCTGCAAAATCACCAGCTCGGCATCGGTCACCCTGGCAGCAAGCTCGAACATACGATGTTCCCCCTTTTCTCTGGTTTTTCCAGGCAGGCGCTCCAACGCCGCCTCGGAAAGTTACATCCGTTTCTTAAAGGTTACATCAGTACCTTTCTTTTTGTCAAGCTTTTTCAGCATGGCAGATGCAAAAGGGTCAGGCTGCCTCTCCCGTGGCAGGGAAACAGAAAAGGGCCGGGCCGATTTTGCGACCCAGTCCTTTTGCGTTGATCTGTTGTGATGCCGCAGCGCCCTGCCGCCTCAGACCTCGTACCAGCGGATCTCGTTGGCCGCGAGGTCGAGCGGGTAGCTCTCGCCCTCGCCGGTGTAGACGGTGGTGGACTGTGGCTGGTAGGTGTTGTTCACCACGCAGTACTTGCCATTTTTGACATAGGCGTGCACTTCC
>DKVN01000073.1:0-2043 GCA_002491225.1 Faecalibacterium sp. UBA7177
GCAGTTCGACGGGGACGGCCAGCACCAGCCGCGCTTTATCGCCCCGATGCTAAAGCTGCTCGAGGGCGGGGCCGACATCGTGATCGGCAGCCGGTTCATCACGGTGAAAAAGCCCAAGAGCCTGCGGATGCTGGGCAGCTATCTCATCAGCTGGGCCATCCGGCTGACCACCGGGCGCGCCATCTGCGACCCCACCAGCGGCATGCGGATGTACAGCCGCCGGATGCTCGAGGAGTTCGCCCAGAACCTCAACTACGGCCCCGAGCCGGACACGATCAGCTACCTCATTAAAAACGGCGCGGTGGTGCGGGAGCTGCAGGTGGAGATGAGCGAGCGGGCGGGCGGCGAGAGCTACTTCAATTTTGCGCGCAGCGTCGAGTATATGCTCAAGATGGGGCTCTCGATCCTGCTGATCCAGTGGTTCCGCAAGCGGGACACCACCACCCCCTACCCCGAAAGGAGCCTGTGACCGATGGACGAACAGCTCACCCTGCAATGCCTGCTGATCCTGGGCAGCCTCTTCACCGCCGCCTTCATCCTGCGGCGGGTGCGCAAGGCCCAGGTGCAGATCGAGGACACCATCTTCTGGCTGCTTTTTTCGGCCGGGCTGCTGCTGCTGAGCCTCTTCCCCAAGGCGGCCTACCGCGCGGCCCGGGCGCTGGGGTTTCAGGCCCCGATCAACCTGGTGTACACCGGCATCATCTTTGTGCTGCTGGTCAGGCAGTTTTTCATGACCATCCGCATCAGCCAGCTGGACTCCAAGCTGCGCAGCCTCGCCCAGCGGGTGGCGCTGAACGAGGAGAAGATCGAGCGGGAGCGCGGCAGGGCGGGCGGCGCACAGGCGGATGGCGGCGCGGAGGACGGCGACAGCCAGCCGGACACCGGCGATGCGGCAGATTGACAAAACAGACCAATTTCTGGTACAATAATTTTGCCCCGCAAGGGGTAAAGGGCGCTGCATAGCGGACAGGCGGTTGGCTACACCACAACCGGGGCCCCCGCGAAAGCTTGCGAAGCAAGATTTTGTGGGGAAAAGGAGCAATTGACAGAGCGGAATGAGGAAAGCCTGGCCTTCGGGCCAGGCTTTTTGAATGGAGCGGCGTCCATTGCGACGCGGAGGTGACAGCATGCCGATTACATTGACGTTTCACGTATTTCATATCGTTGTAACGATCCATGTAAAACCGGAAAACCGCCACTCGGCCAAGTGACGGTTTTCTTAGGCTTTGTCTAAGAATCAACGAAACACTGAGCCAACCGCTTGTCTTGGCTCCCTTTATAGTATAGCGCGGGCGTCCGGCTTTGTCAAGCTGGACGCCCGCGTTGTTTCTTTACGGCTTTACGGCTTTGCAGGCCTTGCCGCGCCCGCGCTCACACCGCGCCGCCCACCTCGGCAAGCCGCAGGGTGGGGTTGTGCTCTAAGGCCCAATCCACCGCCCACTGGGTGGTGAAGAGCAGCAGCCTGCGGCCCTTCAAATCCTCGGCGCGCTTGGTGTCGCTGGTGAGGTCGAGGGCCTTGGGGTCGGTCTCCTCGCTAATGATCCAGCGGATCTGCTCGTAGGGCAGCGCCTCGCGGCGGATCTCCACCTTGTACTCGTTGGTCAGCCGGTACTCGAGCACCTCAAACTGCAGCACGCCAACCACCCCGACGATCACCTCTTCCATGCCGCCGCCCAGCTCCCGGAAGATCTGGATGCCGCCCTCCTGGGCGATCTGCTCGATCCCCTTGACGAACTGCTTGCGCTTCATGGTGTCCACCTGGGTCACACGGGCAAAGTGCTCGGGCGCGAAGGTCGGGATGCCCTCGAACCGCAGCTTCTCCTTGCCGGTGCAGAGGGTGTCCCCGATCGAGAAGATGCCCGGATCGAAGAGGCCCACGATGTCTCCGGCATACGCCTCGTCCACCGTCGCGCGGTCCTGCGCCATCAGCTGGGTGGACTGCGCCAGCTTGATGGTCCGCCCGCCCTGCACGTGGGTGACCTCCATGCCCCGCTCGAATTTTCCCGAGCAGATGCGCAGGAAGGCGATGCGGTCCCGGTGGGC
>DKVN01000073.1:2351-2511 GCA_002491225.1 Faecalibacterium sp. UBA7177
TCATGTTGGCCTGGATCTTGAAGATGAAGCCGGAGAACTCAGGGCCGTTGGGGTCGACCGGGCCGGTCTCGGCGGTGCGGGGCAGCGGCGGCGGGGCGAGGCGCAGAAAGTCCCGCAGGAACGGCTCGACCCCGAAGTTGGTCAGCGCCGAGCCGAAAAA
>DKVN01000097.1:0-1854 GCA_002491225.1 Faecalibacterium sp. UBA7177
CCGGTGTTGATCTCGAGCAGGCTGGCGGCCGGGTCGGCCGCGGCCAGCGCCTCGAGGGCGGCGGCCTGGTAGGCCGGGCTCTCCTCGTCAAAATACCGGTTTTGGGCGTTGAGCTTGCGCACAAGGTCAAAATGGCCCAGAATCGTTGGTTTTTTGGCCGCCATCTCGGCCATCCCGCGGTAATAGGCCGCCGCGAGGGCGAGGCCGTCGCCCTGATACCGCCCGAGCAGGGCGGCAAAATCCGGGCCCCAATCCACCGAATAGAGCCCCCCGTCCGCCGCGCCGGGGGCACACAGCAGATGCACGCTGCCGATCCAGTAATCCCACCCATCCGGGGCGTATCCGGCACTCAGCAGCGGGGCCGCGCCGGGAGCGGCCGGGCGCAGCAGGGCAAACGAGCGGGCGTCCCACTCGATGCCGCACAGAATATTCAATTTACCGTCATATTTTTGCCGCAACCGCGCGATTTCGGCCCGGTAAATCGGCAGCCGGGCGGCGGGCATACACCAATCCTGCCCCGGCACCGGGCTGTGGCCCGAAAAGCCGAGGGTGCAAAACCCCTGCCGCAGCGCCGCCGCCGCCATTTTGGCGGGGGTGTGCTGGCCGTCGCAGAGGGTGGTGTGGGTGTGCACCGTGTTCTGCTGCCAGAGGGGCCGGGGGGCAAGCTCCGCGCGGGCAGGCGGAATTTTCCCGCTGAATTTGCCGCTCACTGCATCCGCTCCTGCTTGATTTTATGGTCCACCACATGCCGCTTTTCCAGCTCGCGGGTCAGATCCTCCACCGTGATCCCGGCCTGCACCATCAGCACCATGACGTGATAGGCGAGGTCGGCGATCTCGTAAACCGTCTCTTCTTTATCCTGCTTGGCGGCGGCGATGATGACCTCGGTGCACTCCTCCCCCACCTTTTTGAGGATCTTGTCCAGCCCTTTTTCAAAGAGATAGGTGGTGTAGCTGCCCTCCCTGGGGGCGGTTTTGCGCCCCTCGATCAGCCGGTAAAGCGCCTCGTAGGCAAAGGGCTTGAGCTGCTCGCTGAGATAGACCGGCTGGAAAAAGCAGCTCTCGGCCCCGGTGTGGCAGGCCGGGCCGCTCTTGACCACCTCCACCACCAGCGCGTCGGCGTCGCAGTCGGCGGTGATCGAGACCACCCGCTGGACATTGCCGCTCGTCTCCCCCTTGCGCCAGACCTCTTTGCGGCTGCGGCTGTAAAAGACGGTGCGCCCCTCGGCGATGGTCAGCGCGAGGGTCTCGGCGTTCATATAGGCGAGGGTCAGCACCTCTTTGGTGTAATGGTCCTGCACGATGGCCGGGATAAGGCCGTTTTCATCAAACTTGAGCGAAATCTCATTTTGCATGGTATCGTCTCCTTTTTACAGCCGCATCTCGACCCCCTGCCCGCGCAGGTAGGCCTTGAGCTCTGGGATGGGCAGGCGGTTTTCGTGGAAGATGCCGGCGGCAAGCCCCGCATCCACCTGCGGGTGGGTGAAGAGCGCGGCAAAATGCTCCTTGCAGCCCGCGCCGCCGCTGGCGATGATCGGCAGCCGCACCCGCGCGCCGACAGCGTCGAGCAGCTCGAGGTCGAACCCTCCGCGCACCCCGTCGGTGTCGATCGAGTTGACCACTAACTCCCCCGCGCCCCGCGCGGCCCCCTCGGCCGCCCAGTCGAGCGCGTCCCGGCCGGTGTCCTCCCGGCCGCCCCTGGCAAAAACGTGGTAGCTGCCCTCCACCCGCTTGACATCCATCGAGAGGACAACGCACTGGCTGCCGTACCGCCGGGCGGCCGCGTCGATGAGGTCGGGCTGCCGCAGCGCGCCCGAGTTGACGCTGACCTTGTCCGCCCCGCACCCGAGCACCC
>DKVN01000097.1:2153-6495 GCA_002491225.1 Faecalibacterium sp. UBA7177
AAAATATCGGTAAAGAGGGCCCGACCCTCGGCGCTGGCGGTGATGTCGTAAAAAACCAGCTCGTCCGCCCCGTCGGCATTGTAGCGGCGGGCCAGCTCGACCGGGTCGGCCATGTCCCGCAGGCCGGAAAAGTTGGTGCCCTTGACCACCCGGCCGTCCTTGACGTCAAGGCAGGGGATGATGCGTTTGGTGATCATGTTGTTTACCCCTTTGCTGTTTCGCTGCCCGGCTGCTGCGCCGCCGCGAGGGCCTCGGCCAGATCCAGCCGCCCGGTGTAGAGGGCCTTGCCCAAAATGGCCCCCCATGCCCCCATCCCGGCGAGGGCGCGGATCTCGGCAAGGCTGGACACCCCGCCGCTGGCGATCACCCGCAGGCCGGGGATCCGGGTGAGCCGCCGGTAGAGCGCAAGATTCGTGCCCTGCTCGGCCCCGTCGCGGGAGATGTCGGTGTAGATGACCGTGCGCACCCCGGCCTTGGCCAGCTGCTCACAGAAGGCGACCCCGTCGAGCGCGGAGGTCTCGAGCCAGCCGTGGGTGGCCACCCTGCCGTCCCGCGCGTCCACCCCCACCGCGATCCGCTCGCCGTATTGCTGCGCCATTTCCCGGGCAAAGGCGGGGTTTTGCGCCGCGGCGGTGCCCAGGATCACCCGCGCGGCCCCGAGCTCGAGGTAGCGCCGGACCCGCTCCCCGGTGCGGATGCCGCCCCCCACCTCGATGGCAAGTCCCCCCTGCGCGGCCAGCGCCGCGACCGTCTCAAAATTGGCGAGGCTGCCGTCCTTCGCGCCGTCGAGGTCCACCACATGCAGCTGGCGGGCCCCCGCCGCCGCAAAGCCGCGGGCAACGGCGCATGGGTCGGCGGAATAGACGGTCTTCTGGCTGTAATCGCCCTGATACAGGCGCACGACCTGGCCGTTTTGCAGGTCGATGGCTGGCAGGATATGCATGGCGTCCCCCTCTTTTTTTCGCGTTTGATCGAAATTTTACAGCCCCGCGCCCGGCCTACAGCCGCGCAAAGGCGGCCAGCAGCCGCAGGCCCGCGTCGCCGGATTTTTCCGGGTGGAACTGGGTGCCGTACACCCTGCCCCTGCCCACCACCCCGGGCACCGGCAGGCCGTAGGGCGAGGCGGCGAGGGTGACCGCCTCGCACTGCTTTGCGTAAAAGCTGTGGACGTAATAGAAATACTCGCCCGGCCGGGTGTTTGCAAGGATGGGATCCTCCCGCAAAACGTCCAGCCGGTTCCAGCCCATGTGGGGCACCTTGAGCTCCGGGCGGCCGCAGGCGGCGAGGTCCGGCCCGAGCGGGCAGACCGACCCCGGCAGCAGGCCGAGGCCCTCGTGCTCGCCAAACTCGTAGCTCTTTTCAAACAGCAGCTGCATGCCAAGGCAGATGCCCAGCAGCGGCTTGCGCCCGGCCTCGGCTTTCAGTACCGGCACGAGACCGGTCTCCCACAGCTTTTGCATCGCGTCCCCAAAGGCCCCGACGCCGGGCAGGATGATCTGGCTGGCCGCGGCCAGCCGCGCAGGGTCGCGGGTGACCTCGCACCCAAGGCCGAGGCTTTCGAGGCTGCCCGCAAGGCTGGCGAGGTTGCCCACCCCATATTCCACAATCGCGATCATAACAGCCGCCCTTTCAATCGTTGTGTTTGCATGCGAAAACTGGCGCAGCCCGCAAAGGACCCGCCCTCACATCACACCAGCACGCCCTTGGTGCTGGGGATCTCCTGCTCCCGGCCCGGCTGGATGGCCACCGCCTGCCCCAGCGCCCGGCCCGCCCCCTTGAAGGCGGCCTCGAGGATGTGGTGGGTGTTTTCGCCCGCCAGCTGCACAAAATGCACCGCCGAGGGGCAACAGCGCACAAAGCCGAGCCAGAACTCCTTCGCGAGCTCGGTGTCAAAGGTCCCTACCCGCTGGCTGGGCAGATGCAGCTGCCAGCCCAGCGCCGCCCGGCCCGAGAGGTCCACCGCGCAGAGCACGAGGGTCTCGTCCATCGGCAGCAGAAAGTTGCCGTACCGCGCGATGCCGCGCCCCTCCCCCAGCGCCTGGGCAAAGGCTTTGCCCAGGCAGATGCCGACATCCTCCACCGTGTGGTGGAAATCGACCTCGGTGTCTCCGGTGCAGCGGACGGTTAAATCGAACCGCCCGTGCCGGGCCAGCAGCTCGAGCATGTGGTCGAGAAAGCCGCAGCCGGTGTCCACCTCGCAGGCCCCGGCGCCGTCTAAGTTTAAGTCCAAGGTAATTTGCGTCTCGGTGGTGTTGCGGGTGATGGTCGCTGTGCGCATGGCGTTATCCCTCCTTTGCCTCTGCCAAAATCTCCTGTAAGGCCCCGATCAGGGTCTCCATCTCCTGCCGTGTGCCGATGCTGATGCGCACCCAATCCCGGATGCGGGGGGTGTCCCACCGGCGCACCAGGATGCGGCGGGCGCGCAGCTGGGCCGCGATCTCGGCCCCAGGCAGGGCCGGGTGCAGCGCAAACAGAAAGTTCGTGCAGGAATCGGTGACCGTAAAGCCCAGCCGCCGCAGCTGCCCCGCGGCCCAGCCGCGGGTGGCGCAGACCTCGGCAAGGCAGCGGCGGAAGTAGCCTTCATCCCCCAAAGACGCGATGCCGGCCGCCTGGGTCATGCTGTTGACATTGTAGGGGTTGAGGCTGTCCTTGACCCGGGCAAGGTCCTCGATCAGCGCCTCGCTCGCGAGGGCAAAGCCCAGCCGCGCCCCGGCGAGGCTGCGGCTCTTGCTGAAGGTGCGCACGATCACCAGATTATCATAGCTGCGCAACAGCTCAAGGCAGTTTTCGGGGGCAAAATCCGCGTAAGCCTCATCGAGGATGAGGACGTTGTCGGGGTTTGCCTGCAAGATTCGCTCGATCTGTGCGGGCGGCAGCATCAGGCCGGTGGGCGCGTTGGGGTTGGCCAGCACGATGGTGCAGCCGAGGCCGCAGTAGTCGTCGGGGTCGACCGTAAAATCTTCTTTCAGCGGGATGCGCCTTTCCTCGATGCCGAACAGCCCGGCCCAGACCTCGTAAAAGCCGTAGGTAAGGTCCGGGAAGGCCAGCGCCCGGTGTTCCCCCTCACCGCAGAAGGCCCGCAGCGCAAAGGCCAGCACCTCATCGCTGCCATTAGCCGCCAGCACCTGCGCAGGTTTGAGGCCATACTCAGCCGCGAGGGCGGCCCGCAGGGCGGTGCTGTCGGGATCGTTATAAAAGCGCAGCCGGTCGATCCGGCCCGCCACCGCGGCGGCCACCGCCGGGCTGGGGGGAAAGGGGTTCTCGTTGGTGTTCAGCTTGATGAAGCCCTCGCCCGGCTGCTCGCCGGGCTGGTAGGGCGCGAGGCGCTGCGCCTCGGCGGAAAGAAAACGGCTCATCGTGTGGTTCCCTCCTCTGTCGGCTGCTTGCGGGCAAGCGCGCTGCGAGCGTGGGCCTCCAGCCCCTCCTGCCGGGCAAAGAGGGCCACCTGGTCGGCCTCGGCGGCCAGCGCCTCGGTGGTGTAGTAGGTAAAGGAGGACTTTTTGACAAAATCATCCACCGAGAGCGGGCTGGAAAAGCGGGCGGTGCCGCTGGTGGGCAGGGTGTGGTTGGGCCCGGCAAAGTAATCACCCAGCGCCTCGGGCGCGTACCGGCCCAAAAAGACGCTGCCCGCGTTGCGCACCAGCCCCAGCAGCCGGAAGGGGTCGTCCACGCAGAGCTCAAGATGCTCGGGCGCGATGAGGTTGGCGGCCCGCACCGCCTTTTCGAGGCTGTCGGTGAGGATGATCTTGCCATTCGCCTCGATGCTGGCCCGGGCAATCTCCTGCCGCGGCAGCAACGCCAGCTGGCGCTCGAGCTCGGCGGCCACCGCCTCGGCCAGGGCGCGGCTGTCGGTGACCAGCACCGCGCTGGCGAGCCTGTCGTGCTCGGCCTGGCTCAGCAGGTCGGCCGCCACCCAGGCGGGGTTGGAGCTGCCGTCCGCCAGCACCAGGATCTCGCTGGGCCCGGCGATCATGTCGATGTCCACCTGACCGTACACCTTGCGCTTGGCCTCGGCCACATAGATGTTGCCGGGGCCGACGATCTTGTCCACCCTCGGCACGCTCTCGGTGCCGTAGGCCAGGGCCGCCACCGCCTGCGCGCCGCCCATGCGGAAGATGCGATCCACCCCGGCGATGCCGGCCGCGGCGAGGATGGCCGGGGCGATGCTGCCGTCCGGCCGGGGCGGGGTAGCCATGACGATCTCGTCCACCCCGGCCAGCTTGGCCGGGATCACGTCCATCAGCACGGTGCTGGGGTAGCTGGCGGTGCCGCCCGGCACATACACCCCCACCCGCTCGAGCGGGGTGTACCGCTGGCCCAGCACCACCCCCGGCCGCGGGGT
>DKVN01000097.1:6790-7697 GCA_002491225.1 Faecalibacterium sp. UBA7177
GCGGCACGCTCAGCCTCGCTCACGGCAAGGTCGGACAGCTCGGCGTGGTCAAACTGCGCGGCGTACCGCCGCAGGGCGGCGTCGCCGTTCTGGCGCACGTCGGCCAAAATCGCGTCCACCGCGCCATCCACCGTCGGATCGGCCCGGTTGTCCCTTGTCAGAATCTCGGCGGGGGAAAGGCTGTCAAACTCAAAGATGCGGATCATTCTGTCACCTCACGAAAGGCCTGTTCGAGCGCCTCGATGGCCGGGCGCTTGAACTGCCAGCTGGATTTGTTGGCGATGAGCCGGGCGCTGATGGGCAGAAACTCCTCCAGCACGGCCAGGCCGTTTTCTTTCAGGGTGGTGCCGGTCTCCACGATGTCGACAATGACATCCGAGAGCCCGAGCACCGGGGCCAGCTCGACCGAGCCGTTGATCTGGATGAGGTCGATGGCGCGGCCCTTTGCGGCGTAGTGGCCGCGGGCGATATTCATGAACTTGGTGGCCACCCGCAGGGCGCGGGCGTGGTCCTCGGCAAAGCCCGCGGGGCCCGCCACGCACATCCGGCAGCGGCCGAGGCCGGTATCCAGCAGCTCGTAGACGTCCGGGCTGTGCTCGGCCAGAATGTCCCGGCCGACGATGCCCACATCCGCCGCGCCGTGCTCGACATAGATGGCCACGTCGCTGGGCTTGACCAGAAAGTACCGGACCCCGGCCGCCGGGTTTTCCACCACCAACCGCCGGGTCGCGCCCGGCTCCTCGCCGCAGCCGTAGCCCGCCTTTTGCAAAAGGGCATAGACCTGACCGCCCAGCCGCCCCTTGGGCAGGGCGATGTTGAGCATCGGGCGAACCGTCGCGCCGGGGGCTGCCCCGGCCCCCTCTGCCGCCGCACCGCCCGCAAAGCCGGGCAGGGCGGGGCGCTCCAG
>DKVN01000074.1 GCA_002491225.1 Faecalibacterium sp. UBA7177
CAGGGAAACATCCCCCGCACGGACCAAGCGGGTTGGACACGCCCGCCCCGCGCGCGGGCCGCTCCTGGCCGCTGATCGCGGGCTTTGGGGTCGTGGCCCTCTTCACCGTCTCGCCTCTGGCGCAGGGCGTGCTGGTCGGCTTTGGCGATACGCCCGAAACCCGCTTCTGGTTTGTGCTGCAGTTTCTGGCGGCCTTTGCCGCCGCCCGCTGCTGGCCCGCGCCCGCCGCAGCCTCCCTCACCCGCCCCCAGCTGGCCGCCGGGGCGGCGCTGGTGTTGCTGGCCGCCCTGCTCTTCGCCTCGGGCGGCGGGCAGCGGGCCCAGTGGGTCTGGCTGGGCTTTCTGCTGGCCGGGCTCTTACTGCTGGCGGCGGCCAGCCTCCCCCGGCTCTGGCAGCGGCTGCCCCGCGCCGCCCGGCCGCTGCAAACCGCCTGCTGTGTGCTGCTGGCCGCGCTGGTGCTGGCCCAGCCCGCCCTTGCCCTGTATGGGGACAGCGCCGGCCGCTGCTACGGCTACCGCGGCGAGCGGTTTGCCCGGCAGATGCCGCCGGTCACCGCCGATACCCTGCCCGAGGGGGAGTACCGGGTGGACACGACCGACGTGGCCCTTGAGCGCTGGTGGTCCGGCCCCAACAGCCCGCTGGTGGGCGGGTACAAGGGCCTCTCGGAGTATTACAGCATCCTGAGCCCCCACTATACCGACGCCATGCTCTGCGACTGGGCGCTGCTGCCCGCCCAGCTGAACCACTGCTCCTTCCGCAGCCTGGACAGCTGCATGGCGCTGGACACCCTGGCCGCGGTGCGCTACACCTGCGCGCGCCCGGGGGATGAGAGCCGGGTGCCCTATGGCTTTGACCTTGTGGGCGAGACCCCGCAGGCCCCGGTGTACACCTTTATCCCCGAGAGCGGCGCGAACCTTTTGCAGTACGAAAACCGCCACACCCTGCCGCTGGGCTACGCCTACACCGCCGCGATCAGCGCGGAGCAGTATGCCTCTCTCAACGCGCTGCAAAAGCAGGCGGCGATGCTCTCGGCCGCCGCCCTGGCCGACGGGGAAGTGCCGGACGGCTTTGCCGCCGAGCCCGCGGTGGCAGGGGTGACCCCGCTCGAAGCAAGCTGGCAGGCCGAGGGCGGGGCCGCCTGGCAGGACGGCGTCCTCACCGCCGCGCCGGACAGCGACGAGAGCGGCCTGACCTTGCGCTTTACCCTGTCCGAGGAGGCCGAGGTGCACCTCTGCCTCTCGGGCCTTGTGGTGGAGCAAAACCCCGCCCCCAACCACTGTTTCTGCGCGATGGACGAGAACCCCTCCCCCGAGATCTTCCTCAACACCTTTGACCACGACGCCTGCTGGGTCAACCTCGGCCCGGCCGGGCCGGGCGAGCACACGGTGCGCCTCACCCTCTCGCAGGGCAGCCGCTTTTCGCTCGCGGGGCTCGCGCTCTGGGGTTACGCCACCGCCGCCTACGACGCCGCGGCCGATGCGCTGGGCCAGACGGTGCTGCAAAACGTGGTGGTGGGCAAAAACAGCGTCGCGGGCCTTTTGCAAACCGAGCGCGACTGCATCCTCGGCCTCGCGATCCCCTACTCGCGCGGCTGGCGGGCCACCATCGACGGGGTGCAGGCCACCCCCCGCCGGGCCAACAGCATGTTTATGGCACTCGAAATCCCCGCGGGCGAGCATGTGATCGGCCTTTACTATATCACCCCCGGCCTCAAGGCGGGGCTCATCCTCTGTGCGCTTGGCGTTTTGGCGCTGGCCGCGCAGCTAATTTGGTACTATTATAAGAGAAAGCGCGGCGGGCGCTTGTAACGCTTGTAAATCGTGCCAAAAAACCCCACGAAACGCCCGGCAGTTTGTTGTTTTGGCTGAAAATGCTCCGCGCCCCCCCTTTGCCGCTTGCGCTTTGCGCCGGGAAAATTTATACTGAGCATGGACGCATTTTGCATGGACGCATTTTTGCAGCGGGCCGCCGGGGCCAACAACCCGGCGCGCGCTACCTTGGGGCGGCCCCCACATCCGGGGCCGGGATGGGAGGCTGTGTGGTCGTGATTGAGCATCGCCGCAGCACCGCGCCGCGCCGCAGCTGGCAGGGGCGCAGCCTGCACGCAGGCTGCCCGCGGCCTTTCGCACCCTTTTCCGGCCATCGCGCCGCCCCCAAAACCGAAGGAACCTTGGCCGTGGTGTATCCCTGAGCGGGATGCGCCACGCCTTTTCTTTTCCGCCGCGGCGGATGAAACCGGGGCAAAACCCCACGAACCCAAAGGAGGAACCCAACCCATGAGCGAACCCAAAAAGGTGGCTGTCCTGCTGGGCAGCGACAGTGACTGGCCGGTCGTCAAGGCCGCCTGCGCCCAGCTGAAAGAATTCGGCATCCCGTTCGAGGCGCACATCCTCAGCGCCCACCGCACCCCCGGCCCCGCCGCCGCGTTTGCCGCCGCCGCGCGGGAAAACGGCTTTGGTGTGATTCTCTGCGCCGCGGGCATGGCGGCGCACCTCGCCGGGGCGATCGCCGCCAACACCACCCTGCCGGTGATCGGCATCCCGATGAAGGGCGGCGCGCTGGACGGCCTTGACGCGCTGCTCGCCACCGTGCAGATGCCCAGCGGCATCCCGGTGGCCACCGTGGCCCTCGGCGGGGCCAAAAACGCCGCCGTGCTGGCCGCCGAGATCCTCGCCGTGTCGGACGAAGCACTGGCCGCCCGCCTCGCCGCCGCCCGCACCGCAATGGCCGAGACGATCGCCCAAAAGGAGACCGCCCTGCAGGCCGAACTGGCGGCGCTGTAACGCCGCTTGCAATATACTAACCGTATTCAATATCCATTTTTATACAAAACAAGGAGGATTCCATCATGGAAAAGCGCGAACAACTCTACGAGGGCAAGGCCAAAAAGGTGTTTGCCACCGATGACCCGGGTCTCGTGATCGTCTCGTACAAGGACGACGCCACCGCGGGCGACGGGGCCAAAAAGGGCACCATCCGGGGCAAGGGCGTGGT